>NZ_CP019724.1:930000-1240000 GCF_002005225.1 Streptomyces pactum
GTTGGTGTCGACGACGTCGGGGACCAGACCGCCCGCGTCGATGGCGGTGCCCTCGCGGTGCCGGACCACGCTGGCGTTGCCGGCGACCAGCGCGAGGTCGGCCACCTGCTGCGCGTCGAGCCCCGTGGCCCCGACGGGCAGCGCGGCAAGTCCGTCCACCGCACCCGAGTTGAAGGCGCCGATGACGTGGTGGGCGGGCAGCTCGCCGGCCGGCAGCGGGGCGCTCTCTCCCTCGACGAGCGCGGCGTACGCGGAGGGCAGCCGGCGCACGGTCTGGGTGGCGTTGTTGATCAGGATGTCGAGCGGGCCCCGCTCGGTGACCTGGTCGGCCAGGGCCACGGCCTGGGCGGGATCGCGCAGGTCGATGCCGACGACCTCCAGGCGGTGGATCCAGTCCGCGGAGTCGTCCATGGCCTTGAAGCGGCGGATGGCGTCCTTGGGGAAGCGGGTCGTGATCGTGGTGTGCGCGCCGTCGCGCAGCAGCCGCAGCGCGATGTACATGCCGATCTTGGCCCGGCCGCCGGTAAGCAGCGCGCGCTTGCCGGTGAGGTCGGCGCGGGCGTCGCGGCGCGCCCGGTTCTCGGCGGCGCAGCTCTGGCAGAGCTGGTGGTAGAAGTAGTCGACCTCGACGTACCGCTGCTTGCAGATGTAGCAGGAGCGGGGGCGCTGCAGTATTCCGGCGATGCTGCCCTCCTCGGTGCGGGAGGAGGGCAGGATGCCTTCGGTCTCGTCGTCGATGCGCTCGGCGGACCCGGTGGCGGTGGCCTCGGTCACCAGTTTGTCGTGGGCGGTCTTGGCGGCCCGGCGCTCCTGGCGGCGGCGCTGCTTGACCATGCGGTAGATGTGCGACGTGGCCCGGCGGACCCGGACCGCGTCCGGGTGGTCGACGTCGAGGCCGTCGAGTTCCGCCAGCACGCTCAGGCAGACGGCGAGCCGCTCCGGGTCGATACCGGGGCCGTACCCCGCCTCGTCACCGGACTCGTACACCACCTCGTCCGTGGTCGCCGAACCGTCCTGTGTCACCGTCATCGCCGCTGCCGTTCCCTGGTCACCGTCGCGGCGCTCCGAGACGCGTCCGCTTTCGAACAGCGGATTTTATTCAGCGCCGGGGCACGGAGCCAAACCCGTCCCCCTCAGGGACCGCAGGCGGTGAGCAATGTCTCCACCTCCTCCGACAACGCCAGCGCGAACCGGTCGAGGTCCGGCACCGCCTTCCCGTCGGCGACCAAGCCGTAGTGGACCTTCCCCCGGTACGTCGAGACGGCCACCGCCAGGGAGTGGCCGCGGGCCAGCGGCGCCAGCGGGTAGACCTCGGTGAGCGGGTGGCCGCCGAGCCGCAGGCCGAGGCTGGGCAGGGGGACGCTGGTGACCAGGATGTCGAACCACAGCCGGGCCGCCTGCCCGACCAGCGGCCCGCCGAGCCGGTGGCCGAGCGCCGGGACGTGATCGGCGAGCAGGGCGACGGCGCCGGCGCCCCGGCCGGGCCCCGCGTCCTTGTTGCGGTCCATGGCGGCGCGGACCGCGCCGAGGCGGGACAGCGGGTCGGGGTCGCCGACGGGAAGCCGTATCAGGTAACCGGAGAGCCGGTTGCCCTGGGGCTGGGCGGTGCGCGGGCGGCGCTTGGAGACGGGGATCAGCGCACGCGGCGCGACGCCCTCGCTGCCGTCGCCGCGCTCGTCCAGCCAGCGACGCAGGGCGCCGGCGACGACGGCGATCAGGACGTCGTTGACGGTGCCGCCGACGGTCTTGCGTACGCGGTGCACGTCGTCGAGGTCGACGGCGACGCCCGCGGTGCGGCGGGTACCGGAGGACTCCGCGGTCAGCGCGGCCGAGGAACGCACGTCGAGGATGGACAGGGCCGCGGCGGCGCCGATGTCGAGGGCGCGGCCCGCGTCGGACAGGGCGCCGCGCACCCTCTCCGGCAGTCCGCGCACGTCCGGCAGGAGAGCGCGCGGGGGCGGACCGGGGCGGGGCCGGGGCGCGGGGAGGTCCATCGGGTCGAGGACCCCCGCGGCGAGGGTCAGGGCTCGCAGTCCGTCGGCGAGGGCGTGGTGGAACTTGAAGAGCACGGCGAAAGCGCCACCGTCCGCACCCGGCAGCACATGCGCCTCCCACGGCGGCCGGCCGCGCCCCAGCGGGCGCCCCATGAGGTGGCCCGCCCGCGCGTGGAAGTCCGTCGTCGGCGCGTGCAGCCGGACGTGGTCGAGCGGGTCGAAGCCGGGGTCGGGCTCACGGGTCGCGCCGCCGAACGCGAACGGCCGCCGCAGGGCGAGCGGCGGCTGCCAGGTGTCCCGGATCCGCATCCGCAGTCCGGGCACCGCGGGCGCGCGGGCGGCGAGCAGGTCCGCCGCATGGGCGGCCGCGGTGGGCGAGTCCGCCGGGAAGACCCCGAGCGCGCCGAGATGCATGGGGTGCTCGGCGGACTCGATGTTCCAGAACGCCAGGTCGAGAGGAGCGAGCGGATCGGGAGTCAAGGGCTTGCCTCGCAGGGACGACACGCGGACGACGGGTGGACAAGCAGTCAATCGCCTTCCGCCGATTACGGTCAAGCACGATCAAGCTACGCACAGTTAACTGCGCATTGATGTCCCGCCCCCGGCGAGGGGGCGGGACTCCAGGGACTCATGGGGCGCCTGTGCTCAGGTCGGCGGTGGCGGGGTCGCCTCGGCCGAGGTACCCCACCCGGACGGCTGCGGGCCGACCGTGTCTCGCCGACGTCGAAGGCGGCCGGCCGTGCGGTCCGCGCCGCCGGAGCGGTGAACAGCGCGCGGACGCCGCCACCACCCCGGCCACGCACAGGCCCGGGCGCCGGGTCAGGCGGTCGGGCATCCCGCGGGGGTGGGCTGGGACGCGTCGTGGATCAGGGCCTCGTGGGCGGCCTTCACCCGCTCGACGTCCGGCTTGAGGACCTTGCGGTCGTAGGTCGTCAGTCCGTTCAGCTCGCCCTCGACGTCCGAGATCTGGGTGTAGACGGCGCCGTTGCTGCCCCGGCAGACCAGGGCGCGCACCTCGTCGAGCTTGGTGAGGTAGTCGTCGGTGTACGTCTGGGGGTCGACGTCGACGTACGACTGCTGCACGGACCAGGCGTGTCCGGGCACCGCGAGACCGAGGCCGCCGTACTCGCCGGTGACCAGGGCGCGTTCACCGTCCGGGGAGGGCGGCAGGGCGGGGCTCGGATAACCGTGCTCGTCCATGATGTCGCCGGCGCCGCCGTCGGCACCGAGGTTCAGGCCCGACTGGTTGTTGACGAGGCGGGTCGGGTCCCAGGCCTTGGCCTGCTCGGCGACGCGCTTGATGTCGTACTGGCCCCAGCCCTCGTTGAAGGTGACCCACATGATGATCGACGGATGGCTGATGTGCTCGTCGATCATCTCCTTCATCTCGCGCTCGAACTGGGCCCGGGAGGCGGCGTCCGGGTTCACCCCCGGGGTCGTCGACGGCATGTCCTGCCACACCAGCAGGCCCAGCTTGTCGGCCCAGTAGAACCAGCGGTCCGGCTCGACCTTGATGTGCTTGCGCACGGAGTTGAAGCCGAGCTGCTTGTGCAGCTTCAGGTCGTGCGCGAGGGCCTCGTCGGTCGGTGCCGTGTGCAGGCCGTCCGGCCAGAAGCCCTGGTCGAGGGTGGCCATCATGAAGACCGGTTCGCCGTTGAGGATCGTGCGCGGCACGCCGTTCACCTTCTCGACGGCGATGGAGCGCATTCCGAAGTAGCTGTCGACGCGGTCGCGTCCGACGGTCACCTCGAGGTCGTACAGGAAGGGGTCGTCCGGCGACCACAGGCGCGGGTCGTGGATCCTGAGCGTCAGCGGTTCGCCGGTGCGGCCGCTCACGGTGGCGACCCTGCGGTGCCCCTCGTACGCCGTCGCCCTGACCCGTACGCCGTCGCGCACGCCCTTCGGCTCGACGGTCAGGGTCCCCGCGTCGACGTCCGGGGTCAGCTTCAGCGAGTCGACGTGGTCCCGGGCGACCGGCTCCATCCAGACCGTCTGCCAGATGCCGGAGCTGGGCGTGTACCAGATGCCGCTCGGGTCCAGGCTCTGCTTGCCGATCGGCGGGTTCTCGCCGTTCGCCGCGTTGGTCGGGTCGTAGACGCCGACGATCAGCTCCTGGGTGCGGCCCGGCTTCAGCGCGTCGGTGACGTCGGCGCTGAACTTGTCGTAACCGCCCTTGTGCTCGGCGACCCTGGTGCCGTTGACGTACACCTCGGACTGCCAGTCGACGGCGCCGAAGTTGAGCTTCAGCCGCTGGCCGTGGCCGATGTGCCAGCCCGCGGGGACCGTGAAGGTGCGGCGGTACCACATGCGGTCCTCGTGCCGCTGGATGCCGGAGAGCTGGGACTCCACCGGGTACGGGACGAGGATGCGCTCCTTGAGGTTCTCGCCCACCGGCGGCTGCTCCCCCGCCTCGGCGGCGGCGAACTGCCAGCGGCCGTTCAGGTTCCGCCAGGCGTCACGCGTCAACTGGGGGCGCGGGTACTCCGGGTGGGCGTTGTCCGGGCCGACCTCGTCGGCCCAGTCGGTGCGCAGCTCGTAGGTGGACTGGTTGCCGCCGCTGCTCCAGAAGGCCTTGACAACGTTGCCTTCGGTGTCGGTGAGGCCCCCTTCCCCGTCGTAGCGGACGTCTGCGGTGCCGGGCGCGTCGCCGTTCTTGTTGCCGACGACGGGCTGGTCGAGGGCGACGAGGAGGGCGGTCGGGTCGGCGGGGTCGACCTCGGCCTCGCCCAGGGGCCACTTGGCGCCGCCGATCACCGCTTCGAGGTGGTCGGTGAGGCCGGCCGGGGCCGCGGCGAGGGGGCTCGCGAAGTCGAGCTTGAGGGCGCGGCCGGTGGACTGGACGGCGGTCGCCGTCGCGCCGTTGTAGTCGAAGCCGTCGGGCAGGCGGAACGCCGACTGCGGGACGGGCTCCTTGCTGCCGCCGGGCTCGGTCCAGCGCAGGTGGAGGTTGGAGCCTCCGTAGTGCTCGAAGTACTCGAGCTTGATGTCGTAGGACTGGCCGGCCGTCAGCTCGATGGGCCGGGCGGTCTGCTCGCGGTCCCAGTCGTCGACCCAGTGGTCGATGGCGAGCTGTCCGCCGATCCAGAGGCGGAAGCCGTTGTCGCCGATGATCGAGAAGGTGTGGGCGCCGGTCTTCTCCGGCACCACCTTGCCGGTCCAGCGGACGCTGACGTCGTCCGACTGCCCGGTGGCGAAGTCCAGCCGCGGCTCCAGGGTGTTGAAGTCGACCTGCGGGTCGAAGCCGGTGGCCTTGAGTTCGTGGAAGTCGAAGGTGCCGGGAGCGGACTGGGTGTAGTACTCGCCCTTCAGGCCGTGGATCTCCGCGGCCGCGTCGTCGGCCGCGTTCGCGTGGGGCACGGCGGCGAGTCCGGCGACGCCGAGCGCGGCGGCGAGCAGTAGTGCCAGTCGGTCTCTGAGTCGTTTGGTGCGCACTGACCCTCTCCTCGAGAACGGGTGGTGGCTGATGGCTCAGGACATCGATGTCATACATCGATGTAACAGCAGATGTGCAGAGGCATGACAACACGGATTCCGCTTCGCGTCCAGGGACATGACAACGGCCCCCGGGGGGCAGCCCGGGGATCGCGCCGGCCGGGGCCGTCACCCGCCCGTCAGGGCACCCGCTGTCCCTTGCCCAACGCGATCACGCCGCCCTGGGAGACGGTGTACAGCTCGGCGTCCCGCTCCGGGTTGACGCCGATCGTCGCGCCCGGCGGCACGTCGACGTTCTTGTCCAGCACCGCCCCGCGCACGATCGCGCCGCGGCCGATGCGCACGTTGTCGTGCAGCACCGAGCCCTGGACGACGGCTCCCGGGTCGACCACCACGCCCGGCGAGAGCACGGACCGGGTGACCTGCCCGCGGATCAGGCAGCCCGCGCTGATGATCGACTCGCCGGCGATGCCCCCGGCGTTGAAACGGGCGGGCGAGAGCTGGGTGGAGTGGGTGTAGACCGGCCAGTCACGGTTGTAGAGGTTGAACGCGGGCCGCTCGGCGATCAGGTCCATGTGGGCGTCGTAGTAGGCGTCGAGGGTGCCGACGTCCCGCCAGTAGCCCTGGTCCCGGGTCGTCTCCCCCGGCACGTGGTTGGCGCTGAAGTCGTACAGCGCGGCCTCGCCCCGGTCGGTGAGCTGGGGCAGGATCGAGCCGCCCATGTCGTGGACGGAGTTCTCGTCCCCGGCGTCCCGGTGCAGTGCCTCGATGAGGGCCTTGGTGGTGAAGACGTAGTTGCCCATCGAGGCGAAGACGCACTCGGGGTCGTCGGCCAGCCCGGGAGGGTCGGCGGGCTTCTCCAGGAAGCCGGTGACGGTCTGGCCGTCGGAACCCGGCGTGATCACGCCGAAGGACGGCGACTCGGCGCGCGGGACCCGGATACCGGCCACGGTCACGCCGGCACCGGACTCGATGTGCTGGGTGAGCATCTGGCGCGGGTCCATCCGGTACACGTGGTCGGCGCCGAAGACCGCCACGTACTCCGGCTGTTCGTCGTGGACCAGGTTCAGGGACTGGAGGATCGCGTCGGCGCTGCCGAGGTACCAGCGCGGTCCCAGGCGCTGCTGGGCCGGGACGGGGGTGACGTAGTTGCCGAGCAGGCTGGACATCCGCCAGGTGGTGGTGATGTGCCGGTCCAGGGAGTGCGACTTGTACTGGGTGAGCACGCAGATCCGCAGGATGTCGCCGTTGACCAGGTTGGACAGCACGAAGTCGACCAGCCGGTACGTGCCGCCGAAGGTGACCGCGGGTTTGGCGCGGTCCGCGGTCAGGGGCATCAGGCGCTTGCCCTCTCCGCCCGCCAGCACGATCCCGAGCACCGAAGGACCTCCACGACGCATGGCCGCTCCCCTCACCTCGTCCACCCTCGGCCGCCCCTGGGCGGGGCCGCCCAAGCCTGCTCGAGGATCTCCTCGTAGAGCCGGACGGTACGACGCGCGACCGCGTCCCAGCCGAACTCCGCCACCGCGCGCTCCCGGCCCGCCTCGCCCATCCGCCGGGCGGTCTCCGGGTCGCCGAGGACGGCGTCCAGCGCCCGGGCCAGACCCGCCTCGAAGTCGTCGTCCTCGTCGTCGTCGCCGTGCTCGGTCCTGGGGACGAGTACCCCCGTTTCGCCGTGCGCCACGACCTCGGGGATGCCTCCGACGCGGGAGGCCACCACGGGCGTGCCGCAGGCCATCGCCTCCAGGTTGACGATGCCGAGGGGCTCGTACACCGAGGGGCAGACGAACACCGCGGCGTGGGTCAGGAGCTGGATCACCTCCGGGCGCGGCAGCATCCGCGGGATCCAGTGCACGCCCTCGCGGGCGCGGCTCAACTCGGCGAAGAGGTCGCGGAACTCCTGGTCGATCTCCGGGGTGTCCGGGGCGCCGGCGCACAGCACGACCTGCGCGGCCGGGTCGATGTCCCGCACCGCGCGCAGCAGGTGCGGCACGCCCTTCTGGCGGGTGATGCGGCCGACGAACAGGACGTACGGACGGGAGCGGTCCAGGCCGATCCGGTCCAGCGCGTCGGTGCCGGGGTCGGGCCGGTAGAGGGTGGTGTCGATGCCGTTGTGCACGACGTGGACCCGGGAGGCGTCCAGCGCCGGGTAGCAGGCGAGGACATCGTCGCGCATGGCGCCGGACACGGCGATCACCGCGTCGGCGGCCTCGGCGGCGGTGCGCTCGGCCCAGCCGGACAGGGCGTAGCCGCCGCCGAGCTGCTCGGCCTTCCAGGGGCGCAGGGGCTCCAGGGAGTGGGCGGTCATCACGTGCGGGACGCCGTACAGGAGCTTGGCGACGTGGCCGCCGAGGGCCGCGTACCAGGTGTGGGAGTGGACCAGTTCACGGCCTTCGAGAGCGGCGGCCATGGCGAGGTCCACGGAGAAGGTGCGCAGCGCGTCGTTGGCACCGTCGAGCGCCGACCACGAACGGTGGCGCAGCACGCCGTCGGTGCGGCCCTCGCCCCAGCAGTGCACGTCCAGGTCGACGAGGCGGGCGAGCTCCCGGGCGAGAAACTCCACGTGGACGCCCGCGCCGCCGTACACGTCCGGCGGGTACTCCCGGGTCAGCAGTCCCACACGCACCCGGAACCTCCCCTGCTCGGCGGCTGGTCCCCTCATGGTCACCCAGACGGGGCGCCTGGGGAAGAGCGCCGGGACCGCGGAGACCGGGGAGCTGCCGCCGGCCGGGCAGGCCCCGGCGGCCGGGCGGACCCCGGCGGCCGGGCGGACCCCGGCGGCCGGGAGAAGCAGCAGTCGCCGCAGATCCCTGAGCCGGGCACCCGGTAGTACAGGCAGCAACTGCGGCGCCGGAAGGCGGGGAGGGGGCCGGGCTCGGTGCCGGGGTCGGATTCGCAGCCGGGGCCGGGTTCGGTTCCGGTTGCGGTTTCGGTTGCGGTTTCGGTTGCGGTTTCGGTTTCGATTGCGGTTGCGGGGAAGGGCCCGGTTGCGGGGAGGGTGCCGGTGAAGGTGCCGGTTCCGGTGAGCAGGGGGTGGTCGAGCAGGCCGGTGGTCAGCGAGCGGGCGTGGTCGGCGATGTCGGCACGGCCGTGGTGGCCGGCCCAGCGCTCCAGTTCCCGGCCGGCGCCCGCCAGCGCGGACGCGGCGTTGCCCCACAGCAGACCGGTCGCGACGCGGTACCGGGTGTGCAGGGCGGCCGTCAGTGGTGCCAGGTGGCCGCGGAGCACGGCTTCCCCGATGGTCCCGACGTCGCCGGGCAGGGGGCGCAGCTCGGCGAGCCACAGGTCGTCGGGTGCGCCGGCGTCGGGGTCCCAGCGCAGCAGTCGCGGGGCGAGGTCGGGGACGCCTCCGTAGCGGACGGCGCATCCGAGCGCCACCGACCACAGACGGGCCGCCAGCCCCTGGTGGGCCACGGAGGCGGCGACGCGGATCTCGGGGGCGCGCAGTACGGCGGCGACCTTGCCGACGCGGAAGGCGAGCGGGTCCTCTCCGGCCCCTGCGTGAACGTCCGGCGCCACTCCTCCGTACACCGGTGCGTAGGCGTGTGCGAGGGTGGGGAGCGCCAGGGGCGGCGACGGCCGCGAGGCACGCAGGACGAAGAAACCGCCGAGCGGGCGCAGTGCGGCGAGGCCGGGGTCGGAGTCCAGGTCGAGGTCCACGGGGAGCAGTAGTATCAAGGCCCTTAGGGGCGTGGGTCAGGGGCGCGGTACTTCCGGCACCCACCCTGGGGAGGACGGCGCCGCCGTCATACTCCATCGGCAGTAGGACCCAATGAGTGCTCAGGGACGACGACGGGAAGACCCTGAGACGGCATCGTGTTGTCCATGGAAGACGACCGTTCGCCGCACCGGGCCCAGGGCCCCCGCCCCCCGCAGAGGAGCAGCCGATGAGCGCCCTCGCGTTGTCCGTGCTGCTGTCGCTCGTCTCCGCCGTGGCGTATGCGGGCGGAGCGATCGTGCAGGAGCAGGTCGCGGCGTCCTCACCGGGTGCTCAGTACGCTCCGCTGCGCCGGCCCGGCTGGTGGGCGGCGGTCGGACTCAACGGGCTCGGTGGCCTGCTGCACGTCGTGGCCCTCGCCCTGGGTCCGCTGAGCCTGGTGCAGCCGCTGGGCGCGCTCACCATCGTGTTCGCCCTGCCCATGGCGGCGGTGTTCGTGGGCCGCAAGGCCGGCACGGCGGCCTGGCGGGGTGCGCTCATGGCGACGATCGGTCTCGCGGGTCTGCTGTCCCTGGTCGGCGCGTCCGGCTCGCAGTCGCTGGACACGGCGCAGCGGGTCGGGGCGGCCGCCGTCACCGGCGGTGTGGTCGTGGCGCTGATGATCGCCGGCCGCGCCGCGCACCGGCACCCGGCGGTCCGCAGCATCCTGCTGGCGACCGCGGCGGGCATAGCCTTCGGCATGTCCTCGGTCTTCACCAAGACGGTCGCGGTCGACTGGACCGGCGGGGTGTCGGCCGCCGACCTGCCGTCCCTGGCCGTGATCGGCGTACTCGCCACCGCCGGCATGCTGCTGTCGCAGGCCTCCTACCGGGGTGCCGGCCTCGCGGCCCCACTGGCCACGCTGACGGTCGTGAACCCGGTGGTGGCCGCGGTGGTCGGCATCACGATGTTCGGCGAAACCTTCCGCTACGGGACGACGGGCACCGCGCTCGCCCTGAGCTGCGGTGTGGTTGCCGCGGGCGGACTGATCCTGCTGACGACGGAACGGATCGCCCGGGAGGCCGCCGAGGAGGCCGTGACCGTCCCGGCGGGTGCCAGGACGGTCGTGTCCGCCGGGACCGGGGCGGTGCCGGTCGAGGACGCGCTGGTCCGGGACGCACGGGAAGCCCCGGGCGATCGAGGCGTTCACGGTGCCCGGGGTGTTCGGGATATTGAGGGTGTTCGGGGCGTCCGGGGCGTTCGGGACGGAGGCGGGACGCGGGTCGCCCCGCTGTCCGACAAGGTCTTCGTACCCTCCCCTGTGTCACCGGCGGTCCCGGACACCGTCCCCGCCGAGGAGAGGTACGAGGAGAGGTACGAGGACCGGGAACCGGCGGAGAGCGACGACGTACCGCTCTCCTACGGCCCCTTCTACGGCGGTCCGTTCGTCCCGCCGCCCGTTCTCAGCCGGAACCGGGTGCGGATCAGATCCTGACGCCACCGGCCCGCAGATACGCCACCGGGTCGACGTCCGAACCGAAACCGGGCCCCGTCCGCACCTCGAAGTGCAGATGCGGGCCCGTGCTGTTGCCGGTGGAGCCCGAACGGCCGATGCGCTGACCGGCTCCCACCGCCTGACCGTCCTTCACCGAGATCGCCGAGAGGTGCGCGTACTGGGAGTAGCGGCCGTCGCTGTGCCGGACGACGACCTGGTACCCGTAGGAGCCGCCCCAGCCCGCGCTGACGACCCGGCCCTCCGCGACCGACTTGACCGAGGTACCGGTGGGGACGGGGAAGTCGACGCCGGTGTGGTAGCCCTTCGACCAGGAGGAGCCCGCCTGATGGTAGGGCGTGCCGGTGGGAGCGTCGACGGGTGCGACGACGCCGTGACGGGTGGTGGCCTTGTCGGCCTTGCTCGCCTTCTCGCCCTTCTCCCTCTCCCCCCGCTTGTCCTGCTTGTCCCGCTTGTCCTTGCCGCTGTCCGGGGCCGACTTTTTCGGCTGCTTCTGCTTCTGCTGCTTCTGCTGCTTCTGCTGCTTCTGCTTCTGCTGCTCGGTGGCCGTCGCCTCGGACCCCTCGGGCGTCCTCGACCCGGTGCGGGACGCCGCGGTCCCGTCGCCGCGCAGGGCCAGGCGCTGGCCCGGCAGGATCAGGTCGGGGTCCGTACCGATCGCGTCGCGGTTGGCGTCGTACAGCCCCTGCCAGCCGCCGCGGACCCGCTTGGTGTCGGCGATACCGGACAGGGTGTCGCCGGTGACCACCGTGTACATCCTGCCCTTGCCGGCCCGGGACTGCGGGGTGGTCTGGGGCTGGACGTCCTTGACCGAGTCGGACTTCGCGGAGGACTCTTTGGCCGGCTTGCCGGCGGCCGACTTCTCGGGGGTCCTCTCCGGGCTCCTCCCGGTCCCCGCTCCCCCGGCCGGACGGATGTCCGGAGCGCCGCCGCCCCGGGCCAGTCCGGCACGCTCCGAGCATGCCGGCCAGGCGCCGGGTCCCTGTCCGTCGAGGACCTTCTCGGCGATCGCGATCTGCTGGTCCTTCGTGGCCAGGTCCGCGCGCGGGGCGTACTCCGTGCCGCCGAACGCCTCCCAGGTGGACTGGGTGAACTGCAACCCGCCGTAGTAACCGTTGCCGGTGTTGATGTCCCAGTCGTTGGTGGACTCGCAGGCGGCGACCTTGTCCCAGGTCTCCACGTCGGCCGCGTGCGCCGTACCGGTACCGATGAGCGGGAGCGCCAGTCCCGCACCGCCCGCGGTGACGGTCAGTGAGGCGCGGTTGATCCTGTTCGGCTGATACCGGCGGTGCCGGCCGCGTACGGCCATGGAGGTCCCCCTCGACATTGCGTCAGGAGTGGCAAAAGTAAGGGTCGGCAACAGGCCATGACAAGACGGCAATCGGCCGGTTGGTCACGCCAAGTGGCCAAGAAGGTGTGGCCGTTGGCCGGATGAGACGCGGGCCCGCTGAGGCACCGGGCCCCTCCCGTGCGTACTGGAGTCCGCCGGGCCAGGAGCAGGTGCGACCCCTGTACCGGCACGTCAGGATGGTTCGAGCGGAGAGACTGGCCATACTGACGGCACGACGGCACGACGGCACGACGGCACGACGGCACGACGGCACGACGGCACGACGGATACAGAACACCAGGGACACCAGGGACACAGGGCACCCCGGGTACAAGGCACCACAGACACCAAGGCCACTAGGAGCCATCCCAATGAGCACTACAGCGCAGATCGGCGTCACGGGTCTCGCGGTCATGGGCCGCAACCTCGCCCGTAACTTCGCCCGCAACGGCTACACGGTCGCGGTACACAACCGGACCGCGTCGCGCACGCACGCGCTGGTGGAGGAGTTCGGGAGCGAGGGCGACTTCGTCGCGACCGAGACCGCCAAGGAGTTCGTGGCGGCGCTGGAGCGGCCGCGGCGTCTGGTGATCATGGTGAAGGCCGGTGACCCGACCGACGCGGTGATCCGGGAGTTCGCCCCGCTGCTGGAGCCCGGCGACATGATCATCGACGGGGGCAACGCCCACTTCGCGGACACCCGGCGCCGGGAACGCGAACTGCGCGAACAGGGCATCCACTTCGTCGGCACCGGCATCTCGGGCGGCGAGGAGGGCGCGCTCAACGGCCCGAGCATCATGCCGGGCGGTTCGAAGGAGTCGTACGGCGCACTCGGCCCGATGCTGGAGAAGATCTCCGCGAAGGCGGCGGACGGGGCGCCCTGCGTGACGCACGTGGGTCCCGACGGCGCCGGGCACTTCGTGAAGATGGTGCACAACGGCATCGAGTACGCCGACATGCAGCTCATCGGCGAGGCGTACCAGTTGCTGCGCGATGTCGCCGGGTACTCACCGGCGCAGATCGCGGACATCTTCCGCACCTGGAACACCGGCCGCCTGGACTCGTACCTGATCGAGATCACCGCCGAGGTGCTGTCGCACGTGGACGCGGCTACGGGCAGGCCGTTCGTGGACGTGGTGGTCGACCAGGCGGAACAGAAGGGCACGGGCCGCTGGACGGTGCAGATCGCGCTGGACCTGGGCGTGCCGGTGTCCGGCATCGCGGAGGCGGTCTTCGCCCGGTCCCTGTCCGGGCACGCCGAGCTGCGGGAAGCGTCGCGCGGCCTGGCCGGCCCGAAGGCGTCGCCGCTGGGCGAGACGGAGGCGGGTGCCTTCGCCGACCGGGTGGAGCAGGCGCTGTACGCGTCGAAGATCGTGTCGTACACGCAGGGCTTCCACGAGGTGGCGGCGGGCAGCGAGGAGTACGGCTGGGACATCGACCTGGGGGCGGTCTCCGCGATCTGGCGCGGCGGCTGCATCATCCGCGCGGCCTTCCTGGACCGCATCCGCGCCGCGTACGGCGCCCGGCCGGATCTGCCGAGCCTGCTGTCGGACGAGACGTTCGCGCAGGAGATCGCCGACGCGCAGGACGACTGGCGCGAGGTCCTGATCGCCGCGACCCGGCAGGGCGTGCCGACGCCCGGCTTCGCCGCCGCCCTCGCCTATTACGACGCCCTGCGCGCCGAGCGGCTGCCGGCCGCGCTGACCCAGGGGCAGCGGGACTTCTTCGGGGCGCACACGTACCGGCGGACCGACCGGGACGGTGCGTTCCACACGCTGTGGGGCCAGGACCGGTCCGAGGTCACCGCGTAGCCGTACATGGTGGGTGACGGCAGGGTGGGGGCGAGGGACGACTGTGTGGTCGGCCGACGCCCCCAGCGGTCGCGGTGCGCCCTGCCCGGGTGCGCGGCCGTTGCCCGCGGCTCAGGTTGTGCGGCCCGTTGCCCGCGGCTCAGGTGAGCGGTGGCCCCGGTTCGGGGTTGGGCACCGGCTCGGGTCCCGGCGGGATCGGCGAGGGGGACGGCTCAGGGGGACCCGGGTGCGGGGGCGGCGGGGTCGGCTGCGGGCCGGGACCCGGGGGCTGGGGTGTGGGTTCCGGGCCGGGGCCCGGGGGAGGCGGAGGTGCCGGTTCCGGACCGGGGCCGGGCGGGGGCGTCGGGGAGGGGCCCGGGGGCGGCACCGGGTCGGGGTGGGGCTGTGGCTCCGGGTCCGGACCGGGGGTGGGCCCCGGAGTGGGCCCGGGCGGAACGGGATCCGGATACGGGTTCGTCATGGTGCTGTCCTCCGGCCAGTCGGTCGACATCGGCTCTGGACTTGTCCCCCGCCTACCCGACCGCCGCCTGCCCACTCACTCCCCCGCACGAACGGCCGGACCCGGGTGGCCCAGACGACCGGCCCTCGAGGTGCTGGGCGGACGCCGATACAGGCAGCGGCAGGCAGCGGCAGGCAGCGGCAGGCAGCGGCAGGCAGCGGCAGGCAGCGGCAGGCAGCGGCAGGCAGCGGCAGGCAGCGGCAGGCAGCGGCAGGCAGCGGCAGGCAGCGGCGAACACTACCCCGGGCACGCTGCGGCGGCCCCGGCGGCCAGTCCCGGCGCGGGGCTGGCCAGCACCGGGACGGAGGCCTTCGTCAGTTCCCGGGCCGGTGCCATGGACGCCTGGGCCAGGACGATCGAATCGGCGTCACGGACGGCGTCGGCCGCCTCCGCCACCAGGCGCAGATAGCCCTCGGTGTCCCCGCCCTCGAACCGCGGCCAGGCGCCGTCGACGAGGAGAGTCCGCACCTGAACGGGACGGCCGGCGATCCGGGCCTCCTCCCCGATCAGTGCCGCGGTCGGCGCGAGCGTGCTCTCGAGGGCGGCGAGGACGACGACGCGCGGACCCGCGGCCACCGCTGCGGCGGCCATCGGCCGGTCGACCCGCAACACCGGTACCCCAACCCGGCCGGCAGCCGCCTCGGCGACGGCGCCGATGGTCGAGCAGGTGCACAGAACGGCCCGCGCGCCCTCGGCGACGGCCTGTCGCAGCACGGCCCGCACGGCGTCCGTCACCGTCTCCGGCCCCTCGCGCCGCGCCCGGTCCAGCAGCTCGGCGGCGACGTGATGCCGCAGCTCCAGCCCCGGGTGCGCCTCGTCACGCAGGGCGTCGAAGACCGGGACGTGAACGGGCGAAGTGTGCAGCAGCGCCAGCACGCGGGGCCCCTCGTCGTAGTAGTTCCTGATGACCGCGTGCCTCTCGGAGTCCCGCGTTCCCCCGGAGGCTCCGGAGTTCTCCGGTTCAAAATCCTTCGGGGTGCGCCACGAGCCACTCCTTCGCCGCGCGCAGCAGCTCGGGATCGGCCGCGGGTGCCTCGTCCGGGTGGCGCTCGGCCCACTTCACGACGTAGGGACACAGCGGGGCGACGGCGACGCCCTCGCTGCGCGCGACGGCATACAGCTCACGCGCGAGCGAGCCCGCGATGCCCCGGCCCTCGTGGGCCGGTTCGACGATCGTGTGCACGGGGACGAGGGCGCGCTCGGGAGCGTCCAGGACGAAGTACTCGATACGGCCGACGACCTCGCCGGCGCCGACCGCCTCGAGGCGGCCCGCCGCCCGGTCGTCACGGATCTCGATCTCGCTCACGGCCACGCTCCTAGTCCGCGCAGGTTCGGTACGTCAGGCCGACACGGCCTGCGGGCTGCGTTCCTGGTCCGAGCCCGGCACCGGCTCGGAGGCGTCGGCACCCAGGGCGACGATACGGTTGTCGCCGTCCACGTGCACGACCCGCGGCTTCAGCGCCCGCGCCTCGGCGTCGGTGACCTGAGCGTAGCTGATGATGATCACCAGGTCGCCGGGGTGGACGAGATGAGCGGCGGCCCCGTTGATCCCGACGACTCCGGACCCCCGCTCGCCCTCGATGACGTACGTTTCCAGCCGGGCGCCGTTGGTGATGTCCACGATGTGCACGAGCTCGCCGGGCAGCAGATCGGCGGCGTCCAGCAGATCGGCGTCGATGGTCACCGAGCCGACGTAGTGCAGGTCGGCCTGGGTGACGGTGGCGCGGTGGATCTTGGACTTGAACAGAGTACGCAGCACTTGGACTCCTCTGAGACGGCTCCCTGCCTGCTTTCTGCAGGTCAAGGGCGTCCTCGACTTTACACCGACACCCCCGTTCGATGTTTGTGAGGAACATCGCTCCGGTCGGGCTGGACGGCTTCCTACCTGGGCTTTCCCTTCACACCGGCGCCTGTTGGGACGATCGCCCCGGAACGTGCGGGGACTCATGCTGACCAGATGCTGACTAGTCCTGTGTAGCGACATGGCTTGTCAACTGCTTCCCCTGGAGCTGGAGTTCAGTGCCGGGCAGACCTTGCTGGCGCGGCCCGGAACGGTGGCAGCAGGTCGGCGTCTTTGACCGGCTACACCGGATTTTGCCGGCCGAACTGAACGCGGTCGGCGAACTCGACTGGTCGCGGGCCCGCGTGGACGGCTCACACATCCGCGCGGAAAAGGGCGTGCCGACACGGGTCCGTCGCCGGTCGATCGGTACAAGACGGGCAGCAAACACCACCTGATCTGCGAAGGACGGGCTACCCGCTCAAGGTCATCACCACCGTGGCCGATCACCTCGTCCACGCCGCCGGCCAACAGCCCGGAAAGAACCGGCGACTGCGCGGTGCGTTGCCCCGGGCCGCTACGAATCCGACGCCTTCGTGCCGTGCGGGGGCGTACGTCCACCGCGTGCCCGGGACGTGAGCGAGTCGGACGAGCACGGCACGGGCGGCGCGGAGGAGTTGAGCCCTCGACCATACGAGGACAGGCTGATCAGCCTCGCAGGGAGCGCATCCATCTCTGCGACCAACCGGTTCGGGCCGTCTGTCACCAACACCTCGGCTCCGCGTCCCGCAGCGGCCTCGGGTCGCATCAGGCGAGGGCGTGACTGCGGCCGGCCTGCAGGATCTCGCCGGAGAGCCCGGGCTCGACGTGGCGTACGGCGCGGGCGATCATCAGTGCGCCGACCATTTCGCTGAGCAGGCGGACGGCCTTCTGACGGGCTTCGGCCGGGTCGAGTTCGTGGCCCTTCTCCCCTGCTTCGCGCAGGAACTCGGTGGCGAAGCCGGTCAGATAACCCTCGACGCCTTCGGCGTACACGCTCTGCACCGCTTCGTTCTGCCGTCTGGCGTCGGTGACCAGGGAGGCGGAGGGGCAGCCGCCGTCCGCGGCGTCACGGTGTGCGGTGGACAGATACCCGGCCACGACGCGCTCCAGCGGGAGGCCTGCCTTGTCCTGACCATCCTCGATGATGCCTGCCAGGCTCTCGAGTGAGGCGGCGAAGGAGGCCCTGCACACCTCGACCACCAGGTCGTTCTTGGAGGCGAAGTGGTTGTAGAAGCCGCCGTGGGTGAGTCCGGCTTCCTTCATCAGCTCGGCGATACCTACAGCGTCGATGCCCTGCGAGCGGAACATGCGGCCCGCCGCTTCGAGGATGTTCTGCCGGTTGCGGGCCTTGTCCTCCTTGGTGATCCGCGGCATTGCAGTCCTTCCGCCGTCGTTCCCGACTTGACCTTTTCGATGACGACCTTCATCATAACAGAAGTTCCAATGACGCCTATCATCAAAATGGTCGTCGAATAGAAGCGCCGTACGTGCCCCGATGCGGCACCGTTCCGGCCCGTCCGTCCCAGGGATCCGACGATCCGGCGGGATCTCAGCATCTATCGGGTGCGCCGCAGGGGCTTACCCCCCGCGGCGACACCAAGCACCGAGGAGAGCAGAAGTGACACGCAATGAAGAGGTCGTTCGCGAGGCATACCGGCTGGCGGAAGGGAACGTCCTCGACGGACACGGCTTTCGCGCCTTGTTCACCGAAGACGGAACCTTCAATGACCTGCCGAACGCGATGACCCTCCGCGGGGACGAGATCGCACAGGGACTGGCGGGGCTGGCCGGTGTCTTTCCCGACATCCACCGTGAGCTGCTCGCGGTGCATGTGCTCGGTGACGTCGTCGCCGTCGAGCTGCGGATCCAGGGGACGCATCTCGGCGCGTTCCCGACTCCTGTCGGCGAAATCCGTCCCACCGGGAACCGTATCGACGTGCCAACGGCGGACCTCTGGTACCTCCGTGAGGGGAGGGTCGAAACGTTCAACTGCTACAACGCGGCGAACGTGTTGCTCGCGCAGATCGGGGCCACCCCCGACTTCACGTCGGCGATCGAGGCCGCCAAGACGGCCGCCACACGGGCGTAGTTCCACCGCGCGGCACCGAGCAGGCGACAGAAGCTACGCCGAGGCGGCCACCACCGGCAAGGTAGTGGGCCCCGCGTTCGTGCAGGTAGGCAGCGTGGTGGTGCTGGGTGTGCAGGGCATCCGCGGTGGCGACCGCGCCGGTCAGGTCGATGCCGTCCAGGAGCGGGGCGAAGGCCGGCGTCTCGTTGCTCTTGCCGTAGATCTGGCGTTGGGCGAGGACCTGGCCACATCGGGTCATCGTGGCGAGCAAGGCGGTGGCCGGCTGTTTCGTGGTACGAGAGCCGCCTAGTGTCTTGCCGTCGACGGCGATCACCTTTCGTCCGAGGGCCGGGGCCTGGCGTTCCCGGAGGAAGTGGCCGATGGCCTGGCCCAGGGCGTCGCCGTCCGCGGCGGCCAGGACGAGGCGGATGGTCGTGGCGTGGGGCGGGCGGATCAGGCCGGTCAGCGGGTCGGGCGGGAAACCGAGCAGGGCCAGGACACGCTGCGGGGCATCGGCGACCCACTCGCCGATCGCTGTGATCGATGCGGCGCCGGACAGGACGGCGCAGGCCCCAGCGGTGAGCAGGGCCGTCCATGGGTGACGGACGCCTCGACAGGCCCCCGATCAGGGCACCGCGGCCAGATGACTGAGTTCAACGATGCCTCACCACGTAGGACGCGGTCTTAAGTAGCTGTTGTCGTACCGAACCTGAGGGCGGTGTTTTCGCAGGCCAGGCATAGGATCGGTGACTTCTTGGGAGTTGTGGCCTGTCGTGTCGTTGCTCCCTGGGAGGTTATGGATGCCGTCGGTTGTCGGACTGCTGGAACAGCACGAGCTCGCCGCTCGCCGTCGAGTTGACGGGCTGCGGGAGGAGGCCGACCGTATTCAGGCCGAGCTGGCCGCGGCCGAGCAGGAATGGCAGGAGTGGGCTATCGCCCGCAGGCGGGTCGATGTGGTGCTGGCTCCGGACGGCGGAAACACCGCCGACACGACCACCCCGGACCTGCGGGATACGGACGCGCAGTCGGCGCCCCGGGATGCGGCGAAGCCGAAGTCGCAGGTGCCCGTGTGGCGTGAGGGGCTGGCCTGGTCGGTGCTGTCGGTGGACTACCAGCGCCTCCTCACAGTGCTCGCGGACCGGTCCCGGCTCGGTCAAGGGCCACTGACCTGCCAGGAGATGGCCGCCGCGTTCGGTATGGAGGTGGTGCCGGCGCGGGTGGAGACGCTGCGGTCGAAGGCGAAACGACTGGTGGCTCGCGGCTGGCTGGCCGAGCAGCAGCCGGGCCGCTTCACGCTTGCGGCGGGCGTGGCCGAGCCAGGCGGCGAGTCATGAGCAGGATCATCGACCAGTAGGTCATCGCTTCGGCGCTGGTAGTGCGGCGCTCGTAGTCGCGTGCCAGGCGGCGGGTGCGCATCAGGTGGGCGAAGAACCGCTCGGCGATCCACCGCTTGGGCAGCACCACGAACCCCTTCTGGTCGTCGCTGCGTTTGACGATCGCCAGGACCAGGGCGAACGTGGCCAGGCAGTACTCGACGAGGCTGCCGGTGTAGCCGCCGTCAGCCCAGACCAGGGCCAGCAGGTGGTGCGCGTCAGCGACTTGTCGCAGCAAGACCTGGGCGGCTGCGCGGTCGCCGGTGTCCGCGGCGGTGACCATCACCGCGAGCAACAGGCCGAGGGTGTCGACCACGACGTGCCGCTTGCGCCCGTTGATCAGCTTGCCGCCGTCAAAGCCGCGGCTGTCGGAGCCGACGACGGCGTCCGCCTTGACCGACTGCGAGTCGATCACCCCAGCCGTCGGCTCCGTGTCCCGCCCCAGCCTTTCGCGGACCTGACCGCGTAGCCGGTCGTGGAACTCCTTGATCAGGCCGTGGTCGCGCCACCGGCGGAAGAAGGCGTAAACGCGGTCCCACGGCGGGAAGTCGGCCGGCATCGCCCGCCACTTGATGCCGTTGTCGACCAGGTAGCGGATCGCATCGAGTATCGCCCGGTGGCAGTACGCCTCGGGCTGCCCGCCCCGGCCGCGCAGCCAGCCCGGCACCGGCAGCAGCGGCCGGACAGCCGCCCACTCCGCGTCCGTCATGTCCGTCGGGTAACGCGGCCGCCGCGTCCCATTGTCGGCGGCGTTTCCGAACCGGTGAGCCAGGCAGTCACACTCCCAGGTGACCGAGCTGGACTGCCCGGCCATCGGCACGGAAGACTGCTGCACCAGGGCCTCCTGCTGCTCGGTGATTCGACACCAACGAGCTGTTCAGGAGGCCCTGTCCATATGCGTCCAGCCCTCCGCGACCACTCAATCGAGACTCCCGTTCGACGCGCATCTCTCAAGATCGGAACAACAACAGCCACTAAGGCATCCGTAAGAGCGGTCCCTGCCCAGCGACGCTCTAATCCTGGTCTCAGGTTGATCGCTGACAATGAGCGGCAAAAACATCGACTGGAAGGGGGCGGGCCGGCGTGCGGATCATGATCGCGGATGACGACGCGGCCATCCGTGACTCGCTGGAGCGGGTGCTCCAGGTCGAGGGTTACGACACCAGCACCGTCGCCAACGGTTTCGCCGTGCTCGACGAGGTCGTTGGGGCCGGCGGTGACACGCTGGATCTGCTGCTCCTCGACGTGATGATGCCCCGCCTCGGCGGGTTGGAGACCTGCCGGCGACTGCGGGCCGCGGGCCGGGATCTGCCGGTGCTGATGCTGACCGCCCGTGACCAGGTCTCCGACCGGGTCACGGGGCTGGACGCGGGCGCCGACGACTACCTGCCCAAGCCGTTCGCCACCGAGGAGTTGCTGGCCCGAGTGCGGGCCCTGCTGCGCCGGCGCGCACCGGCCGACGAGGAGTCGCACATCCTGTCGTTCGCCGACGTCCGGCTCGACCCCGACAGGTTCGAGGCGTGGCGGGGCGGGCGGCCACTGCACCTGACCCGGACCGAGTTCTCCCTCCTGGAGGTCCTCTTGTCCAACGCGACCCGGGTCTTGACCCGCGACGCACTGTTCGAGGCGATCTGGGGCTTCGGTATGAGCTCCACGGCCAACAACCTTCAGGTTTACGTGAGCTATCTGCGCCGCAAGATGGAGTCGGAGGGTGAACCGCGATTGATCTACACAGTGCGTGGCCTGGGATACACGTTGCGGGAGACCCCTCCGTGAGCAGGACCGCCGGCCGGGGGCCGCGCCGGCTGATCCGATGGTGGCGTCGGCGGTCCCTGCGGGCCAGGCTGACGGTGATCGCGGCGACTGCCATCGCGGTGAGTGTCTTCGTGGCCTTCCAGGTGGCCAGCGAGCTGTTGGCCTGGCATCTGCGGGACACCGTCGAGGAACAGCTGCGCGCCGATGCCCGCGTCCTGGCGACGCACGCGGAGCGCGCCGATCTGGCGCAGGTCGAGCTGCCGCCGTATCCCGGATCCGGCCAACTGGTGCGGGTCATCCTGCCCGACGGCTCGATCCGGACGCCGGCCGGCCAACCCGCGCTGCCTCCGGTCAGCGAGAACGCCGGGCGCGTGGCGCGGGGCGCGTCGGCCGACCTGTTGGAGTCGGACGGCAGCGACGAAGAAGGCTACGCCATCTACACACTGCGGGCGGGCGATGGCGCGGTCCAGGTGGCCCGCGTCGTCGACGACGGCCCGATCAACCAGTTCGGGTTCGGCATGCTGCTGATCGGGCTGCTCTGCGTGGCCGGCGGCGCCCTTGTCGGGCGGACCGTGGCGCGGACCGGGCTGGCACCGATCGACCGGCTGACCGCCGCCGCGGTACGTGTCGCGCACACCCGGGAGCTCGACGCCGACATCCCGGACGAGGGCGGTGGGGAGATCCGGCGGCTGATCCGGTCGATCAACGACATGCTCGCCGCGCTCCGGGACTCCCGGCAGGCCCAGCGGCTGCTCGCCGAGGACGCCGCCCACGAGCTCAAGACCCCGCTCACCAGCCTGCGCCTCAACGTCGAGCTGCTGATCCGGCTCGATCGGCGCGGCACCCTGGACAGCGCACTGCCGGCGGAGAGCCGTACCCGGCTGCTGAACGATCTCGGCGCCCAGGTGTCCGAATTGAGCACCCTGGTCGCCGAGCTGACCGACCTGGCGCGCGGTGACGTCAGCGACGAGAGCACCGAGGTGCTCGATCTCGCCGATGTGGTGGTGGCCGCCGCGACCCGGGCGGAATCCCGCATGCCCGACATCGAGGTGGTGCTCGACGTGACCTCTGTGTGGGTGAGCGGGCGTCCCGCTGCGCTCGAGCGAGCGGTGCTCAACCTCATCGACAACGCCGGTAAGTGGTCCCCCGCCGACCAGCCGGTCCAGGTCCGGCTGCGTGCCGAGGAGGAGTCGGTGGTGCTCGAGGTCGACGACGCCGGGCCGGGCATCGACGCCGCCGACATACCGCGGGTGTTCGACCGGTTCTACCGTGCCGACACCGCCCGGGGGCTGCCGGGATCCGGTCTGGGACTGTCGATCGTGCGGCGGGTCGTCGACGCGCACGCCGGCCGGGCCACCGTCGCCCGCTCCGCACGCGGTGGTGCGCTGCTTCGGGTCGACCTTCCGGCCGCGGCCCCGCCCGCCCCGATCGCGCGGCTCACCACAGGGGAGGGCACCGCGGCGTCCTGACCCGCCCCGGCGGCGCGGCGCGGGACAAGGGACGGCGGCCCTCGGCCACGCCCCCCGGTGGTTCACCGTCCAGGCAGGGTGACGCGATGCGCCGAGCCCGGCCCCGGCGTGTGGCGCGGGACCGCAGGGCGGTGACCTTCGGGCCCACGAAAAGATCCGGGACAGGACCTGGAGCCCCGTCCCGGATCTCGTCCGTGCCGCCGCGCTCACCGTTGCAGCGCGGACTCCGCCTTGCCGGCGAGCGGCTGTCGACCGTCCGGCAGCTCCGCCGCTGGACGGAACAACCGGCTCGGCCACCACATCCGCCGGCCGATCAGCAAGGTAAGGGCGGGCACCAGGACCGACCGCACCAGCAGGGCGTCGAGCAGCACGCCGAAGGCCACCAGGAAGCCGACCTCGACCAGCATCACCAGCGGAAGTGTGACGAGGACCCCGAACGTGGCAGCCAGGACCAGGCCTGCCGAGGTGATGACGCCACCGGTGGCCGAGAGGGCTTTGAGCATGCCCCCTCTGGTACCGAGGCGCATGGTCTCCTCGCGGGCCCTGCTGGCCAGGAAGATGTTGTAGTCGACGCCGAGCGCCACCAGGAACAGGAACGCCAGCAGCGGCACCGAATAGTCGACACCCTTGAACCCGAGGATCGTGTCGAAGAGGAACACGCTGCCGCCGAAGGCCGCGGCGAATGAGACGACCACCGTGGCCATCAGGACCAGCGGGGCCAGGACCGCGCGCAGCAGCAGCCCGAGGATGATCAGGACGACGACGAGCACCAGCGGGATCACCAGCTTCTCGTCACGCCCGGTGGTCACCTCGGTGTCGAGGTTCTCCGCGCTCGGCCCGCCGACGATCGCCTCCGCCCCGCTCACCGTGTGCACGGCGGTGCGCACCCGCTTGATCGTGTCGTACTCCGCGGCGGTGTCCGGCGCGTCCTTCGGGAACACGGAGATGCTGGCCCAGCCACCGACGGTCTCCTCCGGGACGGCCACGGCCACGCCTCGGGTGTCCTCGACGACGTCGAGCACCTTCTCCTGCTGCGCCGGACGCGTGAAGACCGTCAGCGGCTGGCCACCGAGCTCCGGGAAGTGCTCGCGCAGAACGGTGAAGCCGGTGACCGACTCCGGCGTGGACAGGAACTGGTCCTGCTCCCGCAGGGCGCCGGTATTGCCCGCCAGCCCCAGGGCAAGCACGCCGAGGACTCCGAACGAGCCGAGCGTCGCCACCCACCGGCGGCGGTCGATGGCAGCGCCGAGCCGTCCCCACAGCCCCGGCTTCTCCTCCACGGCCGTGCTGAACCGCGGGATGGCCGGCCAGAAGATCCGCCTGCCGAGCACCACGAGCACCGCCGGGAACAGCGTCAGCATGGCTACCAGCGCGCACAGGATGCCGGCCGCACCGATCGGGCCCAGCCCACTGGTGCTGTTCAGGTCCGCGACGAGCAGGCACAGCAGGCCGGAGACCACGGTGGCCGCGGACGCGACGATGGCCGGCGCCGCGCCGCGCAGCGCGTGGACCATCGCGACCGGGACGCTCTCATGGTGGTGCAGTGCCTCCCGATATCGGGCGATGAGCAACAGCGCGTAGTCCGTTCCCACGCCGAACACCAGGATCGTCAGCAGCGCCGAGTTCTGGTCGTTGACCACGATGCCGAAGCCCTTGACAAGCAGGTAGACGGTCCCCATCGAGGTCAGTGCGGCCGCCCCGACGGCCACCAGCGGGATGATCCACAACACCGGGCTGCGATAGGTGAGGATCAGCAGGAGCGTGACGACGGCGATGGTGGTGAGGAGGACCTGCTCGTCTATACCGTCGAAGACGGCATCCATGTCACCGTCGATCGCGCCCGGTCCCGTCACCTCGAGTTCCAGCCCGGAGGGGCGGTCCTTCGTGGCGTCACGCAACGGGCCGACGAGCTCCTCCGGTGGGCCGTAGGCCGTGCTCACATCGAGGGTGAACGTCATCGCCTTGCGGTCGGTGGAAAGGCTCGTCGGTGAGCCCTCGTCGTCCGCGTCGCCCGTCTCCGTCGTCTTCGGCGGATACCGCTTGGCAAGGGCGTCGTAGTGACGCTCGACCGCCGCGCGGTCGGCGGCGGTCATGCCCTCTGCCCGGTGGTACACGAAGACGAACGTGCTGTCCTCACCACCGGGGAGCCTGTCGTCCAGCGCCGCCACCTTGGTGGACTCGGCACCGGCCGGCAGGGTGTCCACGGCGCTGTCGGTGGTGACCGAACTCAACTTCCCGCTCAGCGGCACCATGCCCGCAGCCAGCACCAGCCACAGGCCGATCACCAACCATGGCACCCACCGGCCTGCCAACCGACCGGCCGGCGCTTTCCCGGACGGCGCAGTGTCGACTGCCATCACAAGCCTCCTACACGCGAGTTGCATCGCTTATCTGGATGCGCACTTCCTACTGAGCGAACCTGAGACGACCGTTAATGCGCTGTTCAGGCCGGTTGGCAGAACCATGTGCCCAGCGCACGCGCCCGTGTGCTGGCGTGGCGACCCTGCCCGGTGGACAAGGCCCAGACGACACAACCGCCGGGCCGAATGAGCAATGCGTCGTAGTCCACCCGGTCCGTCCGTTTTCCATACCCGGACCTACGAGCAGAGAGGCCGACAGTCTCATCAGCAGCTTCTGTTAGAGCCAGTAAGGCGGCAGGGTGAGCGGCGGCATCCCTACGCACCTTCCGACTGGACCACCAGCCGGGTCAGCATCGGTCCGGACACCACCGATCCTGCGAACGCCTACACATGCACTTCCCCTGGAAAATGAACCTCGCGGCCCAACCTGACAAGGTGTCAGCAAAGCCAGCATCAGGTCAGCAAGAGTCCTGCCACAGCCGCCCACGGACAGCCACACCGTAGAACCGCCAACTGCGCCGTCCGAGCTGGCCATCTGTTGGGACGCTTGCCGGCAAGCAGGCGGAAGACAAGGAGAACAGCCCGACCACCTCCCGCCCCTGCGGCCATCACTACAGAAGCGTTTCCACAGGTCAGCGCACCCTTCCTCGCGGCTTCAACGGCACCGTCGGCAGTACCGGTGCGGGCAGCGGAGCACCGTCGTAGTCCTTCACCTCCCCGAACCGGGAGCCCTCTATCCAGTCCCGCCGCGCCTGTACGATCTCCTCCTGCGACCGTCCGATCCAGTTCCAGAACAACCGGATGGGGCCCATTGCGCCAGTGGCTGTTACGCCACTTCCCAGAGACCGGCGTCAAGGGTGCGCGCGGCCTTGGTGATGCTGCCGGACATTAAGGTGCCGGTAGGTGCGGTACGTCTCCTCGATCGACTTGTGTCCCATCCACTCGGTCACGTCGGTGATCGGGATGCCTCTGCTTAGCGCGTTGGAGGCGAAGTAGTGCCGGAAGCCGTACCTCCCCATCCCGTCCACGACGGGCAGCTTCTCGAAGAGCGTGCGGACGCCCCGGCGTTCCATCGGCACCGTGTAGTACCCGCTCGGCCCCCGCAGTAAATATCCTTCCTTCATCGTGCCGTGCTTCTCCCTACGGTGTTCGATCGTCTCTCATACCGAGCGGGGCAGTGGCGCCTCACGGAACTCCCGCACCTTGCGATGCTTCAGCTTCGCCGGCCGGTACGTGTTGGAGTGGATCTGCTCGTGCACCCGGTACACGTCGTCCGCCACCACATTGTTGACGTTCATGGCCCGAGCTTCGCCGTTACGCGGTCCGCACCCCGCCATCAACACGGTCTCCAGAGAAAGGTCGTCACCCGCGACAGCCAGAGCCTGCTTCAGATAGGCCAGGTCGGGAACGACCACCCTCTGGCGAACGTACTCCGGCTCCTGCACCCCCTTGACCGGATCATCCGCCACGACCCCCTTGTCGTAGGCATCCCGCAGAATCGCTTTGCGGGTGCGCAGGATGTTGACCTGATTCCCCCGGCCGACGCCGTCGGCTTTCCAACTCGTCCAGGAAACGCTCCACCACGATGGGCGATGGGAGTCACGGATATCAGCTTCCGTGAAACCAAGCGCGGAGCGACATGGACGTTGATGGAGCTGCTGACATGCTCGCCCGTGGAGTATGCGGTCATCCGGCGCTGCCGGGGCAGCCACTGCTTCGCGTATTCCGCTACCGTCTTCTGCCCCAGCTCCCTGCGCGCTTCCGCGACGGACGGCGCCGTACGCTTCTTCTCCGCATGTATTTACGTGAGGCGCTCGATCGCATCGTCCTGCGTGTCGAACCCGCCCTCCTCGACCTGCTTCCCCAGACCGTTGCGGAAACGGATCGTGTATGGGTGCGGGCACGCGGCGGTAACCAGGCCAGCAAGCCAGGACACCCCGCACCCAATGCTGACCATTTGCTGACCTGCGCGACCCCACTACGCCTCTGACCTGCACAAACGTCCAGATGCTAGATCTTGGACTTGAACAGAGTACGCAGCACTGTGGACTCCTCTAAGACGGCTCCCCGCCAGCTTTCTGCAGGTCAGGGGCGTCCTTCACTGTACACCGGCAGGTCTTCGGCTCGAAGGCTTTCCAGAACATCGTGCGCCGCGGCCCGCAGGCCTCTCACCTGCACGATCCGCGCAAGGCAAGCTGCCGCGGAGCCGTCAACCGGGCGCACGTACCGAAGACTGCCCCGGTCCAACGCTGATTGGATGCCGACTTGCCTGACGAGCCGTCAAGTAACGCTCACAACGACTCCTGCCGCCAAGAACTGCAGCTCAGTGGCCTGGGTCGGCAACGCCTGGCTGGCGTGCCCCACAGGGGCCGGCCCGGGGGGGGCGAGCGAGGTTCGCTCCGGTGTAAGTGGCGGGTCCCCTCCCTGTCGCGAACTCACTGCCGTCCGCACACGGCGAAGCGCGCCCAGCGATCGGGGCCGCTGCAGCAAGTGCAAGAAGCGTGCGCTCCCGACAGGCCGGGAGCGCACGCCCGTTCCGCCGTGCGACCGCGCGGTCAGGCACCGTCGGCGTGGTCGCACAGGACCATGCCCTTGATCGTGTTCCCCTCGGTTCCGTAGCCCGGAAAGGTGAACCAGTTCCGCGGGGCCACCTCCTGACAGGGGACGTCCATTCCGTCGCCGTACAGGACCTTCACCCTGTGGGCGGTCGAGCAGTCGTTGCTCACGAACGTGTAGCGCCATCCCGGGCTGTACGTCAGGCACGCGGGTGCGGGGGTCTGGCCCCCCGCACTCTCCTGGGACTCGGCGTGGGCTACCGTGGCGGGCGTCGCCAGGGCCAGAGCCGTCGCGCACGTCACGAAAGTCGAACGCACAAACCGCTTCATTAGAGTGCTCCCCTTCACTTTCTGAACGGACATCCTCAGAGTACGAGGGTCCGGGAGGGGCATGAAAATATTGCGGCAAGTTCCAGCAACTTGCGGCGCCGGTTTCAATGAACCCAGAAGACGCGGCTCCTTATAAACACGCAGCTCAGCGGCTCGGGTCGACATCACACCGCAGGATGACAGGACACAGCCGGACGGATGAACCCGCGAAGCCAGCAGGGTTACTGCCGGATGAAGCAGCATGTCTTACTCCTGCCACCAGGCGGTGTTGCCGTCGACAAACGAACACATGGCTGCGCTCAGTGAGGCAGCTGCGACAAGACCGAAAGCTGTCGTCCCTCCCCCGTTCCGGGTGCCGGTCCCCACATACGGAAGTGCCCGTACCGGGCTGCCGGTACGGGCACTTCGTGGGCCGTTTCCTGTCAGCGCGTGAAGACCGCCACGGTGCGGCCCGGCACCTCGAAGGTGCTGGTGCTCTTCGTGTAGGTGGCCGTCCTGACCACGCGGTCAGCACCGGCGGCCTGCACCGGATGCAGCCGGTAGGTGCCTCCGCCCGGTTCCGACAGCCGCTGGGACTGCCGGTCGGGCGTGGCGTTGAAGACGATGACCAGGTCCCCCAGTCTCATGGTGATCACGCCGGGTGTCTCGTCCTTGCCCGAGAGCGGGAAGGAGAGCGCCGACTGCACCTGGGCGGCCGTGTCCAGAGAGAAGGCACTCTCCGTGGTACGGATCCTCAGCAGGTCCCGGTAGGCGGCCGAGGCGCCCTGGATCTGCGGGCAGCCGACCTTCACCGCACCGAGCAGGGGCTTGGCGTAGGGCCACTTGGCCTCGTTGTCGGCGGCCGACGGCAGCCCGCGGCCGAAGCCGTTGCCGTCCGCGCAGTTCCAGTGGATCGCGTTGTACCAGTCACCACTCTCGAAGGAGTTGCGGTCCAGGGATTTCGAACGCAGCAGGTCGGTGCCCGCCTGGGAGAGCGCCGGGCCCTGCGAGAGGGTGGCCGTGGCCATCGACAGGATCTGCATGCGGGCTCGGTCGTCGGCGGACGTGTCCGCCGGGAGCTTGTACGCGAGCGCGTCGAACAGGGTCTCGTTGTCGTGCGCGTCGGCGTAGGCGAGGGCGTCGCCCGGGGCGTCGGCGTATCCGGCGGGAGCGCCGTTGTAGTCGACCTGGGAGCCCTTGACCTCCTTGCCGCCGGAGTCGATGAAACGGTACTGCCGGAGATTGCCCGTCAGCCCCACCTTGATCAGGTCCTGGTAGCGCAGCAGGCGGGCCTTCTGCTCGGCCGGGGTGCCGTTGTCCGCGGCGGGGTTGGGGGCGGTGTAGAGGCCGGAGGCGAAGCCCTGCACGCCGGGGTCGGCGTCGAAGGGCGAGCCGCCGCGCACGGCGTCGCGGGACCGGTCGGAGAAGGTGGCGATGCCGGTGCCGGCCATGTTCTTCTGCGTGGCCTGCTCGAAGCGGGCGTCGTCGGCCACCTCGCCGAAGTTCCAGCCCTCGCCGTACAGGATGATCTTCTTGCCGTCGACGCCGTCCTTCGTGAGGGTCAGCTCGTCGAGGGCCTTGCGCACGGCGAGGATGTTGGCCTTCGGGTGGTGGCCCATGAGGTCGAAGCGGAACCCGTCGACCTTGTACTCCTTGGCCCAGGTGACGACCGAGTCGACGACCAGCTTGCCCATCATGGCGTTCTCGGGAGCCGTGTTGGCGCAGCAGGTCGAGGTGGCGACCGAGCCGTCGGCGAGCAGCCTGTGGTAGTAGCCGGGCACCACCTTGTCGAGGACCGAGGCGTCGGCCTGGCCGCTCGCGACGGTGTGGTTGTAGACCACGTCCATCACGACCCGCAGGCCGTCCTCGTTGAGCACCTTGACCAACCTGCGGAACTCGACCGTGCGCCGCGTCCCGTCCGGGTCACTGGAGTAGGAGCCCTCGGGGACGGTGAAGTGATAGGGGTCGTAACCCCAGTTGTAGGCGTCCTCGGCGGCGGCCTTCGCCACGCACTCCTGCTGCTCGGCGGAGTCGGCCGGATAGGAGGCCAGGTCGCATCCGGGAACGGCCCGGTCGGCGGCCTCCTCCGGAACGGTCGAGAAGTCGAAGACCGGGAGCAGGTGCACGTACGAGGTGCCGGCCTCGGCCAGAGCACGGAGGTGCCTGCTGCCCGCCGAGTTCTTCTCGGTGAAGGCGGTGTACGTGCCCCGCTCGGCCGCCGGGACGGTCGAGTCCTCCACGGAGTGGTCACGTACGTGCAGTTCCTGGATCTGCGCGTCCTTGAGCGGAACGGCCGGGGGTTTGTCCAGCCCGGACCATCCTGCGGGCGCCAGGGACCTGTCCTTCAGATCGACGACGAGACTGTGTGCGGAGTCGGCCGTCAGTGCCACGGAGTACGGGTCGGTGACCTTGTTGGTGACGGTCCTGCGGACCGTCGGGGCCCACACCGTGACGGCGTACCGGTACGGCTTGCCCTTCCAGGCGCGGGATCCGGTCACCGACCAGACACCCGTGCCGCCGTCCCGGCGCATGGGTACGCGCCGGCCGTCCAGCTCGAGGGACACGCTCTTGGCGGTCGGGGCCCAGACGGACAGGGTGGGCCTGCCCCGGTGGTCGAAGACGGGCCCGAGGCGGGCCTTGCGCGCCGCGCCGTAGAGATCGTCCAGCACGCCGGGGATCTGGACACCCGTCGCCGCGAGCAGCGCGCCGTTGGCGGCCCGCTGCGTGGCGATGAGCTGGCCGCGCAGCGCCTCCCGCACCCGGTCCCGGTCACGCGGGTCGACAGACCAGGCGGTGCCGTCCTTCAGGTGCCGGAACTTCGCCTTCTGGGCGTCGCTGAGGGTTGTCGGCACCAGACGCAGCCAGTGCCCCTCGTGGGAGAGGGCGCCGTCCTTGACGGTGATGTCGCCCTTGGGAGCGTACACGAGCTGCTGGCTGGTGGCGTCGGTGGCCTTGACGTTCCACACCACCGTGTCCGCGTCGATCCACTGGGCCTTCGAGGCGCCCAGGTCGAGGTCGGGGGCCGAGCCCACGGTCGGCAGCAGGTAGTCGGCGGTTCCGCCGATCAGCCAGACGTCCTTGCCGTAGGTGGCGAAGTCCAGAGACCGATCGCTGGCGATGTCCTTCTCGTCACCCTTGTGGATGATGTAGCTGAGGGACGTGGCGCCGTCGGCGAGGGGTATCTCGAAGGTCACGCCGAAGCTGTCCCTGCCGACCGGCTGCAGCGGCTTCGACCAGTCCGTCGGGTTCGCCGCACCGGTCCAGGTGTGCAGGCCCCAGCCGTCGTAGTCGCCGTCGGCGCGGTGGTAGTGCAGGACGGCCTTCTTCTCGTCCTGCGGCGGGTAGGCGCCCTCGGGCGCGGTCACCGCCTGTCCGTCCTCGCCCTGCTCGATCCAGACCTCACCCGTCTTCGCCGCCTCGAGTGTGCGCCGCGGACCGTCCGCGTCGCCGTCCTTCTCGACGGTGTAGGTCACGTCGCCGGCACCGTCGGCCAGCTTCACCCAGGCGAAGGCTCCGTAGGCGTCGCGGCCGGTGAAGTCCGCGGTTCCCGCGGACGACTTGAGCTGCCAGCCGTCGTAGTCGCCGTCCGTCCGCCGGTAGTGCACCACGGCGTAGGGACGGTCCACCGCGGTCGGTTTCTCGGGGGCGGGGGGTTGGCCGGCGGTGGTGGCGGCGGTGTCGCTCGTGGTGCGTCCCGCACGGTCGACGACGACTGCCTTGTAGCGCAGCGGCGTCCCGGCACGCACCGTGTCCGGCAGGTGCTGGGTCACCTTGTACGGGGCGTGGTCGGCCGAACCCAGCGTGCGCCAGGGCCCGTCGCCGACCTGGGCGGCGAACACCACCCGGTTCAGCCCGCCACCGTCCACCTCGGCGGAGACCTCCACGTCACCGGTCGCACCGGCCGCCGGAGCCCGCACCGACACGGACGGCCTGGTGGCCGGGGTGGCCAGCGGCCTGGCCGCCTTCAGTACCACCGCGGACAGCGGCGGCACCTCCACCCGCACCTTCCGGTCCGCGCCGCTGCGCACCCGCGCCGACGACCCGTACACCCCACGGAAGTCCATCCCCGCCGAGTACGTCGGCACCCCGACCGTCCGGGCCTCCGCCGCGTTGTTCACCGCGACGACGTACTCCACCCGCTGCCTCGCATCGGTGCGCGAGAACGCGTACACACCCGGGCTGTCGTCCGCGTACCGCTCCTCCTGCACACCGTCGCGCAACGCAGGATGACGTTTTGTCAGCTTGGACAGGGAAGCGATCGCCCTGTACAGCGGATGTGTTGGGTCGTACGCGTCCGAGGCATGCGTGCGCTCCGTGCCGATCTGGTCGTCCTCCAGGTAGTCCGGGACCTTCGACGCGAACAGCGTCTGCCGGGCACCCTTGTCCCCGCCCGGTCCGGTGAAGCCCTGCTCGTCGCCCGCGTAGATCACCGGATTGCCCCGTGACAGGAACATCAGCTCGTGCGCGAACCGGTCCCGGCGCAGCAGCTCGGCATCGCCCGCGCCCGGGTTGTCCTGACTGATGAAACTGCCGATGCGTCCCATGTCGTGGTTGCCGAGGAAGGTGACCTGCTCGTAGGCGTTGGCCTTGTCGCTGGTGTAGCGGTGGTCCTGGGCCAGGACGCCGGAGAGGGTGCTCGCAGGCTTGTCCTGGGAGGCGTAGCCGCGGATGGCGTTCTGCAGCGGGAAGTCGAGCGTGGCGTCGAGCCGGCCCTCGGTCACGTAGGGCGCCGTGACGGCCGGGTCCGAGGAGAGTGTCTCGCCGAAGACGAAGAAGTCCTCGCGTCCCCTCTTCGCGGCGTAAGCGTCGATCGCGGTCGCCCACTGCGTCCAGAACGGCATGTCGACGTTGCGGACCGTGTCGACGCGGAAGCCGTCCACGTCGAAGTCCCTGACCCACCTCTGGTAGATCTTCTCCAGGCCCTTGACGACCTCGGGCCGCTCGGTCCACAGGTCGTCGAGACCGGTGTGGTCGCCGTAGAGGCCGCTCTCGCCGACGAACGTCGAGTCGCCACGGTTGTGGTACATCGTGGGGTCGTTCAGCCACGCCGGGACTTTGGCGTCGGCCTCGTCCTCGTTCACCACGGGCGTATAGGGGAAGCTGTCCCGGTCGACCTTGCCCATACCGGAGCTGTCGTTGAACGGACGTCCTTGGGTGTCGAGGTAGGGATGGGAACCCTTGGGGCGGTAGCCGTACTTCTTCTCGGTGTTCGTGACGGTGTCGGCGGTGTGGTTGGTGATGACGTCGAAGAAGACCTTCATGCCCTTGGCGTGGGCCTTGTCGATGAGTTCAGCGAGCTCGGCGTTGGTGCCGAAGTGCGGGTCGACCTGGGTGAAGTCGGTGATCCAGTAGCCGTGGTAGCCGGCGGACTCGCCACCGCCCTGCACCGGCTTGTTCTTGAAGATCGGCGCCATCCAGATCGCGGTGGTGCCCAGGCCCTTGATGTAGTCGAGCTTCTTGATCAGGCCCCTCAGGTCACCCCCCTGGTAGAAGCCCTTGTCCGTCGGGTCGAATCCCGTCGCGGTCCGGTCGCCGCCGAGCCCTCCGCGGTCGTTGGCCCGGGAGCCGTTGGCGAACCGGTCGGGCAGCAGGAAGTACGCCTGTTCCCGGGTCAGGTCGTGTCGGGCCGGCTCGGCGGCGAGCCGGGCGTCGGACGGCGGACCGGGAGGCCGCGGTGCCGCGGCTGCCTGCTGGGGTGTGCCCAGCGCCGTGGCGAGCAGTGCGGCCACGACGACCGCGGCGGCCATGGTCGTAGGGCGGCCGGCCGTGGGACCCGGCACGGTTCCGTGGTTCGTGCCGCCGGGGCGGCCTCTTCGTCTTCTTCGGCCTCTTCGGTCTGGGAGCGATCCGATCACTTGCCGGTTCCTTCCGGTCGGGTGTCTTCGATGCGCACGCCGGTGGCGCCCAGCAGGGCCCCGTTGTCGGCGCGTTGGGTGGCGATCAGCCGGGCGCGGAGTGCCTGGCCGACGCGGTCGCGGTCCCGCGGGTCCACGCGGAACGCCGAGGCCTGTGCGTACTGGGGGTAGCGGGATCTCTGGGTCTCGGTCAGCTCGGTCGGTACGAGCCGCAGCCACTGTCCCTCGTCGGTCAGTGCGCCGTTCTCGATCGTGAGGTCGCCCTCGGTGGCGTACACCAGTTGCTGACTGGCCACGCCGCTGCCCTCACCCGCCCACACGACGGTGTCGTCACCGATCCAGGTGGCCTCCGCCGCGCGCAGATCGAGGCCGAAGGCGCCACCGGGAGAGGGCGTCAGATAGGTGGGGTCGCCCGCCACGCGCCAGACCTCGTGGCCGTGGAGGGAGAAGTCGAGGGCCTCGTCGTCGGGGATGTCCTTCTCCTGCCCCTTGTGCAGGATGTAGCTGAGGGAGGCGGCTCCGTCGTTCAGCGGCACCTCGAAGACGAGCCCGAAGGGGTCCTCGCGCACCGGCAGGATGGGGTCGTTCCACTCGGGCGGGTCGGCGGACCCCGTCCAGGTGTGCAGGCCCCATCCCTCGTAGTCGCCGTCGGGCCGGTGGTAGTGCAGCACGGCCTTGGTGACGTCCTGGGGCGGGTAGGCGGACTTGGGCCTGGCCTTCAGGACCGTCGTGTTGTTCTGCTCGGTCCACACCTCGCCGGACACGGCGACGTCGAGGACGCGCTCGGGTCCGTCGGGGACTCCGTCCTTCTCGATGGTGAACCGGATGGCACCGGTACCGGAGTCGGGGGTGATCCACGCGAAGGCTCCGTAGGCATCGCGGCCGGTGAACCGGGCCGTCGTACCGTCGGCGGTCCGCAGCAGCAGGCCGTCGTAGTCGCCGTTCGCGCGCCGGTGGTGGACGACCACGTGGTGTCGCTTCGCGGTCGGTTTCTCGGGGGCGGGGGGTTGGCCGGCGGTGGTGGCGGCGGTGTCGCTCGCGGTGCGTCCCGCACGGTCGACGACGACTGCCTTGTAGCGCAGCGGCGTCCCGGCACGCACCGTGTCCGGCAGGTGCTGGGTCACCTTGTACGGGGCGTGGTCGGCCGAACCCAGCGTGCGCCAGGGGCCGTCGCCGACCTGGGCGGCGAACACCACCCGGTTCAGCCCGCCACCGTCCACCTCGGCGGAGACCTCCATGTCACCGGTCGCACCGGCCGCCGGAGCCCGCACCGACACGGACGGCCTGGTGGCCGGGGTGGCCAGCGGCCTGGCCGCCTTCAGTACCACCGCGGACAGCGGCGGCACCTCCACCCGCACCTTCCGGTCCGCGCCGCTGCGCACCCGCGCCGACGACCCGTACACCCCACGGAAGTCCATCCCCGCCGAGTACGTCGGCACCCCGACCGTCCGGGCCTCCGCCGCGTTGTTCACCGCGACGACGTACTCCACCTGCCGCTTCGCATCCGTGCGCGAGAACGCGTACACACCCGGACCGTCATCGGCGTACCGCTCCTCCTGCACACCGTCACGCAACGCCGGATGACGCTTCGTCAACTGTGAAAGGGAAGCGATCGCCTTGTACAGCGGATGCGCCGGGTCGTACGCGTCCGAGGCATGCGTACGCTCCGTGCCGATCTGGTCGTCGTCCAGATACTCCGGGACCTTCGACGCGAACAGCGTCTGTCGGGCGTACACATCGTCCGCCGATCCGGTGAAGCCCTGCTCGTCACCCGCGTAGATCACCGGATTGCCACGGGACAGGAACATCAGCTCGTGCGCGAACCGGTCCCGGCGCAGCAGCTCGGCATCGCCCGCGCCCGGGTTGTCCTGACTGATGAAACTGCCGATGCGTCCCATGTCGTGACTGCCGAGGAAGGTCACCTCGCCGTAGGCGTTGGCTTTGTCCGTGGTGTAGCGGTGATCCTGGGCCAGGACGTGCGCGAGGTCGCGCGTGGGACCCCCGCGCGACGCGTAGTTGCGGAGCGCGGCCTGCAGCGGGAAGTCGAGCGTGGCGTCGAGCCTGCCCTCGGTCAGGTAGGGCGCCATGACGACGGGGTCGGCCGAGAACGCCTCCGCGAAGATGAAGAAGTCCCGCTTCTTCTGCCGGGCCGCGTAGGCGTCCAGCGCCGTGGCCCACTGGGTCCAGAAGGCCATGTTGACGTTCTTCGCCGTGTCGACGCGGAAGCCGTCGATGCCGAAGTCCCGCACCCACGTCTCGTAGATCCGCCGCATGCCCTCGACGACCTCGGGTCGTTCGGTCCACAGGTCGTCGTTGCCCTTGAAGTCGCCGTACAGGGCGCTCTCGCCGGCGAAGGTGGAGTCACCCCGGTTGTGGTACATCGTGGGGTCGTTCAGCCACGCCGGCACCTTGGTGTCGTGTTCGCCGGGGCGGGGGCGCGGCGTGTACGGGAAGCCGTCCACGTCGACCTCGCGCATGCCGGAGCTGTCGTCGAAGGGGCGGCCCTCGGCGTCCAGGTAGGGGAACGCTCCCTTGGAGCGGTAGCCGTACGTCTTCTCCGCGTAGTCGACGGTGTCGGCGGTGTGGTTGGTGATGACGTCGAAGAAGACCTTCATGCCCTTGGCGTGGGCCTTGTCGACGAGTTCCGCCAGTTCGGCGTTGGTGCCGAAGTGCGGGTCGACCCGGGTGAAGTCGGTGATGGAGTAGCCGTGGTAGCTGGCCATCTCGGTGCCGCTCATGGTCTGCACGGTCCGGTTCTTGAAGACCGGGGCCATCCAGAGGGCGGTGGTGCCCAGACCCTTGATGTAGTCGAGCTTCTCGATCAGGCCCCTCAGGTCACCGCCCTGGTAGAAGTGCTTGTCGGTCGGGTCATGGCCGGTCCGCGAGCGGCCGCCGGTCAGGCCGCCCTCGTCGTTGGAGGCGGTCCCGTTGGCGAAGCGGTCGGGCAGCACCAGGTAGAACTGCTCGCGCGACGGGGCGGGGCGCGACGGGGCGCGGGCGAGCGCGTGATCGGACGGCGGTCGCGGGGTCGCGGCGTCCGCGGACGGGGTGGTGGACGGAAGGGCCGGCAGTACGGACAGGATCAGTGCGACGGCCAACAATCGGACGGTTCTGCGCCGGGACGGTAAACCGGTCACGGGGCCTTCTTCTCCTCACCGGTCGAACGGGACGGGCGGCCCGGTGCGCGGCGGCGGGGGCCGGCGCGGACAAGGCGGGCCACCCGGTCGCCTCGAGGGAGGCGGACCGGGCGGTCCTTCGGTCGGCGAGACGGAGCGCTCGCCTGGTTCAGCTGCGCCAGGAGTCGCTCAGGAGCGTCTTGCCGCTGGACGGGACGGTGGCGGTGCGGTTGGCGCCGCTCTCCCAGGTGACCTTGCCGGAGGCGTCCTTGCGGAGGTACTTGTACGCGAAGGAGGTGCCGGCCGGGAGGGCGACGTCGAGCTTCCACACGGGGTAGCTCGCCGGGTCGAGCTTGAGCGCGGCGGCGGGGTTCCAGCTGCCGAGCGCGGCGTTGTCGCCGGTGACGTAGACGTTCTCGCCCCAGGCGGTGGTGGCGTCGACGCTGAACGAGGCCCCGGCCTTGGCCTCGGGGTCGGGGTCCGGGCCGGTGTCGGAGCAGCTGGTCGCTCCCGTGTGCAGGGCGAGCGCCGTGTTGCCGCCGAGGGTCGCGGTGAACTGCCCGGAGCCGTTCACGGTGACGGGCTTGCCGCTCTGGACGTCGCAGTAGGTGCCGGCGGGCAGCGACGTCTGGAAGGTGCGGTTGAGAGAGCCGGACTCGTGGTTGATCGCGACGTAGGCCTTGTCACCGCGGCCGAAGGCGATGGCGTTGTTGCCGTTGTCCCACCAGTTGGTGACGCCTGCGCTCCCGGCGGTGTTGCGGAACTCGACCATGCTCGCGATCTCGCGCCAGGCGTGCTGGCACTTCCACCCGTCGGTGTGACAGGCGTTGACCTGGCCGTTGTTGGGGCCGCCCGCGTCACTGCTGAACTCGTAGCCGGAGTGCACGTCCGGTGAGCCGTACGGCCAGGCCAGCATGAAGACGTGGGCGAGAGTGTAGTTGGCCCCGTCCTTGTAGGTCAGCGTCGTGTTGTGGCGCTCGGTGTCATGGTTGGTCACGAAGGTGGCGGCCTGGCCGCTGGGGAGGTGGCCCCAGGCCTCCCCGAAGTTCTTCAGGTACGCCAGCTTCTCGCCGGAGAAGATGCGCTTCAGGTCCTTGGCGAAGGAGAACTCCTGGACGTCACCGGTGCCGGTGTACTGGCCGGGCTGCACGGCCTCGCCGGGCGCCCCGATGGTCTCCTGCTTCCAGTAGACACCCGGGTTGCTGAGCCTGCCCTTGATGTTGGCGAGGTCACCCGGTGGGATGTGCTTGGCCGCGTCGACGCGGAAGCCGTCCACCCCGAGGGACAGCAGGTCGTTCAGGTACCCGGCGATCGTCTTGCGGACGTGCTCCTCGCCGGTGTCCAGGTCGGGCAGGCCGGACAGTTCGCAGTGGTGGACGTTCCAGCTCTCCCCGTAGTTGTCGATGTCCCTCGTGCAGTCGTCCAGGTCGGACGGCGAGTACAGGCCGGGATAGTTGTACTTGCTGTAGGAGGAACCTGCGGTTCCGGTGCCGGCGCTGTTGGCCATGTGGTTGATGACCGTGTCGACGACGACCTTGACGCCGGCGGCGTGGCAGGTGCCGATCATGTTCTTGAAGGCGGTGCGGTCGCCCAGCTTCGTGCCGATCCTGTAGCTGACGGGCTGGTACGCGGTCCACCACTGCGGGCCCTGGACCCGCTCGTTCGGCGGCGACACCTGCACGTACCCGTACCCGGCCGGCCCGAGGTCGTCGGTACAGGCCTTCGCGACGGAGTTGAAGTTCCACTCGAACATCACCGCGGTGACGTCCTTGTCGCCGGGCGGGTCCGCCTGCGCGGTCCCGGGTGCCGTGACGACCACAGCGGCTCCCGCCACGAAGGCGAGTGCAGTGGCCACGGTTTTGTTGGCCATAGTTCCTCCTGATCCACCTGATGCGGATGAGAGGCCTTCACGCAGCAACGCGCCTTGCCCGGCAGGCCTGTGGGGGGACTTGCTGAAACACGTCAGCAAGTTGTTGCGATCGAGACCGTACGAGCCCCCTCATCATCGGTCAACCCTTCACGACGGGACTCTTGCTTCTCCCTCCGGGAACCTCAACATCACCGGCACGAGGCAAAATTGATGCTCTGCAAAGTCTTTCGCAAGCGTTTCAGCGGTGTTACGTTCAATCACCGCCCGGTCCGGCGGACCGGAGGCCTCGACAGCTGTCGGAGCCCACGCGCCCGGCCCGCCGGACCGGGCTCCAGCCGGGGCTCCGCAGCCTTCATGCCGCCCCGCAGCCCCGACCGGGCCGGCTGCGGAGCCTCTCCCCCGGGCCGGTGCGCTCACCCGCCGCGCCGCGCCGTGGAACCGCGCACGACCAGCTCCGGCTGGAAGACGAACTCGGTCCGCTGCACGGGGGTTCCGCCGACCTCCTCCAGCAGCGCCCCCACCGCCGCGGTCGCCATCGCCTGCACCGGCTGACGCACGGTGGTGAGCGGTGGGTCGGTGAACGGGATCAGCGGAGAGTCGTCGAACCCGATCACCGAGACGTCGTGCGGAACCGACAGGCCTCGTTCGCGCACCGCGCGGATCGCCCCCAGGGCCATCAGATCACTGCCGCAGGCCAGGCCGGTGCACCCCCGATCCAGCAGCGCCGAAGCGGCCGCGTGGCCTCCCTCCACCGTGAACAGGGTGCGCTCGATGTGCGCTTCGGCCTCTTCCGCCCGCATCCCGCAGAAGGAGCGCACGGCCGCGAGGAAGCCCTCGGCCTTGCGCCGCGACGGCACGAAACGGGTGGGGCCGACGGCCAGTCCGATCCGCGTGTGCCCCAGGTCGGCCAGGTGCCGCACCGCCATCCGTACCGCGGACCGGTCGTCGGACGACACGAAGGACGCCGTGATGCGCTCGTTGTAGCCGTTCACCAGAACGAACGGCAGTCCTCGGGAGGCGAGTTTGTGGTACCGGACCGGGTCGGCCGTCGTGTCCGCGTGCAGCCCGGACAGGAAGACGATGCCCGTGACGCCCCGGTCCTCCATCTGCTCCACCAGTTCGTCCTCGGTGGACCCGCCGGGCATCTGCGTGCACAGCACGGGCGTGTATCCGTGCCCGGCCAGCACCTGCTCGATGACCTGGGCGAAAGCCGGGAAGATCGGGTTCGTGAGCTCCGGGATCACCAGCCCGATCAGGCCGGCACTACGCTGGCGCAGCCGTACGGGCCGCTCGTAGCCGAGTATGTCGAGTGCGGCCACCACCCGCCGCCGGGTGGCGGGGGCGACTCCGGGTTTCCCGTTGAGCACGCGGCTCGCCGTGGCCTCACTCACCCCGGCCTGCGCGGCGATGTCGGTGAGCCGCGGGGTGCCGTGCTCGGCACCCCGCGTCAGGGAGAGGGTCACACCGCCCACCAGACAGTGCTGTCCGCGGGGAGCACGGCCACGTCGCCCTCGGTCACCGGCTCGCAGCTGCTGAGCAGCGGCCGCCCCTGCGGTGACCACCGCACCGGTGCACCGGTCAGGTTGACGGTGCAGACCAGATCGCCGTCCCAGGCCCGGTCGCCCGGGGCCCGCGCGGTGCGGCGGAAGGCGAGGACGCCCTCGGGGGCCTCCAGCCACTCGACGCCGTCGCCGGCGCCCAGGGCGGGATGCTCCCGGCGCAGTGCCAGGGCACTGCGGTAGAGCTCCAGCGTCGAGCCCGGGTCACCGGACTGCGCCTCGACCGACAGGTGCCTCCAGCTCGCCGGCTGCGGCAGCCAGCTCGGTCCGCCCTCGACGGGTCCGAAGCCGTACGGCGCCTCGGTCCCCGACCACGGGATCGGCACCCGGCAGCCGTCCCGGAGCCCGTCCTGCCCGTTGTCCCGGAAGAACGAGGGGTCCTGCCGCACCTCGTCCGGCAGGTCGGTCACCTCCGGCAGGCCGAGTTCCTCACCCTGGTAGAGGTAGGCGGACCCGGGCAGGGCCAGCATCAGCAGCGTCGCCGCGCGGGCTCGGCGCACCCCCTGCTCGGGACCGTCCACGGCGAGGCGGGTGGTGTGCCGGACGACGTCGTGGTTGGACAGCACCCAGGTGCTGGGCGCGCCCACCGGGCGCATGGCGTCGAGGCATTCGTCGATGGCCCGGCGCAGGGCGCCGGCGTCCCAGCCGGCTCCCAGGTAGTTGAAGTTGAACGCCTGGTGCAGCTCGTCCGCCCGCAGGTAGTTGGCCGTGCGCTCGGCGCTCGGTGTCCACGCCTCGGCGACGCCGACGCGCTCTCCCGGGTACTCGTCCAGGATCCTGCGCCAGGAGCGGTAGATCTCGTGCACGCCGTCCTGGTCGAAGAAGGGCAGGGGCTGGGTGCCCAGCAGGTGCAGCTGCCCGGTGCGCCCCATGTCGGGCAGCCCCGCGGCCTTGACCAGGCCGTGGGCGACGTCGACGCGGAAGCCGTCGACGCCCATGTCGAGCCAGTAGCGCAGGACGGAGCGGAACTCGTCCCGCACGGCAGGGTTGTCCCAGTTGAAATCGGGCTGCTCGGGAGCGAAGAGGTGGAGGTACCACTCCCCCGGTGTGCCGTCCGGGTTCTTCGTGCGCGTCCAGGCGGGGCCGCCGAAGATGGACTCCCAGTCGTTGGGGGGAGCCTCGCCGGCGGTTCCGCGTCCCGGCCGGAAGTGGAAGCGGTCGCGCAGCGGGGAGCCGGGGCCCTCGCGCAAGGCGCGCTGGAACCAGTCGTGCTGGTCCGAACAGTGGTTGGGGACCACGTCGACGATCACGCGCAGCCTCAGGGCGTGCGCGTCGCGGATCAGTTCGTCCGCGTCGAGCAGCGTGCCGAACACGGGGTCGACGGCCCGGTAGTCGGCGACGTCGTAACCGCCGTCGGCCTGGGGCGAGACGTAGAAGGGGCTGAGCCAGACGGCGTCGACGCCGAGGTCCCTCAGGTACGGCAGCCGGGAGCGGATGCCCTGGAGGTCGCCCACCCCGTCGCCGTCGCTGTCGGCGAAGCTGCGGGGATAGACCTGGTAGATCACGGCCTCTCGCCACCAGCCCGGACGCTCGCCGGGACTGGAAGGTCGGGTACGGGTGCCGGGTTCGGCAAGGTACTGGGTCATGGTTCTCCTGCCTGCGTTGGGAGACGGTCAGGACTTGGTGGCGCCTGCGGTCAGGCCGGAGACGAGATGCCGCTGGACGAGTCCGAAGACGATCGCGGCGGGGACCGCGATAATCACGGCGGCCGCGGTCAGCGCGCCCCAGTCGCTCGTGTACTGGTTGACGAACGTCTGGAGGCCTCCGGCGAGCGTGAGGTTCTCCTCGCCGGTCATGAAGGCGGACGCGTAGGCCACCTCGCCCCAGCCGGTGATGAAGGTGTAGAAGGCGGTGACGGCGAGCCCCGGCTTGGCCAGGGGCAGCACCAGCCGCCAGAACGTGCCGAACGGGCTGAGTCCGTCGACCCGGCCGGCTTCGTCGATCTCGACCGGGATGCCGTCGAAGTAGCCCTTCATCATCCAGGCGCAGAACGGCACGGCGACGGTGAGGTAGGTGACGACCAGTCCGACCGGCTGGTTGAGCAGCCCGAGGCCGGCGAGCAGGTTGTACAGCGGCACGATGAGCACCGCGACCGGGAACATCTGGGTGAGCAGGAGCATCCACATCAGGGGGCGCATGCCGGGGAAGCGGAAACGGCTCACCGCGTAGCCCGTGGTGGCGGAGATGAAGACGCCGATCAGCGTGGTCAGTCCGACGACCACCAGCGAGTTCTGCAGCCAGGACAGGAAGTCGGTGTCGCGTACGACATGGCTGTAGTTGCCGAGCGTGAAGTCCTTGACGAGCGAGGTGTCGAACGCGTCGGTCTTCGGTTTGAAGGAGGTGGCCAGCAGCCACAGCGGGGGGAGGACCGCGACGACGGAGGCGGCCAGCAGGGTCAGGTGCAGTCCGAGCGAGGCCAGCGGGCCGCGCTCGCCGCGCTTGCGCGCGGGGGCCGGCTGCTCGGTGCGTACGGGGGTGCGCGTGGTCGTGTCGGTCACCAGGTGTCTCCCTGCTTGCGCAGTGCGCGGCGGTAGGCCGCGGTGACGAGGGTCAGGAGGAGCAGGATCAGCACGCCCCAGGCGGCGGACGTGGAGTAGTCCCGCGGGCTGATGACGAAGGACAGGCGGTAGGCGTACGTCACCAGGATCTCGGTGGCGTCGCCCGGGCCGCCCCGGGTCAGCAGGAAGATCACCGGGAACATGTTGAAGGTCCAGATGGTGCTGAGCAGGACGACCGTGCTCGAGACGGACCGCAGTCCGGGCAGGGTGATGTGGCGGAAGCGCTGCCAGGGGCTCGCCCCGTCCATCTCCGCGGCTTCGTAGAGGTCTCCGGGGATGGACTGCAGGCCGCCGAGGAGGGCGATGAGCATGAACGGCACGCCCACCCAGACGTTCACCGCGATGACGGAGATCTTCGCCCAGGTGGGGTCGTTCAGCCAGGAGATCCCGTCGAACCCGGCGCCGGTGAGCAGTTCGTTGAACAGGCCGCTGCGTTCGTTGAACAGCAGGCGCCAGGTGAACACGGAGACGAACGCCGGCACCGCCCAGGGCAGGACCAGGGCCGTGCGGTACAGGGTGCGGCCCTTGAAGGTGCGGTTGAGCATGACGGCCAGGGCCAGCCCGAGGGCGAAGGAGAGCGCCACGCAGCTGACCGTCCACACCACGGTCCAGCCGAGCCGGTCCCAGAAGACTCCGTCACTGAGGATCGCCCGGTAGTTGGCGAGTCCCACGTGCTCGTACGTCGCGGGGATGTGGTTGACACCGATGGTGCGCTCGACGTTGGCCTCGTTGGCGTCGGTGAAGGACAGCCAGACGCCGCGCGCGAGGGGGTATCCGATGATCACGCCGATCACGGCCACCACGGGGGCGACCATGCTCCAGGCGTACCAGTGGGTGGCCAGGGCCCTGTGCAGACGCCCCGGGGTCCTGGGGTTCTTGTGGCCGGTGCGGTGAGCCCGGCCGGGGGCACCCTGTGTGCCCCCGGCCTTCGTCACCGACTGGCCGGTCTCGACAGCCATGGGTCGTCGGTCCGCCTTCCCGTGGCCTACTTGTAGTCCTTGAGCAGCTTGCGGTAGGCGTCGCCGGTGCTCGACGCCGCCTTCTCCGGGCTGGTCTTGCCGGCCAGCACGTTGGCCATCTGCAGCCGGACGGGCTCGAAGAGGGCGTTGCCCTGGGCGATCCACGGCCGCTCCACGGCCTTGTCGACCGCCGGCTTGAAGAACCTCACCATCTCGTTCTCCGCGACGGCCGGCACCTCGTATACGGAGGTGCGGGTGGGGAGCAGGCTCAGCTTCTCGGTGGTCTCCTGCTGCACCTTGGCGGAGCTCATGTACTTCACGAAGGCGTAGGAGGCGTCGAGGTTCTTCGAGCCGGCGTACACCGACAGGTTCCACCCGCCCTGAGGTGATCCCTGGCCGGCGCTGCCGGCCGGGACGGGGGCCACTCCGAGGTTGGCGGGATCCTTGAACCGGGCTCCCGCCTTGACGTCCTCGATGGCCCACGGACCGTTGAGCATCATGGCGACCTTGCCCGACTTGAAGGCGTTCTGCATGTTGTTCCAGCCGTCGGACGCGTCCGTGATGGCCGCTTCGCTGTCCACCAGGTCCTTGAGGATCCGGTACGCCTTCACACCGGGCTCGTCGTCGATGGTGACGGTCTTGTTCTTCTCGTCGACCAGATCGCCGCCCTCGCCGTAGAGGTAGGGCAGGAACCAGTACGGGTCGTCGCCCCGCAGGTAGAGGCCGGTCGCGCCGGTCTTCTCCTTGATCCTGGTGGCGGCCGTCTTCAGCTCGGCGACGGAGGCGGGTGCCGGGACGCCGGCCTTCTTCAGCAACTCCTTGTTGTAGAAGAGCGCCAGGGTGTCGATCACCTGCGGGACCGCGTAGGTCTTCCCCTCGTACTTCGTGCTGGCCGCGGCCTGCGGGAGGTAGTCCGACGCGTCGTCGAGGGCGGCCGTGCCGTCGAGCGGGGCGAGGTAGCCGATGCTGGCGAAGTCCGCGACCCAGGCCACCTCCGTGCGCATCACGTCCGGGGCACCGGAGTTGCCGCCCGCCGCGTTCTTGAACTTGGCGTTCGCCTCACCGAACGGCACGTTGACGTACTTGACGTCGACCTTCGGGTGTTCCTTCTCGAAACGTTCCGCGAGGGCCTGGTACGTCGCCTTCTCCGCCTCGTTGGAGGTGTCCCAGAAGGTGACGGTTCCCGACAGCTCCCCGTTGCCCCCGCCGGCACCGTTCCGGCCGTCGTCGTCCCCGCCACATGCCGATGCCGTCATGGCCAGAGCCGCGACCAGCGCGGTGGCCGCAATGCCACGCCGCATTGTGAACTCCCCTGTTTCTTCCCGGAATTGGGCGGAGGCGGCGAGGCCTCACGCCAACCGCTCCTGCGCGGCGCCGGGGTTGCCAGGAACGTAACAGGGACGAAAGAACACCGAAAGACGTTGCGGTAATTTGCTGCAAGTCTTTTCAGCCATTGTGCGGACAGCCATTGCGCGGACGATGAACAGGCGTACTGCGCGGCCCCGTCGTTTTCCCCACGCAGTGGGCACAGCGGTGGCCAGCGGGTAAAGTGCCCTGCCATGACCATGCGGCTCGCCGACATCGCAGCCCAGGCGGGCGTCAGCAAGGCCACGGTCAGCCGCGTGCTCAACGGCGCGCGCGGTGTGGCCACGGACACCCGCGACTCCGTGCTCGCCGCACTCGACACGCTGGGGTACGAGTACCCGTCACGGCAGCGGCGTGCGGAGCTGGTCGGCCTGATCACACCGGAGCTGGACAATCCCGTCTTCCCCGCGCTGGCCGAAGTGATGGGGCAGGCGCTCACGCGCCGGGGTTACACGCCCGTCCTGGCCACGCAGACGCCGGGGGGTTCGACCGAGGACGAACTCACCGGGATGCTCGTGGGCCGCGGGGTGGCCGGCATCGTCTTCGTCTCCGGGCTGCACGCCGACACCACCGCAGACACCGGACGTTACGACCGGCTGCACCGGCAGCGGGTGCCCTTCGTGCTCGTCAACGGGTTCTCCCCCTTGATCGAGGCGCCGTTCGTCTCCCCGGACGACCGGGCCGCCATGCGTCTGGCCGTGGCGCATCTGGCCGAGCTGGGACACGAGCGCATCGGGCTCGCGCTCGGACCGGAGCGCTTCGTGCCGGTCCAGCGCAAGATCGAGGGCTTCCGCGTCGGTATGCACGAGCACCTGGGGCTGTCCGCGCAGGAGGCCGGGGAACTGATCCAGCACTCGCTGTTCTCTCTGGAAGGGGGCCAGGCAGCGACGTCCGCGCTGATCGACAGGGGGTGCACGGCTGTCGTGTGCGCCAGCGACATGATGGCCCTCGGCGCTGTCCGGACCGCGCGCCAGAGGGGCCTTGCGGTTCCCGGCGACCTCTCGGTCGTCGGCTTCGACGACTCGCCGCTCATCGCCTTCACCGACCCTCCGCTGACCACGATCAGACAGCCCGTCAAGGCGATGGGGCAGATCGCCGTGGACGCGCTGCTGGAGGAGATGTCCGGAACGCCGCCGCCGCGCACCGAGTTCGTCCTCATGCCGGAACTGGTGGTCCGGGGGTCCACCGCCGCCACTCCGCGAGACGGCCGGCGCCCGCCGCCGGACCGGCACTGACCCGCCGGCCCCCACCCGGACACCACACGCCGGGGCGGCCGAGGCCCCGTGGTCCCGGTCCGGCCCGGCGTCACGCGGACGCGAGCAGCGGACGCCACCAGTCCGCGTGGCGCTCGTACCACTGGGCGGTCTCGGCCAGGGCGGCCGCGAAGTCGGTGCGGGGCCGGTATCCGAGTTCGGCGGTGATCTTGCTGTGGTCGACCGCGTAGCGCCGGTCGTGCCCCTTGCGGTCCTCGACGTGTTCGATCCGCTCCGGGACCGCTCCGCACAGGGCGAGCAGCCGGTGCGTGAGCTGCAGGTTGGACAGCGAGGTGCCGCCCCCGATGTTGTAGACCTCCCCCGGCCGGCCCGACACGCGGACGAGTTCGACGGCCCGGACGTGGTCGTCGACGTACAGCCAGTCGCGCTCGTACCGTCCGTCGCCGTAGAGCGGGACGGTGCCGCCGGACAGCAGGCGGGCCAGGAAGCGCGGGATGAGCTTCTCCGGGTGCTGACGGGGCCCGAAATTGTTCGAGCAGCGGGTCACCCGGACATCCAGTCCGTGCGTGCGGTGATGGGCCAGGGCGATCAGGTCCGAGGCCGCCTTCGACGCCGCGTACGGCGAGGTGGGCCGCAGGGGATCGCTCTCCTTGGCGGCCCCCTGGGGGAGGGAGCCGTACACCTCGTCGGTGGAGACGTGCACGAAGGTGCCCACGCCGTGGCGGAGTGCGGCGTCGAGCAGCACCTGCGTGCCCAGCACATTGGTGCGGGTGAAGGCGCCGCCGTCGGCGATGGAACGGTCGACGTGCGACTCGGCGGCGAAGTGCACGATCTGGTCGTGGCGTCGGGCCAGCGCGTCCACCAGGGACGCGTCGCACACGTCGCCCTGGACGAAGGTGAGGTCGGGGTGGTCGCGCACCGCGTGGAGGCGTGCGAGGCTGCCGGCGTAGGTGAGTTTGTCGAGGACGGTCACCGCCGTGCCCCCGGGTCCTCGGGGTGACAGGAGGTAGCGGACGTAGGCGGAGCCGATGAAACCCGCCCCGCCGGTGACGAGGATCGCTGCGTTCATGGGGTGAGGTACACCTTGCTGTGGTCGCCGATCACCAGGCGGTGAGCTTGCGGAAGACGGGGAGCGGGGCCCACGACGGCGCCGCGGCCGATGAGGGACGCCTCGATGCGGGACGCCCCCTCGACCTGCGCGCCGCGCAGCAGGACGGAGTACTCGACGGCACTGTCCTCGACCCGGCAGTCCTCCCCGATGGAGGTGTACGGGCCGACGTTGGAGTTGCTGACGACGGCGCCCGCGCCGATGACCACCGGGCCGACGACGCGTGACCCGCGCACCACCGCGCCCTCGGCCACCCGGACTCGGCCGATCAGCGTGCTGTGCGCGTCGACCTTGCCCTCGATCCGGCCCTCCAGCCCGTCGAGGACGTGGCGGTTGACCTCCAGCATGTCCTCCGCGCTGCCGGTGTCGCGCCAGGGCCGGGTGGTGGTCTCGGCGCGCACGCGCAACCCTTGGTCGACCATCCACTGCACGGCGTGGGTGATCTCCAGCTCGCCGCGTGCCGAGGGGGTGATGGCGCGCACCGCCTCGTGCACGGCCGGGCTGAAGGCGTACACGCCGATGAGGGCGAGCGCGCTGCGCGGAGTGTCGGGCTTCTCCTCCAGGCGCAGCACGTTCCCTTCGGCGTCGACCTCCGCGACTCCGAACGCGGAGGGGTCCGCCACGGGGGTCAGCAGCAGCCGGGCCGCCGCGGCATCGGCGGCGGCAAGACGCACGAAGTCGGTGACCCCCTGCGGGAGGTAGTTGTCGCCCAGGTACAGCAGGAAGTCGTCGTCACCGAGGAAGTCGCGGGCGATGCGCACCGCGTGCGCGAGGCCGAGCGGGCGGGACTGTTGCAGGTAGGTGATGCGTAACCCGAACTCTGTCCCGTCGCCGGTCAGTTCGCGGATCTCGCGGCCGTGCGACCCCACGACGACGCCGACTTCCCGGATGCCCGCCGCGGCGAGGGAGTCCAGCGCGTAGAACAGCACGGGTCTGTTGGCGATGGGGAGCAGATGCTTGGCGCCGGTGTGCGTGAACGGCCTCAGTCTGCTGCCGGTTCCGCCTGCCAGGACCAGGGCCTTCACCTCGGCCTCCGCGGGGGCGGACCGGTCGGGGGGCGTTTTCTCACAGGTCTCTCCTCGCATGAGAGGCGTGGCATCGCCGTGGGCACATCGACTCAAGCAGACTGCCGTGCCCCCTCGCAACCACTTTCTGAAACGATCCGCAAGGTCTTGCAGTCATCTGTGTTCAAGTGTTTGACTCAAGCCGAACCGCCAACCGTGGTGTGTCACACCGCAGTTCGCCGGTGATCGCGTACAGCCGGTCCGACGAGCAGGGACAGCGATGACAGGTTTACGGCAGACCCAGCACCTGGCACGGGAGGCCCGGCATCTGGCGCCGGGCGCTTCCGAGGAAGCCGTTCACGGACGCCGGGTGTTCGCCGAGGGGCACGGTCCCGTGCTGACCGACCTCGACGGCAACCAGTACCTCGACTTCGCCGCCGGCACCCTCACGCAGTCCCTGGGCCACGGGCACCCGGAGGTGGTCGAGGCGCTCTCCGCCCAGGCCCGCCGTCTGTGGAACGTCCACGACAGCGCCACTCCGGACCGCGCCGACCTGCTGGACCTGCTCGCCAGGCTGCTGCCCGAGCGGCTCGACACCTACGCGTTCTTCTCCACCGGCGCGGAGGTGGTCGAGGCCGCGCTGCGGGTCGTCCAGGCGACCGCGCCGCCGGGACGCAACCGGATCGGCGCCCTGCGGCACGGCTTCCACGGCAAGACCATGGGGGCCAGGATGCTCGTGCACTGGGACATCGGCCACCAGGCGTTCAGCGGCAACAGCGTGCTGGGCTACAGCCCTTACTGCTACCGCTGCCCCCTGGGGCTGGAGTACCCGTCGTGCGACGTGCGCTGCGCGACGCTGGTGCGCCGGCACATCGCCGAGAAGCCCAACGTCTCCGCGCTGGTCTTCGAACCCGTCCTCGGCGCGGCGGGGGTCATCGTGCCGCCGCCGGGTTACTGGGAACGCATCGCGGACGCCTGCCGGGAGGGCGGCGTCCTGCTCGTCGCGGACGAGGTGCTCACCGGCGGCGGACGCACGGGGGCCTTCCTCGCCAGTGACCTCCTCGGCGTCGAACCGGACCTGGCGATGCTGTCCAAGGGCACCGCGAGCGGGTTCCCCTTCGCCGTTCTCGCCGGCCGTGCGGAGCTGCTGCGCAGGCCGGAAGCGGCCACCTCGGGGGCGTACGCATCGACGTACGCGAGCAACCCGCTGGGCATCGCCGCCGCCCGCGCCACGCTCGAGGTCGTCGAGCGCGACCGGCTGATCGACCGCGTACGCGTCCTCGGCGAGATCATGGAGGACCGGCTGCGCGTCCTGGAGTCCCGCTTCGACCGGCTGGGCCAAGTGCGCGGCCTCGGGCTGCTGTGGGGCCTGGAGTTCGTCACCGACCCCGCCTCCCGCACACCCGCGCCGGAGACGGCCCGGGCCGTCTACACCACGGCCCTGGACCTGGGACTGCGCACCTCCCTCGGAGGCCACGTCCTGCGCCTGGCCCCGCCGTTCACCCTCGACGAGGCGCTGCTCGAGGAGGGTCTGCGGCTGTTGGAGAAGGCCCTCGAACGGGTGATCGCGTGATCGTGGCGGAGCACCTCGTCAAGGAGTTCCGGCTGGCCGAACGCAAACCCGGCCTGCTCGGCAGCCTCTCCACCCTCCTCACCCGCCGCCACCGCGTGGTGCGCGCGGTCGACGACGTCTCCTTCGAGATACCGGCCGGCACCAAGACGGCCTACATCGGCGCCAACGGAGCCGGCAAGTCGACCACGATCAAGATGCTGACCGGCATCATGACCCCCACCTCCGGCCGCTGCACGGTCGCCGGCCTGGAGCCGTACCGCCACCGGCAGCGCAACGCCCGCACCATCGGCGTCGTCTTCGGCCAGCGCAGCCAGCTGTGGTGGGACCTGTCGGTGCCGGACTCCTTCCGCATCCTGCGCCGCGTCTACGACATCCCCGAGCCGGTCTACCGGCGCAACCTCGGCCTGTTCCGCGAGCTCCTCGACATCGACGCGCTGGGTTCGACCCCCGTACGGCAGCTGAGCCTCGGCCAGCGCATGCGCGCCGAGATCGCGGCGAGCCTGCTGCACGACCCCGCCGTCCTGTTCTGGGACGAGCCCACCATCGGCCTCGACATGGTACTCAAGGACGCGGTGCGCCACCTGGTCAACCGCGCCCATCGGGAGCTGGGCACCACCGTGGTGCTCACCAGCCACGACATCGCCGACATCGGCGCGATCTGCGACAGCGCCCTGGTCGTCGACCACGGCCGGGTCGTCCACCAGGGGACCCTGAAGGACCTGCTGCGCACCGCCGACCACCGCTCGGTCGTCTTCGACCACCGGGACGGCACCGCGGCCGGTACCGTCCGCGCCCGCATCGAGGCCGGTCTGCCGGGCGTGCGCGCCACACCGGACGACGGCGGCCGCATCCGCGTCGACTACCCGACCGGCCGCTACACCTCCCGACAGGTCCTCACCTTCCTCCTGGACCACTTCGACCTCGCCGACTGGTACGCCCCCGAACCCGGCCTGGAGGACGTGCTACGCAAGATCTACGGCCGCGCACGCGTTCCCGGCGACACACCCGACGGGGCCGGCCGTACACCTGACGGTGCCGCATGACCGCCCGCCTGCGCCGCTACACGCCGTTCGCCACCAGCGGCCTGCAGTCCCTGCTGCAGTACCGCTCGATGTTCGCGATGACCGCGATGACCGCGGCCGCCGGCGCGGCGGTGACCGTCTTCCTGTGGCGCGCCGTGTACGCGGGCACACCCGGCCGCGGACCCGGCGGCTTCACCGTGGAGGACATCACCACCTACCTGCTGGTGGCCCAGATCCTGCAGGTGCTGCACACCAACCGGGTGGACGACGAGGTCGCGGCCGAGGTGTACCGGGGTGACGTCGCGGTCATGCTGGTGCGCCCCGTCAGCTACCCGGTGATGCGGTTCTTCGCCTGCCTGCCCGTGGTGGGGGCCAACGCCGTCCTGGTCGGCCTGCCGGTCCTCGGCCTGTTCACGCTGCTCGTCCCGCTCACCGCGCCCCGGCCGGCGGACCTGCTGCTGTTCACCGTCTCCACCGTCCTGTCGGTGCTGCTGGCGTTCTGCGTGAACCTGCTGACCGGCATGACCGGTTTCCTCACCACCAACACCTGGGGCGTGCGGATGGTCAAGCAGAGCGTCGTCGCCTTCTTCGCCGGACAGCTCGTGCCGCTCGCGCTGATGCCGGGCCCGCTGGCCGCGCTCGCGAAGGCCCTGCCCTTCCGCGGAATGATCGACAGTCCTCTGACCCTGCTGCTCGGCCGCTACGACGGCTGGGCGGAGGCCGCTGGGCTGGTCGCCCAGCAACTGGCCTGGGCAGTGGGGCTGTCGCTGCTGTGCGCCGCGCTGTGGCGCACCGCCCTGGGACGGCTGGAGGTGCTCGGCGGATGACGCGCACCATGACGCGGTACCTGCGGCTGGCCTGGTTCCTGGGTGGGGTGGGCCTGCACCGGCTGGCGACGTACCGCATGGACTTCGTGCTCGGCGCGGGCGCCTTCCTGGTGCGGGTCGGCATCCAGACGGCGGTCGTCGGCCTCGTCTTCCGGCAGGTCCCCGCCGTGGGCGGCTGGTCGTACCACGAGGTGCTGTTCCTGCTGGGGTTCTCCCTGCTGCCGCGCGGGCTCGACCACCTCTTCACCGACCAGTTGTGGGAACTGGGCCGCAAACTGGTCCAGCGCGGAGAGTTCTACCGCTACCTCGTCCGGCCGGTCGACCCGCTGTTCTCCTTGCTGTCGGAGCGCTTCTTCCACCCCGACGGGCTCGGCGAACTCGTCGTCGGCGCCGTCCTGGTGGGGTACGCGGGGAGCGAGCTCGGCCTGTCGCTCAGCCCCGTGCAGTGGCTGCTGGCGCCCGTGCTGGTGCTGTGCGGGGCGCTGCTGCACACCTCGGTGAAGCTGCTCTTCGCCTCCCTGTCCTTCTGGACGGTGACGAGCATGCCCGCGATGTACGCGGCCAACCAGGTGTCGGAGTTCTCCGCCTACCCCCTGGACATCTACCACCCCTCGCTCAAGGCCCTGCTCACCTGGGTCCTGCCCTTCGCCTTCACCGCCTACGTGCCCTGCGTCTACCTGCTGAGCGGCGAGACCGGCCTGCTCGGCTGGCTGCCCGTGGTGACCGCCGGCGCCCTGGCCCTCGCGCTGACCGTCTGGCGCCGCGGCGTCAACCGCTACGAAATGACCGGGAGTTGAGCCTGGCATGTTGAGAAACGACGATCTGGGCCCCCTACTGCGCACCGCCCCGTGGATACCCGAGGACGGTCGGCGGGCCGAGCGCTTCGAGTGCGTCGACCACGCGGACCTCGGCGCCACCGCCCGCCTGCTGGTCGTGGCCGCCGTCGGCGGGCCGGCGTCGGGCCGGCGCTACTTCGTGCCGGTGCGGTCCTCACCCACGGGGCACGGCGCCGAAGAGGCGCACGGAAGCGTCGAGTTCGACTCCGCCGTGCTGGACGCGGTCTGCGCCGGACGCCGGCTGCCCACCGCCCGCGGCGGCCGGGTGCTCTTCCGCGGCGCGGGACTCACCGCGCACTCGGTGCGCCGGCTGCCGTTCGACCGGGGCTGGTCCTCCAACGTGCTGTCCCTGGTGGAGAACGACGGGACGGCCTACGTCCACAAGACCTACCGGCGGCTGGACGAGACCGTCCGGGAGCCGGAACTCCTGCGGCTGATGAAAGGGACCGGCCGCACCCCCGACTGGGCGGGCGACTACGCCTACGTCGACCCGGCGGACGGCACCCACCGCCCGCTGGGCGTGTTCTACCGGTACGCCCCCGGAGACGGGATCGACCTGCCGCTGAGACACAGCATGCGGTCCCTGTGGCCGAAGGTGACCGGTGGACGGGCCCCCGGCCCACTCGACGACGTCGTGCGGGCACACCTGCGCCCGCTCGCGGACAACCTGCGCGACGCCGGGCGCTTCCTGGCCGGCTTCCACCGCGACCTGGCCGGCCGGCTCGGCCGGGGTCCCGTACCGCCGTACCCGGTACGGGAGATGCTGGCCCGGGCCACCGCCCGCACGGACGCACTGGCCTCGGCGGACATCGACCTGCCCGAGGCCCCGCGCACCGCCGCCTTCGCGGCCCTGCGACAGGAGACCGCCGCGCTGCGGAGCGCCTTCGACGCCGCCCCGGCGGGGTTCCCCTCGGGGCCGTGCCACGGCGACCTGCACCTGTCCCACCTGCTGTGCCGGCCGCGCGACGACGGAGGCTGGTCGATGAACGTCATCGACCTGTCCACCCCCGCCCTCGGCCCCGGCGAGGCGGGCTGGGCCGCGCAGTCACCGGTCCAGGACCTGGTCGCCGTCCAGCGCGCCCTGGAGTACTTCACCGCCGACGAGGCGGCCTTCGAGAGCGCGCGGCGCCTCGGCGTCGACTCCATGGAGACGATGCGGGGGGCACTGGAGGACGCCGGCGACTGGCCGCCCGGGCCGCGCGCCGTACTGCGCCCGGTCTTCCACGCCGCCGACGTCTGGCGGGCGCACGTGCTGCGGCTGCTCCTCGGACGCACGGTGGACGACCCCCTGCGCCGGCTGCTGTACCTGGACCGGCTGCTGCACGAACTCGCCTACAACACCGACCACGCCCGCCCGTACCACGCCGCGATCGACCTGCGCCACGCCCTCGCGCTCGGCGCCCGCACCCCGGCCCCGACCCTTCCCGCAAGGACGTGAACGTGACCGAGCCCCCGATGCACATCATCGAGACCTACTTCGAATGCTGCGGCTTCGACCACACCTTCCTGCAGGGCGGCACCTCGGTGTACCTGTGGAACCTCTCCCGGGAGTTCGCCGCCCGCGGGCACCGGGTCTCCCTCGTCACCCCCGCGCACGGCAGACTCGACGACCTGCGCAGCAGGTACGAGGTGGAGGACCTCGGCTACTCGGACGAGTACGTGCTGCCGCTGGTGCTCGACCCGGAGGTGTGGCACGGCTTCCCCGCCGAGACCGAACTGCCCGTGCGCACCACCGCGCACCGCATCCGCCTCGACGGCGTGGACCTGTACTTCCTGTCCAACGAGCACCTCGACCGGCTGCCGGACACCTTCTACCCGCCCTACGACACCAAAGGCAGGGACCTGGTCTTCTTCAAGCCGCTGGTCTTCCAGGTGGACAGCGTGCGCTTCCTGCGCCACTGGTTCGGCGGGGAGCGGGCGATCGTCCACGCCCACGAGCCCTTCTACCACTACCTGCTGCCGGCCGCGCTGCGTGACGACCCGACGAAGCACGTCGTCAGCACGGTGCAGAGCAACATGCCGATCACCAAGAAGGTCTACGCACCCGAGGTCCGACGCCTGCTCGAGCTCCTGGGCGCACCGGCCGGCCTCCCGCCGGAGCGCCCGCAGGCCGGGCCGGACCTCGAAGCGGTGCGCCAGTACCAGCAGCTGACCCATCTGCACTACGAGTACCCGCCGGACCACGTGGCCCTCTACGAACTGGTCCTGGAGAACGCCGATCTGATCGACTTCCTCTCGCCCGGCCAGCTCGACTTCTACGCCTCCTTCCGGGACACGCCCTTCGAGGCGCTCTTCGCGCACCTGCCCCTGGCGCAGGCCGTGAAGGAGAACGCGCACAAGATGTTCGTCGGGGGCTGCGCCATATCCGGCCAGTGGCTCGCCTGGGACCCGGGCGAGGTGGACCGGTCGGCGGTACTCGAAGGGCTGGGACTGGATCCCGCGCTGCCGACGTTCTTCCACAACGCCCGCTATGCCCTGCACCACAAGGGCCAGCTGGAGCTGATGCGCGCCGTCGACCGGGTGCTGGGCGACGGCCTGGCCGCGAACTTCGTCGTGCGCTGCATCTCCGGCGCCCCGCTCGACGACCCCTACTTCCGCGAGGTCGCCGAGCGGCACCGAGGCCGGCTGCACCTGGAGTCGGAGCGGGTGGACGAGCGGCGGGTGTTCGAGTACGCGTCGGCCGCCGACTTCTGCCTGTTCCCCTCCAAGTTCGAGATGGACACCTTCCTCATCGCCCAGGGCGAGGCGATGGTGTGCGGGACGGTGCCCGTCGCGACGGCGCAGGAGGGCATGGCGCACTTCCGGCACGCCCGGCCCGAGCCGGAGACCACCGGCCTCGCCGTCAACCGCTCCTTCGCCGAGGACGACCCGCTGCTCACCGCCGCGCTCGCCGCGTGCATCCGGGAGGCGGTGGCGCTGTGGTCCGACGACCCGGCCCGCTACCGCGAGCTGTCTCAGCGCGCGGCGGCGGTCGCCCGGCAGTTCACCTGGGAACACTGCGCGGACCTGCACCTCGCCGCGTTCGGCCGCCTGTGGCGGGGCGAGCCGGCCGAGCTGCCCGTCGAACGCGCCCTGCGGCACGGCTGGTTCGACCTGCTGAAGGACGAGGAGATCACCGAGGAGGCGGCCCTCGCTCACGGCGACCCGGCGGCGTACGCGCGCCGCGCCCCCGTCGACGCCCCGGTCGCCCGTCGGTTCTTCCACGCGGCCTGGGAGCGGGCCGACTTCAGTACATGCGAACGGTTCGTGGACCGCCACCCGGCCGCGGTGAGCGCCGAGGAGATGCGCGCCCTGCGGGAGCGGTGCTCGGTCGGCGGCGACGGCGGGCTGGTGTACCGGCTGCCGCACGCCGAGCGGGTGGAGCTGGTGACCCCGGCCCCGCGCGGCCCGTCGGCCCGGGCGCTGCCCGGGGTGCGGGAGCTGCGCCGCACCGCACCCGGTGTGTTCGAGGGACCACCGCCGGCACCGGGGGCCCGGCTGCTGCTGACGCTGTCCTCCGGCCGGGTCACCTGGGACGAGGCCCATCATGGCTGAGCGGGGAGGGGTGCGCGCGGTACTGCTGGCGGGCGGCGAGGGGCGGCGCATGGGGCCGCTGGGCGAAGGGCGCCTGAAGCCGCTCGTCCCGTACGGAGGTGCCTGCCGCCTGATCGACTTCAGTCTCGCCAACGCGCGCGACTCGGGACTGGGGGAAGTACTGCTGCTGTCCCAGTACGAGGAACGCCGGCTGATGGACGACCTGCACCGGGTGTGGAACCGCGCCCCGGGCTTCCGGGTGCACTTCGGGCCGTACGACGACGCCTACCGCGCCGCGGGCGCCGGGCTCCCCCGCGAGCTGCCCGCTCGTACCTGGCCGGCCGAGCGCGGTACCGCGGACGCCCTGATCCGCAAGGCCGGACACGTCTTCGGTGGTGACCGCGAGCAGGTCCTGGTGCTGCACGCGGACCACGTCTACCGCTTCGACTACCGGCCGCTGATCGCGGAGCACCGGGCCTCCGGCGCCGCCCTGACCGTCGCCTACCAGCGGATCGAGCGGCGCTGGGTCCACCTGTTCGGGATGGTCCGCTTCGACCGGGCAGGCCGGCTCACCGAGTTCACGGAGAAGCCGGCCGAGCCGACCAGCGACCTGGTGTTCGCCGCGTTCTGCGTATTCGACGCCGCGGTGCTGCACCGCTACCTGGAGAAGCTGGACGGCGCCGACTGGCAGCACGACATCAGCCGGGACGTCATCCCCGCGATGCTCGCGGGCGGCGAGGACATCCGCGGCCACGAGGTAGCCGGCCACTGGGAGGACATCGGCACCGTCGAGCGCTACCACCGGGCGCACCTGATGCTCGCGGCCGGCGGGCCGCGGGCCGGGCTCCCGGTCGAACGGATGCCCAGGACCGTCCGGCCCGGGGTGGACCGGGGCTGGGTGGCCGACTCCCTGGGCGTGGTCGCCTCGTTGGTCCCGGCGGACCTCGTCAACGAGGGCCGGGTGGAGCACAGCGTGCTCTTCCCCGGAGTCACCGTCGGGGCGGGCGCCCGGGTCCGGCGCAGCGTACTGCTGCCCGGTGCCACGGTCGGCCCAGGTCAGGACATCGACTCGGCGGTGGTCCTGGAGAACGGACAGGTGCAGCGGGTCGAGGACCCCGCGGCCGTTGCGGAAGGAGCCCGTACATGAACCCGTCCCCTTACGACGTCCTGGTGGTCGGCGGAGCCGGCGTGGACACCGTCGTCAGCGTCGAGAAACTGGAGGTCCCCCCGGGCGACTCGCTGCACGTGCCTCCGGTGTACGACTACGTGGCGCACACCGGCAACGGCGTGGCGCTCGGCTGGCACGCCCTGGGCCTCACCACCAAGTTCATCGACTTCCTCGGCGACGATCCCCAGGGTCACGCGGTGCTCGCCGCGTACGCCGGGCACGGTCTGGACTTCAGCCACGTGGTGTCCCCGCACGGCACCCCGCGCGGCGTCAACCTGGTCGACGCGCAGGGCCGCCGCTTCTCCTTCTACGACTCCCGGCACCCCGCGGACCTGCGGCTGCCGCGCGCCTTCTACCTGCCCCACCTGGAGCGGGCGCGCCACGTCCACCTCTCCATCGTGGGACACAACCGCGACCTGTACAGGGACGTCCACCGGCTCGGGGTGACCAGCTCCACCGACCTGCACGACTGGGACGGGGTCAACCCCCACCACCGCGCCTACGCCCTCGCCTCCGACTACGTCTTCATGAGCGCCGCGGCCGTCCACGACCGGCTGGAGGAGGTCCTGCACGGCATCGTCGACGAGGGCCGGGCCCGCCTCGTCGTGGCCACCGACGGAGCGGACGGCTGCCATGTGCTCGTGCGGGGTGAGGCTGGGGTACGCCACTTCCCGGCCGTGCGGCCGGAGCGGCCCGTCGTCGATTCCAACGGGGCCGGTGACGCCTTCGTCACCGCGTTCCTCCACGCCCGCTTCGAAGGGCGGCCGGTGGAGGAGTGCGTCCTGGCCGGATCGGTGTCCGGGGCCTTCGCCTGCGGTGCCGCCGGCACCCACACCGAGTTCATCGACCTGCCCGGCCTGCGCGCGGCCTGCGCCCGCGCGCAGGCCGCGGCGGAGTGAAGGAGCGCCGCGCGTGCACATCGTCACCTTCTCCTTCGAGTGCGGCGGCTTCGACAACCGGCTGATGCGCGGCGGGCTGTCCCCGCTCGTGTGGAACCTGTCCCGTGAGTACGCCGCACGCGGCCACCGCGTCTCGCTGGTCACACCCGCGCACGGTCACCTTCAGGCCCTGCGGGAGCGGTTCGACGTCCGGGAGCTCGACTACCGCGACGAGCACACGGTGCCGCTGGTGCTCGACCCCAAGGTGTGGCCCGGCCGGCCCGCCGAGACCGGTCTCGCCCTCGACACCCGCGCCCACCTGTTACGCCTGGACGGCGTGGACGTCTACCTGCTGTCCGACGCCTTCCTGGACCTGCTGCCGGACCGGCTCTACCCGCCTCCGGCCCTCGAGGGCCGGGACCTGGCGTACCTCAAGCCGCTGGTCTTCCAGGTCGGCGGCCTGCGCTTCGTCCAGCGCCACCTGGCGGACGGCCCGGCGGTCGTGCACGGCTTCGAGCCCTATTACCACTACCTGCTGCCCGCGGTCCTCGCCGACGACGACCGGTATCGGACGGTGACCACGGTCGCCGCGAACGCCCCCGTCACGCAGAAGGTGTACCGGCCGCAGGTGGAACGGCTGCTGGAGCTCTTCGGGGTCCGCGGACCGGACCTCGACGCCCTGGACGGGCCACCGCCCGCCGAGGACTCCCCCCTGGCCACCATGGCCCGGGCGCTGGCCGGCACCCGTATGCACGTCGAGTACGGGCCGGACCACGTGGGTGTGTTCCCGCTGATCGCCGACCGCGCGGATCTGATCGACTTCGTGTCCCCCGGTCAGCGCGACCACTACGTCACCTGGCAGGACACGCCGTTCGAAGCCCTGTTCCGGTCGCTGCCCGTGGCGCGGCGGCTGCGGGAACGGCCGGACCGGCTGCTGGCCGGCGGCTGCGGCATCGCGGACAGCTGGCTGGCGCGCGACCCGGAGGCCGTGGACCGGGCCGCGGTGCGCCGGTCGCTCGGTCTGACGGGCACCGGTCCGGTCTTCTACCACGCCGCCCGCTACGCGGTGCACCACAAGGGCCAGCTGGAGCTGATGCGGGCCGTGGAGGAGGTGCTGGCCGCAGATCCGGAGGTGGGTTTCGTGATCCGCTGCTCGACCGGGGGCGGCGGTGACGCGCCGACGGCGGTCGCGAACGCCGCGTTCCAGCGGCTCGCCGACCGCTTCCCGGGACAACTCCGCCTGGAATGGCGGCTCGCCGACGAGGACACGTTGTTCGAGCAGGCGGCGAGCGCCGACTTCTGCGTGTATCCGTCCAAGTTCGAACTGGACGGCTTCCTCATCGCCCAGGCCGAGGCGATGGCCTGCGGGGCGGTGCCGATCGCCACCGCCCAGCGGGTGACCTCCCACTTCGGGCACGGGCGACCCCTCGACGACCCGGACGCGACGGGCTTCTCCGTGCCCGGTTCCTTCCGCGACGACGACCCGGGGCTGGCCCGGGCCCTCGCCGGGCGAATACGCGAGGCAGTGACGGTCTTCCGCACGGCACCCGGCACCTACGCCCGGCTCTCGGGCAACGCCCGGCGCCTGGGCCGCTCGTTCACCTGGGCCCGCAGCGCGGACCTGCGTCTGGCCGCCTACGAACGTCTGCTGCGCGGCGAGCGCGCGCAGCCGCCGACCGGAGAACTGGTCGAGCGGGGCTGGCTGGAGGCGCTGCCGCCCGCCGCCCGCACCGAGCATCGTGAGCTGATCGCGCGGGCGGCGACGGAACGCGGTGACGCCACCGCCCTCGCCCGCGTTCTCGGGTGCGGCGTCGACGAACTCGGAGCGGACGACTGGGAGCGGTTGTTCACCTCGGCCCACCGCCGGGGGGACTTCACCCGCTGTGCCGAACTGGCCCGGCGGGCGGGCCGGCCGGACCTGTGGGCCCGGCAGGCCAACCGCTTCCGGCTCACCGCCGCTCCGGACGGCACGTGGCGCGTGCGGTACGCGCACGCCGAGGCGGAACGGGTCGAGCTGGTGGTCGAGGCATCCGCGACGACGGGCACGGCCCCCGGCCGGGCCCCGACGGCCACCACCCTCGTCGCACCCGCTGCCCAGGCCCCGAGCACGGCCACCGTGTCCGCGGCACCCGTGGTCACGGCTGTCGCGGGCACGACTGCCGCCGGCACGGCCCGCTCGGACGTGGCTGCCCTGGACACGGACTCCACGGACGTCCCCTCCACAGACGCAGCTGCCGCGGACGGTGAAGCGCGGGAAGCCGGCGCTCCGCGCCCCCCGCTGGAGTCGGTCACCGAGGCCCTCGCCTCCGACGAGCCGGCTCCCGCCTCCGGCGGTGCCGTGCTGCGGCCGCTCGCCGCCGGCGGCGCCGGAGTGTTCACGGGGACACTGGACGGACCGCCCGTCGGAAGTCACGCCGTCGCCATGGTGACCCTGCGCTCCGGCCGGGTGGTCTGGGACACCGTGCCGACCCGCGCACCCGCGTTCCGGCTGGTGGCGACCGATCTCGACGGCACGCTGCTGCGCAGCGACCTGACCGTGTCGGCGCGCACCCGCCGGGCGCTGGAACGGGTCGCCGCCTCCGGCGCCCACCACCTGGTGGTCACCGGACGCCCCGCGGTGGCCTGCAGGCAGCTTCTGAACGCCCTCGGCTACCGAGGGCTGGCCGTCTGCGGCCAGGGCGCGCAACTGTACGACGCCGGTGCGGACCGCCTGCTGTCCTCGGTGTCCCTGGACCGTGATCTCGCCCGCGGCGTCGTCGCGAAGGTCGAGGCCGAACTGGGCCGGGTCGAGCTCGGCGTCGTCACCTCGCCGCCGGAGAGCCGGTTCCAGGTGACCCCCGGCTTCGGGGAACGGGTCCGCCATGGCTGGGACGTGACCACCGACCCGGGCCGGCTGTGGGCGGCGCCCATCGACAAGCTGATCCTGCACCACCCGCACGTCGACGAGGACCGGCTGGCCGCCGTCGCACAACGGCTGACGGACGGTGAGGTGACCGTCGTGCACTCGGTCAAGGGCATGGTGGAGGTCCTGCCCGCGGGCACCGACAAGGGCGCCGGTGTGGCCCGGGCCGCCGAACTGCTGGGCTTCACCGGCGCCGACACCGTCGCCTTCGGCGACATGCCCAACGACATCCCGCTGCTGGCCTGGGCCGCTCACGGCGTGGCGGTCGCCAATGCCCACCACGATCTGCGGGCCATGGCCGACGAGGTCGCCCCGGGCAACGACGAGGACGGGGTCGCCGCCGTCCTCGAACGCCTCTTCGCGCCGGAAGGGGGCCGTCCGTGACCCGCCCCACCGCGCCCGGCTCGTCCCTGCGGGACCTGGCCCGCGCGCACGGCGTGAGCACCGAGTACGTCACCGACCGCGGTGACCGCGTCATCGTCGCCGCGGACACCCTGGTCGCGGTCCTGGCCGCGTGCGGCGTGGACGCGAGCACCCCGGACGCCGCCCGACGGGCCCTGGCCGCCCGGCGCGCGGCGGACGCGGACAGGCTGCTTCCGCCCTGCGTGGTCGTCCGTGCCGGATCGGCCGCGGGACTGCGGCTGCCGTCCGGCGCCGAGGCCCGCGTCGCCCTGGAGGACGGTGGCGAGAAAGCTCCCGAGGACCCGCTGCCGCCGGGCGCCCACGTCCTGCACGCCGTGGCGGGCCGGCGGCGGGCGTCCGCTCCGCTGCTGTCGGTGCCCGAGCGCATCCCCGTGCCCGAGCGGCGCGCATGGGGCTTCCTGGTCCAGCTGTACTCGGTGCTCTCCCGCAGGTCCTGGGGCATGGGCGACCTGGCCGACCTCGCGGAGCTGGCCTCCTGGTCCGGCCGCGCGCTGGGCGCCGGCTTCGTCCAGCTGGGGCCGCTGCACGCGGCGGAGCCGGGTCCGCTGCCCGATCCGTCGCCGTACCGGCCGAGTTCACGGCGGTTCGCGGACCCGATGCACGTCCGGGTGGAGGAGGTGCCGGAGTACCGGTACCTGGACCGGGAGGCCCGCCGCGCGGCGGACTCCTGCGCCGCCCGGGCGCGGGCCCTCAACGAGCGCGTGCTGAGCGGTGGGAACCTGATCGACCGGGAAGTGGTGCGCGCCCTCAAGTTCGAGGCGCTGCGCCATGTGTACCGGGTGCCGGCCCCGCCCGGCCGCCGTGCGGCTCTGGAGGCGTTCACCGCCCGCGAGGGCGGGGACCTGACGGACTTCGCCACCTGGTCCGCGCTGGCCGAGGTGCACGGGAGCGCCTGGCGGTCCTGGCCCGAGGGGTTGCGCGACCCGCGGTCGCCGCGGGTGGCCGAGGCGCGCGAGGAACTGGCGGAAGCCGTCGCGTTCCACCGCTGGCTGGCGTGGATCACCGACGAGCAGCTCGCCGCCGCGCAGCGCGTGGCGAAGGACGCGGGCATGGACATCGGCCTGGTGCACGACCTGGCGGTGGGCGTCGCCCCCGAGGGGGCCGACGCCTGGACGCTGCAGCACTGCCTGGCCGGCGGGATGAGCGTCGGGGCCCCACCGGACGACTTCAATCCGCTCGGTCAGGACTGGGGCCAGCCGCCCTGGCGGCCGGACGCGCTGGCCGCCGAGGGATACCGGCCGCTGGCCGGGCTGCTGCGCGCCGGCATGCGGCACGCGGGGGCCCTGCGGGTCGACCACGTCATGGGGCTGTTCCGGTTGTGGTGGGTGCCCGAGGGCCGGCCCCCATCCGAGGGGACCTACGTCCGCTACGACGCCGAGGCCATGCTCGGCGTGCTGCTCCTGGAGGCCCACCGGGTTGGGGTGGCGGTGATCGGCGAGGACCTCGGCACGGTGGAGCGCGGTGTCCGCGAGGAGCTGGCCGCGCGCGGCGTGCTCGGCACGTCGGTGCAGCGCTTCGAGTACCTGGGCGGTTCCGAGGGACGGCACGGTCCGCTGCCGCCGCGGCAGTGGCGCAGGAACTGCCTGGCCACGCTGACCACCCACGACCTTCCGACGACCACCGCATGGCTGAGCGGCGAACACGTCGACCTGCGGGCCCGGCTGGGACTGCTGACCCGCCCGGAACCGGAGGAGAAGGCGCAAGCGGCGGCCGAGCGGGACGGCTGGCTGGCCGAACTGAGCCGGCAGGGCCTGCTGCCCGACGCCGACGGCGAGCTGGTCGCCCTGCACCGTTTCCTGACCCGTACCCCGTCCACCCTGCTCGGGGTCTGGCTGCCGGACGCCACCGGCGACCGCAGGCCCCAGAACCTGCCCGGTACCGCTGACGTGCACCCCAACTGGAGGCTGCCGGTGGCGGACGGGCACGGCCGGCCGGTGCCCTTGGAGGACCTGCCCGGCCATCCCCGTGTACAGGCCGTCGCCCGCGTGTTCGCCGACGGTGAACCGCACGGAACGAAGACCGAGGAGAGAGATGTCAGGCCAGGCCCTTGATCGGCTCGAGGGGGTCCGCGAGGACTCCGGAGGCTTCGACCTGCTGGCGCCGGACGGCACACGCTACCGTGTGGACGTCACCGATGGGGTGTTCGACCCCCGCAACCCGCTCCTCGCGGGCTATGTGACGGGACGGCGTGTGGTGGCCTTCGTCGGCCCCACGGTGGACCGTCTCCACGGCGACCGGCTGCGCGCCTACCTCGACGCCCGGCTGGAACCGGGCATCTGGAGCGTCCACACCATCGACAGCGGTGAACGGAACAAGACCCTCACGTCGGTGGAGCGGGTGTGCGCCGTCGCCAAGGCGTCCGGCCTGGACCGACACGGGGTGATGCTCGCCGTGGGCGGCGGGATCGTCGCGGACGTCGTGGGCTTCGCGGCCTCGATGTACGCCCGCGGCATCCGCTACATCAAGGTCAACACCACCCTGGTGGGACAGGTGGACGTGGGTGTCGGGGTGAAGACCGGCGTCAACGCCCTGGGCTCCAAGAACATGTTCGGCGCCTACCACCCCGCGCATGCCTCGCTCAACGACCCGGCCCTGCTGGCCACGCTGCCGGCCCGGGAGATCCGCTGCGGCCTCGCGGAGATCGTGAAGATGGCCGTGATCCTCGACTCCGATCTCTTCCGGGCGCTGGAGGAGCACCCGGATGCCTTCCTGCGTTCCTCCGACGGCGCGCTGGAGACGTACGTGCTGCGCACCTCGATGCGGCTGATGATGGAGGAGCTCTGCCCCAACCTCCGCGAGCACGACCTCGCCCGGCTCGTCGACTTCGGGCACACCTTCAGCCCGGTGATCGAGACGGCCGGCGGCCACCGCCTGGAACACGGCGAGGCGGTCGCCGTCGACATGGCCCTGTCGGCACATGTGGCCCGGCTGCTGGGGCTCGTCGACACGGAGAGCTGCGCGCGCGTGGTGAAGCTGCTGCGCCGCATCGGCCTCCCCGTGTTCGACCCGGCCACCTGCACGCCGGAGCTGATGACGCAGGCCCTGCACGCCTCCTGGCAGCGACGGGGACGCAAGCTGCACCTCGTCGTGCCGACCGGCATCGGCAAGGCGGACTTCGTGGAGCGGCTGGAAGACCTGCCCGCCGACGTGCTGCGGGCCGCCCTGGACGCGCTGGCGCGCGACGGGGGCACGGAGTGACCGCCCGCGACGTGGTGAACCTCGACACGCTCCTGCGCGGCAAGGAGCACGACCACGGCGGGCTGGGCACGATCCTCGCGCACCGCCTGTTCGCCCGCGCCGAAGGCGGCGTGGGAGCGGAGTTCGTCGACATCGCCGTGCTGCCGCCCGGCACGTCCATAGGGCGTCATCGGCACGCCCTGGACCGTGAGACGTACGTCGTGCTCAGCGGCAGCGGGCTGATGTACCGGGACGGAGCCGAGTTCCGCGTCGGCGCCAGGGACGTCGTCGTCAACCGCCCGTACGGCGAGCACGGCCTCGTCAACGACTCGGCCGCCGATCTGTGGCTTCTGGTCTTCGAGGAGGAGCTCCGTGACCATCCCGCGGTCTGACCGTCTCTCCGCCGGTCCGGCGCACCGCGCGGACTCCTGGCGGCCCCACGACGTCTTCACCGTGCTCGACGTGGGAGGCACGACGCTGCGGACCGGGAGCTACGACCCGGTGACGGCGGCCGTCTCCCGCGTGCGCCGGGTGCCGGTCGAGGGCATGGCCCGTCATCCGGAGGACTCGGTGGCCGGTCTGCAGCGCCGCGTCGTGGACCAGATCGTCCACGAGGTCGGCCGGCACACCGCGGGGACGGCGCCGCGCGCCGTCGGCGTGGCCTTCGCCGGGCCGATCTCCGCCGGCGGTCTGGTGCTGGCCGCTCCCACGGTGTGGGGGCGGCGCGGTGACCCGCTGCCGTTGGGGCAGCTCCTGACGGAGCGGACCGGCGTACCGGTCGTGGTGGTCAACGACCTGACCGCCGCCGCCTGGCGCTACGCGGCGACCGAGACCGAGCCGTTCTGTCTGATCACCGTCAGTTCCGGCATCGGCAACAAGGTCTTCCGGGGCGGGGAGGTGCTGCTGGACGCGGACGGGCACGGGGGCGAACTCGGGCACTGGGTGTGCGATCCGTCCCCAGGGGCGCCGCTGTGCGACTGCGGTGCGCGCGGCCATCTCGGTGCCGTCGCCTCCGGGCGGGGGGTGCTCGCCGCGGTCCGCCGTGCGGCGGACGCCGACCCGGCCGGTTTCGCCCGGTCCCGGCTGGCCGCGCGCTGCGGCGGCCGCGTGCCCGGCATCGACAACCCGGCCGTCGCGGCCGCGGTGCGGGAGGGCGACGAGTTCACCACGCAGGTGCTGCGCGGCACCCTCACGCATCTCGCGCAGGCGATCGGGGCCGTCTTCACCTCCGTCGGGGTGTGCCGGTACATCGTGATGGGCGGCTTCGCACTGGCGGTCGGCGAACGCTACCGGGAGCTGCTGGTGGGCGAGTTGGTGAGACTGGGGTGTTTCGGTCTGAACGCGGACGCGGTCGACGCCATGGTGTCGCTCGGCAAACCGGACGACGACCACGGACTGATCGGTGCCGGCAGACTGCTGGCCGACCGGATGTCCCGGCCGTCCCCGGCGGGTGCCCGGTGAGCGCCGGGGGCACCCTCGTCGTCGGCAGCGGTTTCGTCGGCACGGGCATCGCGCGACGGCTGGCGGCGGCCGGTGAGCCGGTCACCGTCACCTCGCGTCACCGCCCGGAGCACCTTCCGGGCCTCCCGGGGTTCCGGTGGCACGCCCTGGACGCCACCGATTCCGCGGCGTGCGGCCGGCTCGTGGCCCGGCTGGACCCGCGGCGCATCGTCCTCGTGCACGGCCCGTCCGACGTCACGTGGTGCGAGGAGCACCCGGATCTGGCCGTCGCGGCGCACACCGCCGCGGCCGCCCACTTCGCCGCGCTGGCCGGGGACGCGAGGCTGCTGATGATCTCCACCGACAACGTCTTCGACGGATCCCGGCCCGACAACCCCGAGGACGCCCCGGTCTCCCCGGCCAACGCCTACGGCCGCGCGAAACTGCGGGCGGAACGGACCGTGCTCGACGCGGCGGCGGACGCGGTGGTGCTGCGGGTCAGCCTGGTCTACGGGCACGAGCCCGCGGACGCCGGCAAATGGCTCAACTTCTTCGCCGCGTGCGCGCACCGGCTGCGGCACGGCGAGCAGGTCAGGGTGCCGCGGGACCAGTGGACGACCCCGGTGCTGGTGGACGACGTCGCGGAGGTGACGGCGGCCCTGCTGGGCGCCGGCGCGCCCCTGCCGCCGGTCCTCCATCTGGGCGGGCCGGACCGCGTGAGCCGTGCCGCCTGGGCCTCGGTCGTCGCCGAGACGCTGGGGGCGCCCGCGCACCTGGTCGTGCCGGTGCCGCGGGCGGCCACGCGGTACGCCTCCCGGCCGGAGAACGCGTGCCTGACCGGCTCCCGTCTCGCCCGGTTGCCGGCGACCGGGGCGATCACCGTCCGGGGCGTGCGGGAGGGGGCCCGGTACCTGGCCCCGGCGTTCACGACGGCACGCTGAGCACCCCGCCCGGCGCCACCGGTGACCGAACGTCCGACAGGGTGCCGGGGCACCCGGCCCGCGCGCGGCCCCCGCACACCGTGCGGCCGCACGCGTGACCTTCGCCCGGCCGGCGGGTCACCGCCGCCCGGTTCGTACGACCGCCGCCGACCAGCGGCGAGATGGTGGAGCAGACGTATGTCACGTACAGGACCGGTGAAGAGCTACGACGTCGTCGTACTCGGCGGAGGTGTGGCCGGGTGCGTACTCGCCGCCCGGCTGAGCGAGAACCCGGACCGGTCGGTCTGTCTGGTCGAGGCCGGCCGGGACTACGGGCCGCAGGGCGACGGATGGCCGCGCACAGTGCTCGACGCGCGGGGTCTGCCGCGCGACCACGTGTGGGAGCGGCACGCGGCCGCGCACCGCATCCGGGCCCGGATCATCGGCGGCTCCTCGTGCGTCAACGGGTGCTGGAACACCTGGGGCGCCCACGCGGACCACACGGACTGGGAACGGGCGGGGGGCGAGCGGTGGTCGGCACGGGCCATGGAACCCTTCCGCCGGGCCGCGGTGGACCACATGGGGCTGCGGCCGGTTCCGGAGAGCGAGTTCTCCGTCTGGAGCAGCGCAGCACTCGACGCGGCCGACGAACTCGGCTACCCGCCGGTCGACATGGGCGCCTCGGGCGCCCCCGGTTACGGCACTCCGCTCATCAACTCCTTCGACGGACTGCGCTGGAACGCGGCGTTCGCCTACCTCGACCCGGTGCGGGAGCGCCCGAATCTGACGATCGTCGACGCGGCCCTCGTCGACCGGCTGCACGTCGTGCGCGGCCGGGTGCGGGGCGCCGACATCGTCCGCGGCGGGGAGCGGACCACCCTGGCCGCCGACGACTACGTCGTCGCGTGCGGGACGTACGGGTCTCCCGCCGTGCTCCTGCGCAGTGGCCTCGGGCCGGCGGACCACCTGCGGGAACACGGCATCCGGCCCGAGGTCGAGCTGCGCGGCGTCGGAGCCAACCTGTCGGACCAGCCGGGTGTGTTCGTACCGCTGGCACCCACCGGGGCACTCGATGCCGCGCTGGCCGGCAAGGAGGCGGCGGGCGACCTCTACGTCAGCCGCATGCTGGTCAGGGCCGCCAGCGACCGGTGCCCGCCCGGCTCCTGGGACCTGCACATCCTCCCCGTGGCGGGCCCTCCGCTCTTCGGCAGCCTGCCGCCGGGCCGGTACGAGGCGGGTATCTCCTCCTTCCTCATGAAACCGGCCTCCCGGGGCCGGGTCGCCCTGCGCTCGGCAGACCCCACCGAGGCTCTCGACATCCGACCCGGGTTCTTCTCGGACCCGGAGGGCCACGACCTGGCCGTGGTCCGGTGGGGGCTCGGCCTCGTCGCCAAGATGGCGGCGACGGCCGCGCTCGGGAAGCTGGTCCAGCCGCTCGGCAGCCGCCCCGCCGCTCTCACCGACGAGGAGATCAGGGCCCGCACAGGCACCTACTGGCACCCGGTGGGGACCTGCGCCATGGGGCCCGCGGACGATCCGTACGCCGTGGTCGACGGGACGGGCCGGGTGCACGGGTTGTCCAACCTGCGGGTCGCCGACGCCTCCGTGCTGCCGACGGTGCCGGCGGCCAACACCCAGTTGCCGGTCCTCGCCGTGGCCGAACTCCTGGCGGACGCGATACGGGCCGAGACGGGCGGGCGCTGAGACGACGCGGCACCACGACAGCAGCGGACGGCGCCCGGCCGAGGCGTCCCCGCACCGAGGTGCGCCGGCCGCGCGGATCGGGGCCGCCCGCGACGAACGACAGGCCCACGGGACCGGGGCGTCCCGGCCCGGGCCGACCCCACGAGAGGACGACTGCACATGACGACCCCGCACACGGACGTACGCGATGTCCGGCTGCTGTACGGCTGCATGGGACTGGGAGGGGGCTGGGACCGGCAGCGGTGGACGGCGGCGGATCTCGACCACGCCGAAGCGGCCGTCGAGGCCGCGCTGGAGGCGGGCATCACGGCGTTCGACCACGCCGACATCTACCGACACGGCAAGTCGGAGGAGGTCTTCGGGGAGATCCTGGCGCGGTCCTCCGGGCTGCGTGAGCGCATCCTCGTGCAGACCAAGTGCGGCATCACCCTGCCGGACGGAGACCGCGTGGGCTCCTACGACCTGAGCGGGCGCACGATCCTCCGGCGAGTCGAGGAGAGTCTCACGCGGCTGCGCACCGACGTCATCGACGTCCTGCTCCTGCACCGGCCCGACCCCCTGGCCCACCCCGAGCAGATCGCTGAGGCCTTCCGCACCCTGCACGGGCAGGGGACGGTGCGGCAGTTCGGGGTGTCCAACATGAGCGCCGCGCAGATCGCCTTCCTGCAGAAGCACCTGGACGTGCCGCTGGTGGTCGACCAGTTGGAGATGAGCCTGGCCCGGCACGAGTGGGTGGAGTCGGGCGTCCTGCTGAACATTCCGGACGGAGCGGCGGGCGGTTTCCCGCACGGGACCGTGGAGCACTGCGTGACCCACGGCATCCAGGTGCAGGCCTGGGGGGCGCTGGCGCGGGGCCGCTTCACGAGCGGGGCGGACTCCCCGGCCGCCCGGCTGGTCACGGACCTGGCGCTCCGCAAGGGGACGACCCCCGAAACCGTCCTGCTGTGGTGGCTCCAGCGCCATCCGGCCGCTGTCGTCCCGGTCGTGGGCACCACCCGGCCCGGGCGCATTCTGGCCTGCCGTGACGCTGTGCACCGGGCGCCCGACCTGTCCCGTGAGGAGTGGTACGAGCTGTGGGTCGCCGCGCGGGGCGCGCCGCTGCCCTGAGAGGCGCCCGCCGGTGGATGGTGGTGAGCGGCTCGGGCAGCGAAAGAGTGCCCGAGCTCTTTACGCGCTTGTCATGCGCGAGTAATCTCCGGATGCCTGCAAAATGTTGCTGCAAGTTTCCGACAGGCGGCGCATCGCGGGCACGGACGCAGGAGGCTTCGAGGCGCGTCAAGGTCTCCGCCGGCGTCCGCACGGCAGCTGGCCCTCCCCCACCGCATCCTGGAGACGCGCATGAGACGCCGCCGCTCCCTCACCCGCCCCTGGGCGGCCGGAGCTCTCGCCGCAGGCACCCTCGTCCTGCCCCTGACCACTCCCACCGCGCCCGAGGCCGCCGCAGCGCCGGCCTCCCCGACCGCCGCCTCGGCCACCGTCTTCTACTACACGAAGACGAAGAACTGGACGGACCACCACCTCCACTACGCCCCCGACGGCGGAAGCTGGACGACCGCCCCCGGCACGCGCATGGAAGCCGCCTGCACGGACTGGGTGAAGCTCACCATCGACCTGGGATCCGCCGCCGGGCTGAAGGCCACCTTCAACAACGGCAAGGGTGTCTGGGACAACAACGGCGGCCGGGACTACACCCTGGGCACCGGGAACATCACGGTCAAGGACGGCGTAGTGGCGCACAGCGACCCCTGCGCCGGGCCCGGAGGACCCGGCAACGAGGCGACCGTCTACTACTCGACCCAGACCCTCGGCTGGACCACCGCCAACCTGCACTACCAGCCCGCCGGCGGCTCCTGGACCGCCGTGCCCGGCGTGGGCATGGAGGCCGCCTGCGCCGGCTGGTGGAAGCGGACGGTCGGCCTGGGCTCCGCGCCCTCACTGAGAGCGGCCTTCAACAACGGCAACGGGGTCTGGGACAACAACAACGGCTCGGACTACACCCTGGCCTCAGGGACCAGCACGGTGAAGAACAACACCGTCACCGCGAACGCGAAGGACCCGTGCGCCGCCGAGGAACCCGACACCGAGGCGCCCACCGCCCCGTCCGGTGTCAGGGCGAGCGCGACCGACACCTCCGTGGTCCTGTCCTGGAACGCCGCCACCGACGACACCGGCGTGACCAGGTACCAGGTCACCCGCACCGGCGGCACCGAGGGCACCACGGTCACCGACGTGACCTCCACCGTGCTCTCCGACACCGGCCTGGAGGAGAACACCACCTACACATACACGGTCAAGGCCGTGGACGCGGCCGGCAACGCCTCGGCCGCCTCCGCCCCGGCCTCGGCCACCACCGGGAAGAAGCCGCCGGCGCCCCCCACGGGCGCACCGCTGGGGACGGACCCGCGCAAGGACCCGATCTACTTCGTCATGACCGCCCGTTTCAACGACGGCGACAGCTCCAACAACCGCGGCGGCAGTCAGCACGTGAAGTCGGGCAACGCCGCCAACGACGACCCCATGTTCCGTGGCGACTTCAAGGGCCTGGTCGAGCGGCTCGACTACATCAAGGCGCTCGGTTTCTCCGCCGTGTGGATCACCCCGGTCGTCCTCAACCGCTCGGACTACGACTTCCACGGTTACCACGGCTACGACTTCTACAAGGTCGACGCCCGGCTGGAGTCGGCCGGCGCGACCTACCAGGATCTGATCAACGCGGCCCATGCCAAGGGCATGAAGATCTACCAGGACGTCGTCTACAACCACAGCTCCCGCTGGGGCGCCAAGGGACTGTTCACGCCGACCGTGTACGGCGTGCGGGACAACCAGTGGAGCTGGCTCTACGACGAGAAGAACGCGGGCTTCGAGTACGACGGTCTGACCGTCGAGACCAAGTCCGGCAAGTCGTACTACAACGGCGACCTCTGGTCGACCGTCGAACCGACCGGCAACACCTGCCTGAACTGGGGCAGGCCCACCGGGGCCAAGAGCCCCGAGGGTTACACGATCTACAACTGCCAGTGGCCGTACCCCACTTCGGGCATGTTCCCCAAGGCGTACTACCACAACTGCTGGATCGGCAACTGGGAGGGCGAGGACTCCCGCTCCTGCTGGCTGCACGACGACCTCGCCGACTTCAACACCGAGAACGCGCAGGTGCAGAACTACCTGATCGGCGCCTACAACAAGTACATCGACATGGGTGTCGACGGCTTCCGCGTCGACACGGCCGTCCACATCCCCCGCGTCACCTGGAACCGCCACTTCCTGCCGGCCATCCAGGAGCGCGTCACCCAGAAGTTCGGGGCCGAGGCCGCGAAGAATTTCTTCGTCTTCGCCGAGGTCGCCGCCTTCGTCAACGACAAGTGGAACCGGGGCTCGGTCAACCACTCGGCGCAGTTCTACACCTGGAAGGAGCGCAAGGAGTACAGCGCCGACGACGGGAAGGCGGCGCTCGAACAGTACGATCACGAGAACGGCCAGGGCACGGGCAACCAGCCGACGTCGAACAACGCCTTCCTGAACGGCAACGCCTACCACGCGCCCGACCACAGCAAGTTCTCCGGCATGAACATCATCGACATGCGCATGCACATGAACTTCGGTGACGCGTACAACGCCTTCGGTAACGGCAAGGACTCCGACGACAGCGTCAACGACGCCACCTACAACGTCGTCTACGTCGACAGCCACGACTACGGACCCAACAAGAGCAACGAACGCTACACGGGCGGCACCGACGCCTGGGCCGAGAACATGTCCCTGATGTGGTCCTTCCGCGGCATCCCCACCCTCTACTACGGCTCGGAGATCGAGTTCCAGAGGGGCAAGAAGATCGACTGCGGTCCCACCTGCCCCCTCGCCACGACGGGACGCGCCTACTACGGCGACCACCTGGCCGGCTCCGTCACGGCCTCCGGCTTCGGCACGGTGGAGTCCGCGAGCGGCAAGGTCGCCACCACCCTGGACCAACCGCTGGTGAAGCACCTGCAGCGACTGAACCAGATCCGCCGGGCCGTCCCGGCCCTCCAAATGGGTCAGTACTCCACGGAGGGCGTCTCCGGCGGCATGGCCTTCAAGCGCCGGTACACCGACGGCGGCACCGACAGCTTCGCGCTCGTCACCGTGTCCGGCTCCGCCGTGTACACGGGGATCCCCAACGGCACCTACCGGGACGCCGTCACCGGTGACACCCGCATCGTCTCCGACGGCAGGCTCACCGTCCAAGCGCCCGGTAAGGCCAACCTCCGCGTCTACGTCCTCAACGGCACCGGGAAGATCGGGAAGAACGGCCCCTACCTGAAGTAGCGACATCCCGCTCACGCCGACGGATCACCGGGCGGAGCCGCCCCAACCACCGGGCCGGAGAAGTGAACCGTCGTTGCAGAGGTGCCCACCGCGACCCGGCGGCGGGCACCTCGCCCCCATCGTCCGTCAGCACCACGGACCCGCGCACGGTTTCGGCCGCGCGTTACGCCCGACACGGAACGCGCGGCCGGAACCGTGCTGACCGGACAGCGGGACGACCTCGAACCACCCCGCACGCCACCGGTAACGCCCTGCCCCCGCTTCCCGGACCGGACCGGACCGGACGAGATCATCGGTGGTGAGCGGCTCCGGACGGGACCGACGGCAGCCTGAACTGGGCCGGGCATGCTGCATCGATCTCCACCAGTAGACCGCCACACACACCGTCGGGCGATCCGCGTACCGGGCCGCCCGGTGTTCCACCACGACCGGCGCCAGCCCAGAGGGGCACCCATGCCACCCACCGCACCGGACTTCGGTCCCGACATCGACCCCTATGCCGCATCCGATCCGCAACGCGGCTGTGATCCCGCCGCCAAGCCGGGCGTGCTCGCCTTCCGCCGCAGACCACCACCGCGCCTAGGCCATCGGAGGGTCTTCGAGTGGAGCGCTGCGTGGTCCGGCCTACGGCCGGGCACGGCGAAACGACGCCGGGCAAGACCGTCACCGTGTCGTTCCACGCCCCGGACCGGCGGGTCCCGTCCCTGGCCGCCACATGGTCCTCACCGGGCCGACCGCGCCTTGATCGTCAGGCTTGGTCCGCTGAGATGCAGCCACGTCCTGACCAGAGGCCCTGGTGGCGCCGGGCCGGGTCACTCCCCTCGCGGCCCGGACGTCAGCAACGCCAGGACACCGCCACGCCCGATGCTGACTGTCTGCTGACCTCAGCCCGGCATTCATGCCTCTGACCTGCGGTAATGACCAAATGCTAGATCTTGGACTTGAACAGAGTACGCAGCACTTGGACTCCTGGAAGACGGCTCCCTGCTTGCTTTGTGCAGGTCAAGGGCGGTCTCGACTGTACACCGGGACACGTCGGTCGAGGAAGGTGAGGAACATCGCTCCGCTCGGGCGAGACGGCTTCACGCCTGGGCTTTCGCGCCGCACCGGCACCTGTTCAGGCAATCCCCCGGGAAAGCCCGGCGACTCATGCTGACCGGATGCTGACTTACCTGATGAGCCATCGCTCTCGGCGCTCGTCAAACCCGCCCTCGCCCCGGCCGCGCCCGACCCGTACTTCACCAACGTCCTCGCCGGCCTCGGCTGGCGATCCGACCTGTCCGAGGCGAAGGTGGCGGAGATCTGGGAACGCGAGCCGAGGACCGCCTACGCCCTCGCCCACAACGAGGCAGTACCGGCACGTCAGCAGCCCCCGACCGCCTCGGCCGGGAACGGCGCCGCCCCCACGTTGAACGAGGACCAGATCGTGGCTCGTTTCCGCGAGCATCTGAAACTCGTCGCCAACGGACGCAGCGTCATCAAGTGGAAGACGCTGCTCAGGAAGCAGGGCATGCCGCCCTCCGCACTGTCAGCGAGGGACCAGGTCAGACTCCTGGCCGCAGTGACAGACCCTACGTCCCCGGCCGCGGCCTGCTATCGGCCTTGGTAAAGGGGTGAAGGTGGGCTGACAGGCCCCGCGCCGTTTTCGGCGAGGTGCTGGCGGAACTGGGCTGGGTGCCGGATGCCACCACTCCCACCGTGGAGGCTGCCTGGTGGGCCGCGAGCGGCCGTGCGTACGCCCAGCACACCGGCACGCCCCAGAGCGTTCCCGCCGCTCGCCCCGCCGAGGAGGATCGGACACACTGGTCCAAGCTGGGGACCACCAAAGCAGCAGTGGTGGACGCCGCACGAAGGGCGTTGATCGACGCCGCCCGGCGTCAGGTCTGCGTGGGCTGGCACACGCTCGCCGCTGCCGCCGGGCTCAAGCCGACGGACCTCTCCGACAAGGCGAGGGAAGCGATCCTCGTCGCCGTGGACAGCCCCACCTCGCCCCACGGGGTTCTGCTCTCCTCCCTGGTGGTCGCCTCCGAGCACACACCAGTGCCGTACTTCGACTCGATCCTCAAGCGCCTCGGACGGCCTCACGGCTTGCGGCCCATCGAACTGGGTCAGTTCCGGAAGCGGGAACAGTCCCTAGCTTTCGCGGCCTACAGCCCCACAAGCACCGCTGCACCGAATGAAAGGACATGAGCCCGAACCGTCGTCGCCTCGCGATTGGGATAGCCGCCACTGCAGCCGTTATCACCCTGCCCGGCGCAGCGGGAGCAGAGCCGGCGCCTATTTCGTCGCGACCGGTCCAACCGGCGCGCGGGGCCCGGCGGGACCGGAACGGGCTCGGGGACCGCAGGGGCCTCAGGGACCGCAGGGGCCTCAGGGGCCTCAGGGGCCTCAGGGGCCTCAGGGCGAGCAGGGGCCACAAGGCGAACGCGGCGTCAAGGGCGGCGAGGGAGAACCCGGCAGTTCCGCCGAACCAGCCACCCTCGGCATACCGCACGCCAACACTACGAGCTCCGATCTCTCCGGTGGCGTGCTCATCAGCTCCGGCTCGTGCCCGGTCGGAACCTCGCAGTGGGACACCATCTACGTGGGCCGCAACTCCGTCCTCGGGTCACCGGGTGACGTCGACAACGCGATGACGCACTGCAAGATCTTCTGAGCGCCACGCGCACGCCGCTCCGCTCAGGCCTCCGCCGCGAACCCCACGAACCGCGACCACTCCTCACGCCCGACGGCGAAGTGCGGGCGAGTCACGTCTTTGGAGTCCCGTACGCAGATGGCCTGTTCGGTGACGGCGACCTCAACACAGCTGTCTCCCTGCGCGCTGCTGTAGCTGGACTTGAACCAGTCGAGTTCGGACGTACTCATAGCGCTCCTCGGATCCGCTCCAGCAGGCCCACGGAGTCCTTCGGGGAGAGGGCCTGCGAGCGCAGTCTTGCATAGCGCATGTGCAGTCGGCTGACCTGTTTCGGGTCAGCGATCAAGCGGCCGTTCTCCTGCCCCTCGGAGTAACCTCGCCAACTCCCCTCGGGGGTTTCCAGCAACTGGATAGGCCCTGCCATGCATGCGTGGTGCTCGGAGTTCGCCGGCATGATCTGCAGGGTGACGTTCCTTGGGGTACTCACCTCAAGGACGTGGTCGATCAGATCACGAGTTACGTTGACCCCTCCCAGGCGGCGCATGAACACGGCCTCTTCGACAATGAAGTCGAAGGTGGTGTTCGGGCGCTCCTTCAGAAGCATCTGACGCTCCATACGAGCCCGCACCGTGGCCTCAAGGGCATCGTCCGACATGGGCGGGATATCCTCTTCGCAGAGGGCGCGCATATACCCCTCCGACTGCAACAACCCCGGCACCAGCCTGCACTCGTACGTACACAGGCTCACCGCCACCTTCTCCAGCCGAGCCCACCGCCGGAACCAGGCCGCCAGCCCCGCCTCACCCCGCGTCAGATGCCCCGCCGCCTTCCGTAACGCCCCCGTGTTCCCCAGCACCTCCTCCGCCCGCCCCACGAACGACTCGTCGGGCATGCGGCGCCCCAACTCCGCCGACTCCACGGTGTGTTTGGAGAACCGTACGAGCGCCGCGAACTCGGCCCGGCTGAGCCCCTCGTGCTCGCGCAGGGCCTGGACGACCGCCCCGAAGGTCCGCAGACTGTCGGAAGGGTCGGGCTCGCGCTCCCAGTCGCACGCCGTCACGTCGCTGCTGTCCGTCATACGCGGCCACCTCCAGGTGCGTACGTCCTCTGCGGTCACTCCGCGATCGACAGCGCCCAGGGTGACGGCAAGATCCCCGTACCGTCCACAGAATGTGCCCGTACGCTGACGCAGCGTACGGGCCACGCTACTGGAACACACTCCCGCACGCCCGCCACGGTTGTCCCATGCACGCCTCCACACCCCAAATCCACGCCACCGCACGCACGTTCGCGCAGCGGCTCTCCTCCACCCGTCGCGGCGCCCGTCTCGCCCGGCTCCTGGCCGTGGAACGGCTGACCGCCTGGAACATCTCACCCCGGGTCATCGAGCGGGCGGAACACGTCGTCGCGGAGCTGGCGGCGAACGCGGCGCTGCACGGCCGCGTCCAAGGGCGCGATTTCTTGCTGGCGCTGTCCCTGGACGACGCGGCCGACACCCTGCGCGTCGCGGTGAGCGACATGCGGGGCGAGCGCCGCCCCGCGATCCCTCTGGAGCGAGGGCTGGACCACGAGTCGGGCCGCGGGCTGCTCCTGGTCGGCGCCCTGGCCGACCGCTGGGGCACGGAACCCCGCCCGCCCTCCGGCAAGACCGTCTGGGCGGAGTTGGCCTGCCCCTCAAGCGGGCAACCGTCCCCCGCCCGCCGGCCGTAAGACGTCCCTGTTCCCCCGTTCCCCGTCACTCGGGGCGATCGCAGCGATACGGTCGCCACAGGCGGACGCGAGGGGGCGCACGGCCCTCGGACATCCATGGGAACGACGGGGGTTGCCGATGGCGCAGGACACGACGAGCGATGTGGGCGGCCGAGGTCTTTTCGACGACTTCGGGGCCTTCCGGACACCGACCAACGAGGACTTCACGACCGTACTGACCCACGGTCTGATCGCTCCCGACGCCAACGTCCTGCTGAATCTCTACCGATACACGGAGCAGGCGCGCGGCGACCTGCTGCGTGCGCTCGCCACTCTGGAGAACCGGCTTTGGGTACCGCACCAGGCGCTCGTGGAGTTCTGGCGGAACCGCGAGAGCACCCTCAGCGACGCCCGGTCGTCCGGCTCGCAAGCTGCCGAAGACATGGCGGGTCACGCGACGCAGGCAGAGCGGACCCTGCGCGCCTGGGCCAATCGCGTCGCCCTGCCCGAGGCCGAGACCGAGCGCCTGCGCAGTCAGCTGAACGAGGTCTTCGGTGACGTACGGGAAACGATCGTCAAGGTGGGCGAGGGCGAGTGGCGGAACATCACGCAGGACACGAGCACCGACCCGGTCATCGCGAAGCTGGAGCCCGCCCTCGACGGCCGAGTAGGTGCTCCGCTGAGCCGGGAGGATCACGACAAGGCGATAGCGGAGGGGATGCGTCGGGTCGAGAAGCGGCTTCCTCCGGGCTACATGGACAGGACGAAGGACGGTGTGGGAGCCGCCGCCGACTATCTCGTCTGGGAACAGATCCTTCGAGAGGCCGCCCGGCGTCACTGTGACGTGCTGTTCGTGACAGCGGACGCCAAGGAGGACTGGTGGCGCAAGGAGCAGGGCTTCAATCGCGGTCCCCGGCCGGAGCTGACAGAGGAACTCAGGGCCCGCGGCGGTGGCCGGCTCTTCATGCTCACGCCCAAGCGGTTCCTGGAGGTCGCCGCTCCGATCCTGGACTTCAGCCTCCAGGAAGGTTCCGTCGAGGACATAGAACGGGTCGAGCGCATCGGGACGGAGGAGACGTACGGGGGCTGGACGGCCGACGCGCTCCAGGAACTTTTCGACCGGCTCACCTACGAGGGTTACGCGGACCGGGTTGACGTGATCAAGTACGCCGCGGGGATGGAAGGCGTCGCGGACGCGAAGAGCGTCTACGAGATCTGCCAGTATGCCGAGGACCGGTCCCTCCGGGGCTTCACCAAGCCGGTCACCCGCATCGCCCGTCTGCTGGGGAACCTCGGGAAGATTCCGGACTCCGCTGTCCCGGCCCTGACAGCCGAATACGCGTCGGGCCCGGGTCCCGCCTCCGGTTTCTCGGTCCACCCGCTCCTCGTGCCGCTGGTGAATGAGCTGACGGAGGAGGCCCCCTCGTAGTGCTCCCACCCGGCGCCGACCGGTGACCGCGCGAGCGTGTAGAACGGGTAGTACATTGGAGGGATGAACGACAGCGCAGAGGTCCCACTGAGGGAGCTCAACCAGCAGACATCGCGCGTCCTGGCCCGAGTGGCGGCCGGGGAGACGGTGACCATCACCAAGGACGGTGTCCCGATAGGAGACATCGTGCCCCGCGGCGCGCCGACGGGCCGCCCCGCGTACCCGTTCCGCACCGATCCCATGGGTGACCTGGACATCCCGGACCTGGGTGGCCCCGTGCTCGACGACGACGAGATCGCGGCGAGCCTACGGGGTATGGGCGAAGACCTGCGCGGGGCAACAGATGACTGACATCCCAGTCGCCATCGCCGACACGAACGCCCTGTACCGGCTGTTCACACCGAAGGACCCCCGCCACTCCGCTCACCGGGAAGCTCTCGCACGAACGGGGCACCTCGTGGTCTCACCCATGGTGCTCACCGAGCTGGACTACCTGCTGACCTCACGAGTCGGCACCAAGGCCGCGATGAACGCTCTGGACTTCATCACCGGACAGGCGGAGGCCCGCCGATTCGAGGTCCCCGACACCGCACCGCATTTGAGAAGCGCCATGGCCGTGATGCGCGGGTATGTCGACGCGGACGGCGGCGCGGGGGTGGGTCTGGCGGACGCGATGAACGTCGCCCTGGCGGCCGCCTTCCAAACGGCAGACATCTTCACCACAGACGCCCACTTCCGCATGATGCGGCCACTGACCGGGCAGCCCTCCTTCCGGCTGCTCCCCGACGACCTCTGACAGCCGATCGGCTCTCGGCCACCTGAGTCGCGTCCCTCAAAGTCACCCGACTTTTCCGGGCGGCAGGAGTGCTCCTCCACGCTCCGGCATCATGGCCTCCATGACGAACGCGGTGGATGTGCGCACGGCGGCGGCCGAGTTCGACCGGACCGCCGTGGCGGCCGCCGAGTCGGCCGCCGAGGACGAGCGCAAGCAGGTGCTCTCCCGGTTTCCGCTGGAGGAGTGGGCGGAGCTGCCGCTGGAGCGCTACGCCCTCGGGCAGGGAGAGGCGCCCGGGTCGGGGCCGACGTACTGCCGGCTCATGGAGTTCGGCACCCCGCACCTGGGAAGCATCAAGGGCGGCAGTGCCGCGAAGCACATCATGTTCCACCACAACTCCGGTGAATGGCGCCTGGCCGCTCCGCTGAAGGGGATGGATCCGCAGGACGCCTGGGCGGAACTGCGAGGACAGTTCGTCCGGGCCTTCGACGCGGTCGGGGCAGGGGACTTCGACGCCTTGGACGACCTCGAAGTGCTGCGCTACGGACCGGCGCTGGTGACGAAGACCCTGGCAACCTACTTCCCCGAGCATTTCCTGCCGATCTACTCGGGGGAACACCTGCGCCGGTTCGCCGCCCTGCTGCCGGGCGACACGGACCAGGGCGAAGCCTCGGCCTGGCGCAGCAATCGCCGCCTGCTCGAACTCGTCCGATTACAGTCTGAGTTCAGAGGCTGGACCAGGCATGAAGTGATGCGTTTCCTGTACGAGCACTTCGACCCTCGCCCCCGGCAACGCACCATCTGGAAGATCGCCCCAGGCGAGCGCGGCCGGCTGTGGGAGGAATGCCGGGACGGCGGGTTCATCTGCGTCGGGTGGGACGAGCTCGGCGATCTCGGCCAGTACCAGAGCGACACCGAACTGAAGCAGGCCCTGGACGCGCACTGGCCACGCAGCAGCGGTGGCAGCCTGACCCTCGCCCGACGGCTGCTGGCCTTCCGTGACCTGGAGGCGGGAGACCGGCTCGTCGCCAACCGTGGGACGGAGGAGATCCTGGCCACCGGCAGGGTCGACGGGAGCTACCGCTACGACCCGGACCGGCCGGAGTTCCACCATGTCGTCCCGGTGGTCTGGGACCCCTCCCACGCGCGGAAGTTGCCGAAGGCCCAGCACGGGTGGCGGTCCACCTTCGCCAAGGTCGACCCGTCCCTCTTCGCCAAGTTCACCGCACACGACGCCGACTCCGGATCCGGCTCCGGCTCCGTACCGGGCACGGTGCAGGCACAGGCCGGCGCTGGTGAGCCGGTTGCGCCGCCCGAGGACGTACAGGCCGTACTGGACGCCCTGGAACGCAAAGGCCAGGTGATCCTTCACGGACCGCCCGGTACGGGCAAGACCCGGCTCGCGCTCGGCGCCGCCCTCGCCCTGGACGGCCGCGCGGACGTGCTCGGCGCCGATGCCGACGCCCGCCAACGTGCCCGGGCACAGACCGAGATGCTGCACGGCGACCGCATCCGCATGGTCACCTTCCATCCCTCGTACGGGTACGAGGACTTCGTCGAGGGCTTCAAGCCGGACCTGAGCGCCACCGGCCCGGGGCTCACCCTCGCCCTCACCGACGGTCTGTTCCACGGCTTGTGCAGCCGGGCAGCCGCCCATCCCGATCAGACGTTCCTGCTGGTCATCGACGAGATCAACCGCGGTGACCTGCCCCGGATCTTCGGCGAGTTGATCACGCTCCTCGAACTCGACAAACGGAACCTGCCGGTCGCTCTGCCCGTCAGCAAGCGAAGCTTCTCCGTCCCGCCGAACGTCCGGGTCATCGGCACGATGAACACCGCCGACCGCAGCATCAGCCACCTGGACGCCGCGGTCCGCCGCCGTTTCGCCTTTCTGCACGTGGACCCGGACCCCGACGCCGTCTCCGGAACCGTCGGCCCCCTGGACCTGGCCGCGTTCTTCGAGTCCCTCAACAGCCGCATCTCCCACCATCTCGACGCCGACCACCAGATCGGGCACGCGTATCTGCTGCGCGAGGGTGAGCCCATTGCGACCGAGGAGGATCTGGCCGCGGCCTTCCACCACGAGGTGATCCCCCTCCTGGAGGACTACTGCCTCGGCCGGGCGGACCTGCTGCACCGCATCCTCGGCGACCTGGTCGACGCCGAGACCGGGCGTCCGCTCCTCATGCCCCCGCAGGACCTGGCAGACGCGCTGGCGACCGAGTTCACCAGCGGCGCCAACGGCCCGGATGCCTGACCGCACCCCGGTCCAGCTCGGCGAGTACGAGTCCGCTCCGCTGGAGCCCGGTCAGCTCACTTCCCGGGACGTCGACCGTCTGCAGGCACTCCAGGCACGGGGCTGCCTCCGCCTGACCAGGGAGCGCACCGGGTGGCGGCTCAAGGCCGACGCAACCGTCGGAGTTCTGGTCCTGGACCGTGTCCGCGTGGTGATCTCACCGAAGTTCGCCATTCCCGGAGAGCAGCTCATGAGCTGGCTCGCCTACGCCCTCGGCACGCCCGTCCCGGCGACGGCCAGGCGGTGGGCCACCGGCCCCGAGGGATACGCCGACCTGGTCGCCGCCGCCCTGCTCGAAGAGTGCGAGCGGCTGCTGCGGGAGGGACTGCGCCGGGACTACGTACGCCGCCGGAGTGTCGAACCGGTGCTGCGGGGGCGTCTGGACGTGGCCGCCCAGGCCACCCACCGCTTCGGGCAACTGGACCAGCTGCACGTCCGCACCTTCGACCGGGAGGCGGACATCTGGGAGAACCGCGTCCTCGGGAGCGCACTGAGGGCGGCTCTCGGTCTCACCGCCAGTCCTGTCCTGGCGCGTGCCCTGCACGGAGCCGCCGGCACCTTCCCGCAGGCCCCGACCCCGGCCGCGGCACTCCGCGCCCTGGACCGCACCCGCTACACGCGCCTCAACGCCCGCTACCGTCCCGCCCACACCTGGGCCCGTCTGCTGCTGCGCGGGGGCGGTGTGACGGACCTGCTCACCGACCAGGGCGCCACGGCGGACGGTCTTCTGCTCGCCATGCCCGCGCTCTGGGAAGCCGTCGTCCGCCGTCTCGGCACGGAGGCCGTCGGCCCGCACGGCGGCCGGGCCGTACCCGGCGGAAGCGGCGTCGGCATCACCGTCCGCGGAGACCTGGGCAACGCCTCGGCCTTCCGGCCCGATCTCCTGCTCAGCCTTCCAGGACATGACGCGGCACAGCGCACGCTGCTGCCGGTGGACGCCAAGTACAAACGTTACGATCGTCACGGTGTGAGCTCGGACGACGTCCACCAGCTCCTCACCTACAGCAGCGGCTACGCGTCCGCCGGCACCCCGCTCGCCGTCATCCTCCATCCCCGGCCGGGCGGCCACGCCCAGCGGACCCTCCAGGTGCGCGGCCCCGGAGGCCTGTTGGGCATCATCCCCGTCCTCGGCGTGGACACCCACGCCACGCCCGAGCAGGCGGCGGCCTGGATCGGCTCAGTGCTGCGCTGACCATCCCACGCCGGCCGGTCGATGACGGCCGCCGCGGGTGGTGAGGTGGTCGGCGGGCGTCCGTCTCGGCGGACGTATCAGTCGAACACGCCCCCGAGTCGGGCACGACACTAGAACGCATGTACACAGATACATACTTTATTAGTCCATGAAAGCTTGTTGACATCGCTAACACACTTCCGCCATGCTCAGATCGACAACGGCTCACCGTCCCCTCGCGTCGCCTTGGGCACACCCACCGCAGCCGTCCAGAGCACCTAAGGAAGTCCGAGCGATGAGCGACACCGCCAGCCTCCGTGACCTGCTTCTCGCCCGGTTGCCCGAATCAGGGCTCTCTGCCGAGGAGCAGGCCCTGCTGCGCGATCTGCTGCCCGCCGCTCAGCCCCGGAACGGTCGCCATTCCGGGACCGTGTACATGCGGTCCATCACGGCTTCCGGCTGGCGCGGCATCGGCCCCACCGCCACCGTCCGGCTGAAGCCCGGCCCCGGTCTGACGCTGGTGGCGGGCCGCAACGGCTCCGGCAAGTCGAGCTTCGCCGAGGCCGCTGAGATGGCCCTGACAGGCGACAACTTCCGCTGGCAGGGGCGCACTCAGGTATGGAAGAAGGGCTGGCGCAACCTCCACGAGCACTCCTCCCCCGAGATCGCGGTGGAGCTCGACTTCGACGCCGCCAGTGACGGAGAGGGCGCCAAGGAGCCCGTAACCGTGCGCCGGATCTGGCACGGCGACGGGCTTGAGGAGTCCAGCACCGTCGTGGAGGAAGCAGGACAGCCCACCGGCGAAGCCCTGCACGACGTGATCGACGCCGAGCAACTGTCGCTGTACCGGCCGTTCCTCCCATACACCCAGCTCGGAGCTGTGATCAACGGGCCGCTGACCACCCTGCACGACGAGATCTCCCGAATCCTCGGCCTCGAACTGCTCAGTGACACCGACGCGGCGGCACGTGCCCGGGCCAAGGCCCTGACCGACACGGAGAGCGCCGCGAAGACCCTCACGGCCACCGTGATGCAGGAGTTGTCGGAGGTGGACGACCCGCGCGCCAAGGAGGCGATCACGGCTCTCTCCGGCAGGAGCCCAGACCTGGACGCCGTCCGGGCCCTGTTGAAGGGCCACGGCGCCGCCGACTCTGCGCACGTCGCACGACTGCGCCGACTGGCCGATCTGGAGCCCCCGGACCGGCCGTTGATCGCGAAGGCCGTGACCCGGCTGCGGTCGGCAGCCGCCGTGGCCGACGACGCACGCCACGGGTCCGCCGAGGACGCCCGGCAGTTGATCAAACTGCTCGACGCCGCGCTGGAACACCGCCGCCGCCATCCCGACGCCTCCGACTGCCCCGTGTGCGGCAGCACGGACCTCTTGGACCGCTCGTGGGCGGAACGGACGCGCGCGCAGGTCGAAAGGCTCCAGGTGGAGGCCGCCGAGGCCGAGGCGGCACACCGCGAACTCGTGAACGCGGTGAGGGAGGTGCACGACCTGATGCGTCCGGCTCCCACCTGGCTCCAGGCCGACGAGCCCTCCCTGGCCACCCTCTGGCGGGATCTGGTCGCCTGCCGCACGGTTCGTGACCCACGCGAGCTGGCCGACCGTGCGGAACGCGCCGAGGCAGTCCTCGGTGATGCCTGTGATCAGGTCCGTGAGGACGCCCGCCGACGCGTCACAGCGCAGGACGGCCGCTGGCAGCCCGTGGCCGCACGCCTGTCCGCATGGTTGGTGCAGGCGGAGGCCGCGCAGGCGGTGAAGCCCGCCCGCAAGCAGGTCAAGGCCGTACGCGACTGGGTGCGGGCGCTCACCGACGAGTTGCGGGACGCTCGGTTCAAGCCGTTCGCCGAGCAGTCCGGGCAAATCTGGCGGCTGTTGTGCGAGCGCAGCAGCGTGTCGCTGGGTGCGATCGGGCTCACGGGTGTCGGCCCGCAGCGGCAGGTCAGTCTCCCCGTCTCCGTGGACGACGCCGACGCGCCCGCCTTCGGCGTCATGAGCCAGGGCGAACTGCACTCACTCGCCCTCTCCCTGTTCGTCCCGCGCGCCACCCACCGGGACAGTCCCTTCGGTTTCCTGGTCATCGACGACCCGGTGCAGTCCATGGATCCGGAGAAGGTCGACGGCCTCGCCAAGGTTCTCGACCTGTACGCGCAGCACCGGCAGGTCGTCGTCTTCACACACGACACCCGGCTCGAAGAGGCCGTCCAACGCCTCGGTCTGCGGGCGACGGTCCTGCGGGTGTCCCGGCAGACCGACTCCGTCGTCCACGTCGCTTCCGTCAGCGACCCCGTGAGCCAGGCCCTGGCGGAGGCACGGGCCATCGCCCTCGATCCGCACCTGCCGCCGGAAGTCGCCGACCGGGTGCTGCCCTCGATGTGCCGTGTGGCGCTGGAGGCCGCCTACCAGGACACCGCGCGGCGTGCTCTGCGTGAGGCCGGGGTCGGGCAACGCGACATCCAGGAGCGGGTCACCCGGCCAGGTCCCCTCACCGGCCTGGCGGCCCTCGCGATGGGCATGCCGGGCAAGGAGGGGCGCGAGGTGCTGGACGCCGTCGCCCGCGACCATGGCACGTGGGCCAGGGAGTTGATCCAGGGGCTGAACCAGGCATCGCATCAGGCACCGGCCATGCCCGTCGGGGACCGCGCGGCCCTGGTCGACCGTACGAAGCGTCTCGCCAAGGAGGTTTTGGCCCGGTGACCACTCCCGCGCGCTCCCCCCGCGTTCTCCCCACGAACGAACTCCTCTCTGCCGCAGACCAGTTGCTCAATCCATCGGACGGCACCACGCTCTCCCCCGGTGTCCGGGCGCGCGCCGCGGCCACCCTGCTCCGGCTGGCCCTCGACGAAACCCTCGATGCCTTCTGGCGGTCGGTCAGCCCTCGCATGACCCGCAGCACCGGCCGCACCCGCATGCTCTGCCTGCAGTGGTACGTCAGTCCCTCCGTCGCGCGTCAGTGGTACACCGTCTGGTCCGGCCTCAGCGCCGCCTGTCACTACCACACGTACGAGCTGCCTCCCACCCCCGCCGAGGTACGGGCCTGGCACCAGGACGTGAGTGAACTGCTGCGTGTCCTGGCCGCCGCCCGCGCCTGAACCACGCCGCCCCGACACGTGAGGAGCAGCACGATGGACGCCCGCCGCTATCGCATGGTGGTCACCAGCCGGACCGACTACGTGCGCACCGGTGCACTCGTCGACGAGCAACTGCGCCACTGGCTCGCCCAACCACCCAAGCGCTACAACGTCGACGCGTTCGCCGAGGGCCGCAATGAGATAGCCGGCGGAGTCACGCTCGACCACGACTCCGTCACAGGGGTCACCGGTGCCTACGGACGATGGCGGCTCCGGGAGACCGCGCCCTGCGGCACCTGGCAGACCACCCTCGTGACGCGGCAGATCACCGACGGTCCGACCTGGGTCCAGCTGGACGTCGAGCACCTTCCCGACGACGCGGAAGCGGCCCCGGTGCCGGCCAGGACTCCCCGGCTCGCGAGGCATCTGCTGGAGGCGCTCGACGCGCATGACGGCCTGGCAGACGTGACGGCCATGCCCCAAGTCGTCGAAGCCGAGGATGTCGAGGCGGTCATCGACGAACTGTGCGACGCCGACCGGCGCCTCCCCGTCGTCATGGCGAGCACGCCGTACGACGTCGACTTCGACGGCTGGCTGGAGGGCACGGTCGACCCTCTCGTCCGTCCCCTGGCTGGGCTGGCGATCCTCTACGTGCTCACCCCGAAAGCCGAGTCGGTCTTCAACCGGGCCCTGGAACACCACCGCGTGTACAACGGCGGGATCCGCACCTACCTGCCGGGCGTCGACCCGGCCTGGCCCGCCGACGGCCAGCGGCACCGGGTGATGTCGAAACGGCTGATCACCGAGAATCCTCGGCTGGCCGCCCGCATCCTGAACCAGCTCCCTCAGGGGCTGGCGACCCGGTTGCCGTTGCCCGACGCCCTGGACTCCGTGCCGCTCATGCGCACACGAGCCAGGGACGGAGTCGGCGGCTCCGAACAGGAACGACTGCGCGACGAGAACGACGCCCTGCACGAAATCCTGGAGGAGGCGGCACGCGAACAGCGCGTCAGGGCCGACGAGATCCGTGACCTCAAGCGGGAGCTGCGTCAGGCGGAGAGCAACGAGGTGCAGGCCGTCGTCGACTACGACGAGCAGTACAAGGAACTCCACCGGGCCAAGGCGCAGATACGGGAACTGCAGAGAGAACTCCTCAGGCTGGGCGCCGCCGAGCAGGCGTACGCGGCGGTGGAACCCTCGCTGGACGCGCCCACCTCCTTCACCGAGATCCTGGACCGGATCGGCGACATGCGACGCGTCCACTTCAGCGGCCGGCGCAAGTACACCCTGGAACTCGACGACCAGGCCTACGGCTCGTCCTGGGTCCGGATGGCCTGGGACGCGCTGCTGGCCCTCCAGGACTTCGCGGAAGCCGTCGCGAGCGGCGAGGCGAACTGTGACTTCAAGCAGTGGTGTGCGGACGCACCGGAGGGAGCGCACGTCATCTCGCCCCGCAAGGTCGTCAGGGACGAATCGAAGTCCGTGAAGGCGAACGGCGAGTGGAGCCGGGCGCGCACGTTCCCCGTGCCCCGCCACGTGCATCCGAACGGCAAGCTGTTCATGGGTGCCCACCTGCGGATCGGCGGAGGCAACACCATCGCGCCGCGCCTGCACTACTACGACGGAGCTTGTACCGATCACGGAATCTACGTCGGTTACATAGGCCCGCACCTGACCAACACCATGACCTGACGCGGCCCCGGAAGGACCACAGCGCCCCGGCTGACCGGTGCGGGACGGGGTCTTCCCCGGCCCGCAACCCTCCTGGTCACCAGGCGGCACGTGCCTCAGAAGGCGAGCTGGGGAGCCTGGCCCTCTTCGTCGAAGGCCGGGCCACCGATGTCGGCGTCCCGCCCGTCGGCGACCCCTTGCCGGTACCCGGTGCCCGTGAATTTCGTCGGACGGGTCTTGTTCAGCTTCGGGTACCGGGCGGCGAGCCGTGCCTCGACCACCGTCGTCCGGTCGGCGAGGACCAGCGCCACGCTGCGGCCGTCCCGCCCCTCTCCCTCCGCTTCGGTTCGCTGTTCGGCGGCGGCCCTCGCAGCCTGCTGGGCGGCACCGATCCGCGCGGTCACCTCACGGATGAAGCCGAGCATCCATGAACGCTTGTAGGCGCGGGTGTCCTCGCCTTCGGGGCGATGCAGGCGGTCCGCACGGTCCGCGTCCGCCAGCATCTGCAGGCGCAAGCTCGCGAACAGCACCTCGGTGGCCTGGATGTCGGCCTCGAAACCGAAGAGGTGGACGCGGTGACGGTTGGCCTTGCCGCCGGGGTACACCGATCGGCAGCGCATCTCGTAGCCGATCCTGGCCAGCAGCCGGCGCCCCTCCTTGACGTAGGGCGGGTACAGATCGACGATCCGGTCCGCGGGCCGCTCGGGCTCGGTCACGTCGTCGAGCATGGCCTGCTCGATGCCGTACTTGGCCATGAGCTCGGTGGCCTTGGCCAGGTAGACACGGGCCTCCTCCTCGGTGGCCCCCGCGTTCTCCGCCTTCCGCAGCAGCGACCTGACCTTGCCGAGCAGCGCCTCGGGCAGTCCGTCGCGCACGGCCCGGGGGCCGGACCCGGACATGCCGGAGTCGGACGAAGCGCGGTCGTCGGCGCGCGTCCGGGCGTCCGCCGCATCGCTCTCGTCCCTGCCTTCGTCGTCCTCCCGGGCGATCAGGTCCGCCAGGTCCTCCGGGTCCGGGACCAGTTCGGACAGCACCCTTAGCGCCCAGAGCCGCCAGGCGGCGGTGTCGTCACGACGAACCCGTGCCCGCACCGAGCGAAGCCGCTGGAATGTTCCGTCGGCGCTCCGTACGAGGAACTCCATCCGTGCGTGGCCGAGTTGGGCGACCGCCAGTAGCGCGCACAGGTCGAAGGCGCGGTCCGGGTCGTAGGCGATCTCGATCCCGGGTTCGGGGTACCACTCCTCCTGCTCGTCGTCCGGGCCCCCGAATCCGAACAGGTCGGTCAGCAGGCTCTGGGTCGCCGTGCCGGTCCTGACCCGCACGACGGACGTCGACGGCTTCCCGGAGTAGGCCAGCGCGGCCGCCCGCTCTTCGCGGGAGGTCACGACGCGGTACCAGACGGGGACCGCGCCGAGCACGCCGTGCCAGGTGATCTCCCCCCTATCATGGTGCTCCCGCGCCTGCTGTTCGACATCCGTGCCGAGCCGCTCGTCCCGCCAGGCATCCGCGCCGGGCTGTTCCTGCGCGTCGAGGAAGGCGTCCAGGTAGTCGGCGGCGGAGCGTCGCGCACCGTGCTTGCTGTCACCGAGCAGAGCCCGCTCGCACAGGGAGAGGGCGTCGATGACCGGCTGGAGTACGAGCGACATGTATCGCTTGACCGCTTCGGACAGTTCCACGAGGAAAGCCCGGGTGGCCTCCGATCCGGTGGCCTGCTGTCTGCGGCGCCAGGCTTCGAGCTGTTCGACGCAGGCCTGCTGCTCGGCCAGCCACACCAGGTGCCCCGCGCCCTGGAGGTGTTCCTCCCGGAGCAGCACCGCGTCCTGGACCGCGGCAACGATTCCGGGTGCATCCAGTACGGCCTGCGACAGAAGCCGTAGCGGCTCAGGCTCGTCGGCGAAGAACCCGGCGGGAGTGAGGAGTTGCCTGCCGTGCCGGCGGGGCATCGACTCCGGACGGTCGATCTCACCGTCCCGCGGGATCTCCGCCGACCACCGTGCCCGCCACCCCGCGAAGTCGGCGGCCGGATCACCGGTTCCCGGCTGAACCCGCCTCCACCACCACAGCAGGATCTCCTCCCAGCCTTCGGCGTTCCAGGACCACAGGGCCGGCTCGCCACTCGCCGCCAGCCGGGACCGGAGTTCACGTACCGCTCCCTCCAGATCGTGGAGGGGTCCCCCGGGTATCAGCCGCTCCAGCCAGTGGACCGTCTCCGCAACGGACTGGGCCCGCGCCTCATCAGCGGCCACCCGCGCGGCCGTCACCGCCGCGACCAGTGTCCGGTCACCCAGATCGGTGGGAAGCAGCCTCAACAGCCGGGGTCCCGCTGTCTCCAGGACGGTTGCGAGGTCCCCGGCCCTGGTCTTCATCCAATCCGCTCGCCCCTGCCGGAACTCCTGCTCCGACAACCCGCCCGTACCGCTCATCGCTGTCATGTGATCCCCTCCCCGACGCGAAAGGACATCCTAGGAAGCCGGGTCGCGTGTGAGAGAAGCCGGGCTGATGCTCCTATTGCCTGTCAAACGGCTTGGAGCCAGTTGCGGTAGGCGTGGGCGAGGTCGTCGTCTCGGCGGGTCCCGCGTTCGAGGGTGGAGATGGTGGCCGGCCAGAGGGCGAAGTGGCGGGCTGCAGCGGTCAGGGTGATGTTCTTGGACCGCCGCAGCGGCCGTAGATCGTCGATGCCGGGGACGGTGACCGTGGTGGTCAGGCAGCGGAACATCTCCCGGGCGATGGCCCGTTTCAGCAGCCGGATGATCTCCTTCTTCGTCCGGCCGGCGGCGGTCTGACGTGCCACGTACTCGCGGGTGCGGGAGTCGCTCGACATGCGGACCAGGGCGACGCGGTAGAGGGCTGCGTTTGCTTGCCGGTCGCCGCCTCGCGAGAGGCGGTGGCGGTTGGTCCGGCCGCTGGAGGCGGGGACCGGTGCGGCTCCGCACAGGGCCGCGAAGGAGGCCTCGGTCCGCATGCGGTCGGGGTTGCCTCCGGCGGTGACGAGCAGTTGGGCCGCGGTGTCGGGGCCGACTCCGTGGGCGGCTCGCAGTCCGGGGTTGTGGACACTCACCACGCTGTCCAGTGCCTTGACCAGGGTCTCGTGTTCGACCGTCAGTTTCTTGACGCGTCGGGCGAGACTCTTCAGCGCGGTGAGGACCGCGGTATGGACCGCGTCCCCGGCGGGCCGCAGCCGGGCGAGGGCGTCGGTGCGGTCCGTTCCTTTGAGCCGGCCGTACTTGGCGCGGATGGTGTCGGGAGCGGTGATGAGGAGGCTGCCGATCTGGTTCAGGGCGGCGGTGCGGGCCTTGACCGCGGAGCGGGCGGCGTTGTGCAGGGCGCGTATGCCCGCGACCGTGTCGTCCTTGGGGGCGCTGGAGGCTCGTCCGGACAGGGCGGCGCGGGCGGCGGCGTAGGCGTCGATGGGGTCGGACTTGCCGATGCGGCGGCGTTCGGCCCGGTCGGGCCGGTTGACCTCCACGACATGAAGCCCCGCCTCGCGGGCGGCGCGGGTGAATCCGGCTCCGTAGGAGGCGGTGCCCTCCACCCCGATGGCGATCACGTGGCCGTGGGCGGTCAGGAAGGCCAGGGCCGCGGCGTATCCGGCGGCAGTGGTGGTGAACTCGGCGTCCGCGAGATGGCCGCCGTTGTCGCTGATGACCGCGACGTGGAGGGTGTCGGTGTGGGAGTCGACCCCGCCGACCACATCCTGGTCTGCCGTGTTGTCCATGACCGCTGATGTCATGCTGATGGTGCCTTCCCAGCCGAAGGTGGGCGCCGGCCGGGTGGCGCAGACAGGACATTGAAGGGGCTTCTGACCAAGCTCCTATCAGGTCATGTTCCGCCCGGCCGGAGCCATGAGAACAGGTCCCGGTGGCCGGACAGAACAGCCAGAAGACAGTCCAGCAGGACGTCAGTCAGTGGCAGAGCCATGACCACCGGAACCTGAGTATCAGGATCAATGTCGGTGGTGGCCACTACGCTGCAGGCAACAGAGGACAGTGCGTGCTGAGGGATGTCCATGGCCGACGAGTTTCCCGAGTTTCGGCTGAGGCTGCCGAACGGCAAGATGGTGGCCCGGGGGCGGGTGCTGCCCGAGAAAGGGATGAACGGAAGTCTGAAGTTCCTCGTCCTCGCCGGCTCGCCCGTGCATCCCGAGGCGACCCCCGGCATCCCGCCGTACCCCGCGGCCCAACGGGAGAAGCTCGTGGCGGACGGCGGCATCCGCAGGGAGTCGGACCAGTGGCCGAATCACTGGGAGACGACACGGGACATCGAGTGCAACTCCCCCTCGGCGGCCGCGTCCGTGGTGGCGGGGCGCAGCACTGACGGTTTGGCGCAATGGCGCACGGAGGAAGGCTTCCCGCTCGTCGACTACCTCGGGAGCTCGTGGCGCACCCCGCACAAGACCTGGCTGGTGCGGGGCTCCAATGTGTCGGGACGCGACCTGGTGCGGCGGTTGTGGGTTCCGGAGGGATGGGTGACGCTCGCGGCCACGCATCTGCCGCAGGTGGACGAGGCGGACCCCACCAAGAGCGTGCTGCGGCGGTACGTGCAGGAGGGGTACGACGCCACCACCTCGTACAGCCAGAAGCAGGCCATGGTCGACGAGCTGCACTACTTCCTGACCCAGATGCGATTGGGCGACACCCTCTGCGCCATCTCCGGCGGGCAGTTGTACGTGGGCACGGTCACCGGTGAGGCCGAGCAGGTCGAGTCCGAGGGCGGGCTGTCCAATCTGCGCCGGAGGGCCAGGTGGAGGTCGTCCGGAATCCCGTACGACGAGGTGCCGGAGGCCCTTCAGCAGAAGCTCTCGATCCAGCACGACGTCGTCGACCTGACTCCCGTCCAGGCCCTCGTGGAAGGGCTGGGCCGAAGCGACGAAGAGCTGACGGAGGAGGCCAGGGCCATAGACCGGGACCCGAGCGTGGAACTCCCGGCGATCGTCGCCCGCCGCGAGCCCGAACTGCCCGATCCCACGGATGAGCTGGCGGACGAGCTCCTCGTGCACGACGCCGCGTGGCTGCGCGAGGTGCGTGAACTGCTGGCAGACGAGCGGCAGCTGGTGCTGTACGGGCCGCCCGGCACCGGCAAGACCTACCTGGCGCTGAGGCTCGCCGAGTTCCTCGGCGGCGGACCCGAGCAGGTCAAGCTCGTGCAGTTCCATCCGTCGTACGCCTACGAAGACTTCTTCGAGGGCTTCCGGCCCCAGGAGGACGCGCAGACCAGGGAGGTCGCCTTCCGGCTCTCCGCGGGCCCGCTGCGCGAACTCGCGGACCTGGCCTCCCGCGAGGGCAACCGGCACATCCCGCATTTCCTGATCATCGACGAGATCAACCGGGCCAACCTGGCGAAGGTCTTCGGCGAGCTCTACTTCCTGTTGGAATACCGCAACAAGTCGGTGCGGCTCACCTACTCCGGCGACGACTTCGCGCTGCCGCCGAACCTGTTCGTGATCGGCACGATGAACACCGCCGACCGCTCGATCGCTCTCGTGGACGCGGCGATGCGCCGCCGCTTCGCCTTCGTCGAACTGTCACCGCGTACGGAACCCACACGCGGCCTGCTGCGCCGCTGGCTGGCCAGAGAAGGCAAGGACGCGGAGCCCGCCGACCTGCTCGATGTGCTGAACTCCCGCATCGACGATCCCGACTTCCACATCGGGCCCTCGTACCTGATGAAGAAGGGTGTGTACCGCGAGGGCGGCCTGGAGCGGACCTGGCGTACGAAGCCACGGTGCGTGTCACACCCAAGGTGCCCATCGCCCGGCTCTTCTTCCTGCTCGGCTACACGCTTGATCCGCGACGCAGTTGGCGGGACGGGGAGGTCCAGGTCGCCGAGCACCCCGATCTGCTGCCGGCGCTCGCCCATGCCGTGGAGCGACAGGTGGACCGCGCCCTGCGACAAGGCCTGTTGCAGGGGTATCGGGAGACCGAGGAATCCGCGCTCGTCGTCCGCGGCCGGATCAGGGAGGCCGAACAGATCCGGCGCCGGTTCGGGGCCATGCTGCCGGTGGAGGTGGCGTACGACGAGTTCACGACCGACATCGCGGAGAACCGCATCCTGCGCACGGCTGTCGAGCGTCTCCTCCGGCTGCCCGGCATACCGCGCGACGTCCGTCACAGACTGCTGCACCAGCGCGCCCGACTGGCCAACGTCACCACCATCGTGCGCGGGAAGCCGATCCCCGACTGGCGTCCCACCCGCCTCAACTCCCGCTATCACCACGCCTTGCGTCTCTCACGCGTCGTCCTGGACGGTGCCTCCGCCGATCACACGCCCGGCGATCTGCGCATCGAAGGGTTCCTGTTCGACATGAACAAGCTCTTCGAGGACTTCGTGACGGTCGCCTTGCGTGAGGCCTTCCGAACCATGGATTCGGGTCACACCGTCCGGTTCCAGGACCCGCACCACCTCGACGAGGCCGCGACGATCCGCATGAAGCCGGACTTCGTGCTGTACGGGCGCGCCGGCATCCCGTGCGCCGTCGTGGACGCCAAATACAAGGCGGAGAAACGGGGCGGCTACCCGGACGCCGACCTCTACCAGATGCTGGCGTACTGCACAGCCCTCGACCTGCGCGAGGGCCACCTCGTCTATGCGAAGGGCAATGCCCCGCACGCCTCCCACCAGGTACGTCACGCGAGCACCGTCATCCATCAGCACGCCCTCGACCTGGGCCTGCAGCCCGCCGGACTGCTCGCGGAGGTCGAGGAACTGGCCCGGCGGCTGGTGGACTCCCCGCGCGTATGATCGACTGCGGAGTGTCCGACCAGGGTGGGGAGTTCACCTCGTGCCGCAGCTCGCCTTCGCCAACAGTTTCTGGGAGAGCTACGACTCCCTGGAAAAGCCCGTCAAGGCCGGCGTGCGCAAGGCGATGCAGAAGTTCCAACTGCTCTCCGTGCCCGAACTGCACGCGGACAAGGGACTCCACCTCGAGTCCGTGCAGAACGCGCAGGACACCCGCATGCGGACGATCCGCATCAACGACTTCTGGCGCGGAGTCGTCCTCGCCCCGGACGACGGCAGTGATGTGTTCCTGCTCGTCAACGTCGTGCGGCACGACGACGCGTACACCTGGGCGGCCAAGCGGCTGTACACGACGAACTCCGCGACGCGCGCCCTCGAAGTCCGCAACGTGGTCGCGCTCGAACATCTGACTCCGGCTCTGGAGAAGGCGGCTGCCGTCGCCGACTCCCTGCTCTTCGCGAAGTACTCGGACGGCGTGCTGCGCGAACTGGGCATCGACGACCAGGTGCTGCGCGCGGTGCGGACCATCGTCGACGAGGCGCAGCTCAAGGCATTCGAGACACTGCTGCCGGAAGACCAGTGCGAGGTGCTCCAGTACCTCGCCGAAGGGTTCGGCCCCGACGAGGTGTACCGGGACGTGGTCGCCGTCCGCCGCCCGGTCGACGCGGGCCCCGACCCCGACGAGAGCCTCGCAGTCGCCATCGCCAACACCACGAGCCGCATCACGCTGGTCAGTGGTCCCGAAGAGCTGACGGACATCCTGGAGAAGCCGTTCACGGCCTGGCGGGTGTTCCTGCACCCCTCACAGCGCCGGGTCGCCTACCGGGTGTCGTACGGCGGCCCGGTCCAGATCACGGGCGGCCCCGGCACGGGCAAGACGGTCGCGGCCCTGCACCGCGTCAAGCACCTCCTCTCCCGCTCGCCGGACACCCGCGTCCTCCTGACCACCTACACGAACGCGCTGGTTTCCTCCTTGCGCGAGAACCTGTCGCTGCTCGTGGACGATGACCAGGCGCTGCTCGGCCGCGTCGATGTGACCACGGTCAACGCCTACGCGCACGGCGTCGTGACCCACCTCGACGGCAGGGCCCCCTCCCCCGTCAACGACCGGGACGAGAGGCAGCTGTGGCAGCGGGTCGTCAAACAGCTGGGCCTGCCGTGGACGGAACAGTTCCTGGCCCAGGAGTACCGGAATGTCGTCCTCGCCCAGGACCTGCGCACCGCCGACTCCTACCGCAGCGCCCTGCGCCGCGGACGCGGCAGCGCGCTGCCGTCGGCGCGACGCGGTCAACTGTGGTCGGCCGTCGAGCTGTTCGAGTCGATACTGCGCGCACAGAAGGTCACCACACACCTGAAGGTGTGCGCGCGTGCGGCCGACCTCCTGGCCGGGTCGGCTCCCACACACGACCACGTCGTGGTCGACGAAGCACAGGATCTGCATCCCGCGCAGTGGCGAGTCCTTCGCGGCGCGGTGGCGGCGGGCGCCGACGACCTGTTCATCACGGGCGACCCGCACCAGCGTATCTACGACTCGAAGGTGTCCCTCGGCTCCCTGGGCATCTCAGTAACCGGCCGGACGCACCGTCTGCGGATCAACTACCGCTCGACGGAGGAGATCCTGGTCTGGTCGACGGGCGTTCTCAGCCCGGTCTCGGTCGACGACCTGGGTGGCGAGGGCAGCGACACCCTGGCCGGCTACCGTTCCCTCCTGCACGGCCGCCGGCCGCACGTGAACGGGTACGGCTCCGAGCAGGCGGAGGTCGCCGCACTCGTCGAACGCGTCGAGGACTGGATCGCCCAAGGCATCCGGCCGTCGGAGATCGGGGTGTGCGCGCGGTTCAACGTGCTGCTCGACAAGGCCTACGGGAAGCTGGCGGCGGCCGGGGTCCCAGTCGTCCGGGTCAGGGACAACCCAGGGCCCGACCAGGACGGGGTGCGGCTCGCCACCATGCACGCCATGAAGGGGCTGGAGTTCCGCTGTGTCGCGGTCCTGGGCGTGACGGCCGGCGCGGTGCCGTTCGCCCGCGAGGTGACCCCGGCCTCCGTGGACGCACTGCAGCGCGACGCGGATCTGCTGCGCGAGCGGTGTCTGCTGTTCGTGGCGTGCACGCGGGCGCGGGAGGCTCTGTCGGTGACCTGGAGCGGGTCGGCCAGTTCGTTCGTACCCCGGCCTGATCAACTCGCGGACGAGACGATCTGACGGGCCGCGTCACCTTTCCGGGGCGAGTGCTCCGTTGCCGAGCCCGTCCCTTGCCAGGGCCGTCACGTCCCGGCTCAGCTCGACCACTCTCCGCGCCCGCTCCTCGAACTCCTGCAGCGCGCGGAAGGCCGCCCCGTAACGCCGCTGCTCGGTGATGTCCATCTGCGGGATGCGGGCGCCCTTGCTGTCGAGACGGAAGGTGCCGCTGGTGCTCGTAGAGCGCCGGGTGTTGCCGGCGCTGCGCAGAAAGCCCTGAAGATAGGCGGTGTCGAGTTGATCGCTGGTCGAGACCGGTTCCGGATCTCCGTACTCGACGAGCCCTGCCCGCGCGAGGTCGGCGACGCTGACGGTGGGTCCGTCCAGAGAGCTGGGGCCATCGCCCGCGGCCAAGGCCGGCAGCAACTCCGCCAGCAGCCGAACTTGCTCGGTCAACTCCCTTCGTAGGGACTGATATTCGACCGCGAAGTCGCGATGGGAATCCTCGACATGACGGCCTGGCGTGAGGTCCACGGCATCGTCCAGCAGATCGATCAGGGGCACGTCCGCGATCTGCTCAGGGTCCGGTTCCAGTGAGCCGTCCGGATCGACGGCCGTCAGATCGACCATACGGACGCTGGTGGCGGCATCCCCCGGGGTCGGAGGGCGCCGCAGCTGCCAGAGGTGGACCGGAAGCGCATGCGAGGCCGCCGTGCCGGAGGGAAGGGCGGTGACCTGGGTGAGGATGCCACGTCGTACGAGCTCTGCGCGGATACGCCGGCCGGCCTTGCGGTAGGCGACCGAGGCAGGCAGGACCATGAGGACCCGGCCGCCGGGCGCGGTGTGCGCGTACGCGTGTTGCAACCAGGCGAGTTCACCTTCGGCACGAGAGGGGGTACCGAACTCCCAGCGCGAGTCGAGCAACAGATCCTCGCGTCCCCAGTCTGGTTCACCGACCGGCGGATCACAGACCACCAGGTCGGCCTTGAGATGCGTCCACTGGTCATCGCGCAGGGAATCGCCGGCGACGATGTCGGCACCGACGTTCGCGGTGAGGACGGCCCTCATCTGTGCGAACGTGGCCCTGCGGGCGTCGGCCTCCTGCCCGCAGCGTCTTGGGCCCTGCTCTGGGCCGACGGCGAGCAGCAGGGAGCCGATCCCGCAGGCCGGGTCGAAAAGGGTCGCGTCAGGTGCCACCTCACCGGCGAAGTGGCGTACGGCACGAACGGCGCGCGATGAGGTGACCTGGTCCGATCCTGCTCGGCGTACGGAGTCGGTGAAGCGCTCCGCCAGGGCGCTCACCGCCTCTGCCGCGCCACCGCTCCCGGCGAGATCGCGCGCGAGCCGGGCGACGTCCGCCGGAAGCTCCTCACCTGCCTCTCCCTCGATGAGGAAACGGGCGACGTCCACGAGCCCGCCGAGCATGTCGTCGCCGTAGGCTCCGCGCAGCGCCTGCCACAGCTGTACCTCCACGGAGACTTGCTGCCCCTTGTGCTGCCTGTCCAGCCAGGCCTGCACCTCGGCCAGGTCGAACAGCGGACTGTTGACGCCGCCGCCGACAGGCGCGGGGAAGTCACCGTAACGTCGCCGCCAGTTCGAGACCGCGGCGCGGGTGACACCAGCCAGCCGTGCGATCTCGGAGCCGGTGACCAGCGGCGTGGCCTGCGGGGCGGAGGTGTCCGTCATACGGGCAACCGTACACAGGGCCCATGCCACTATCAATGTATGTATTTGTTGACGCCGCTAACAACGGATCTGATGACACACCGTGTACTGAAAGTAGCGGCTCTTCCCGGTGGCATGTGAGGCATCCCTGATCACTGGCCGGTGTTCTCGCGGCGGACACCGGCCGTGTTTCGCGCCCACGTGGCTGCGAGCGATACGGTCGTCCGATCGCTCCGTCGACACGACTGGGTGGGTACCGGGGGTGCCGCCGCTGGACGGAGCAGTCAGTGAGTCCGCAGCCCCGCCCGGCGTCGTCACCCGAGGTCCTCCAGCAGCAGATCGAGTGCCGCCTCCTCGTGCAGGGTGATGCCCAGAGCGTCCATGGTGGGGGCCAGTTCCGCGTCCCACACGGCCTCGGCCGGCGGACCGGCGAGGGCGATCTGCGGTGTGCCGCGCACCTGCGTGCGGGTCGCGAGGTATTCGTAGTCGGCCGCTCGCATACGCCACGGCTCAGCTCCGGACCGCTGCATGATCCGGTTGGCCAGCGTGATGCCGGGACAGTCGAAGTCACCGTGGTACGCGAAGGTGCACCCGGACGCCGCCAACGCGTCCAGGAGGGTGAGAACGACTGTCGTCGCGCTCCCCGACGTGCAGACCATGTGCGCCGTACGGCCGGTGTCGGCCGCGGCTTCGACCACGTGTGGGTTCTCGCAGACGTGGACGTGGGTGCCAGGCGGCATCTCCGGCCTCAGTGTGCGTAGCTCACGCAGGGTCACATGAGTTTCCGTGTGGTGGTCGGCTCGCTCACGCAGGGCCGCCTCCCGCCACGTGCCGCCGGTGGGGCGCAGGCCGAAAGTGAGCACCGTGCTGGACACCTCGTCCGGGGTGACCGAGGCCGTGCGCCACAGGGCCCGGCGCGCGGGCGCATCTGCGGGGAGCTCGACACCGTGCGCCAGCGCGATGCCGCGGAGGACCAGCCGGGACAGCAGCGTGCCGTCGTCCAGGCCGTGGGCCGAGCCGGTGGCGCGGGTGGCCAGTTCGCCGCGGCCCCAGATGGCCGGGGTGGAGCGTGGGGCCGTGCCGGGGAAGAGCATCGCCAGTGTCCGGACGGCCTGGGTGATGACGGTGGCCGCGGTGTTCGGGCCCTGGCGGGCGAGTGCGCCGCCGCGTCGTATCTCCTCCAGCCACTGTGCTGTCCAGGGCTGGGCCGACAGTGACGTGACTTCCACCTCCGTCTGAGCCGCTGACCACACGCGGGCTCGTTCGGCTGCCGCCGCGTCGCGGACCGCCCGGCGGTTGGTCAGGGACGGCCCCAGTTCCTCCAGTGTGGAGGCCAGGCCCCGTCCGACCGCGCTGGTGCGCAGGCGGGTGTCCAGGTCCGGCAGGCGGATCGTGGTGGTGGGGCCGGTGATCGGTCGAGCCAGGAGGAGGGAAAGTGCCTCGCGCTCCTGCGCGTCCAGGTGCTCGAGTCTGATGCTCCCGGCCGGTTGGAGGCCGTTGCGTTCGAGCCCGGTCCGTACCGCCGTCCAGAGGCGGGTGAGGCCCGGCCGGGTGAGAAACGCGAAGGCTTCGGCGGCCGGAGGATGTTCGTCGGCGCTTTCACGTCCCGTCATACCGACATCAGTCTCCGCTGTCGCCCGTTCCACATGTAGTGGAGCGTGGCCACGCCCCGTACATGCGGGTCCCGCAGGCACTCGTAGATGTGGCGGGACGGTACGTCGGGCCAGTTGCCGATCAGTCGCTCGCTGGTGAGAACGAAGTCGAGGTCGAGGTCCGGGCGGCCCTCCAGCTCGGCCAGCCAGGCCGGCGGGAGGGCCGTCTCCCCGGCTGCCCGGTGCCGCGTCGTTCACCACCCAGGAGATGAAGGCGAACCAGCCGCGGTAGTCCAGGGCGGTGCGCAGATGGGCGGCATAGCCGGCGGCCGGGTCGGCGCGGCGGGCGTCCTCGATACGGCGCTGGAGGACGTCGCGGAGTTGCTCGGACTGCTCACGGGTGCGCAGCCCGGAGGGGCTGCGCAGGAGGTCGACGGCCGCCTTGACATCGGCTTCGACACCGTCCGCCAGCTTCCAGTCGAGGGTGACGCCCAGGTCGTCGGCCGAACACCCGTTCGGGCGTCCGTCTCGGGATGCGCGAGGACTAATGCTGACCAGATGCTGACTTACCTGACGACGTGCCAGGTACGCACTTCGTCGAGCACGGAGCCACCCTCCGCATTGACCTGGAAGTCGTTCGAGGCACCCGGCATCCCGGAGCTTCGCCCGGCCCCAAAACGTTAGGCGATCGAGTGGGACCATGACTGGCTGGTGCTCCACCGGCGCCGGCCGCGACTACGGGACGCCCCGACCCGATCAGCTCCGCCGACCGCTCCGGACCCTCACAGTGGTCGGTCAGCGGCGGCTGCGGAAGCCACGGTCCGACGTACGTCTCCCGCCGGACGCGGGCCGAGCGCGGCACGTCGGTGGAGATGCGGGTGACGGCGGCCGGCGAGAAGGCCCTGGTCGAGGTGGATCGCGTCGGCGTGGCCTTTTGTAGCGCGGCCAGGCCCCCTGGACCGCTGCCTCGGCCTCACTGACGCTGCCGAGCAGTACGTGACACGGATGATCGACACCGCGCGTCCCTGTCAGACGCCATGCCGCCGACCAGCGGGCAGGCATCACCTGATCGAAGCAGCCCGTCGGCGCACAGAGCGCAGTGATCCGATTTTTCTGTATACGGTGATCGTGGATCACGATCAGCGTCCTGCCGGGCCGACGTCCGGCGGACCCACGTCCCTCGCACAGTCCCCCGCAGACACCGGGCCGGGCGCACGCCGGACGGAGAGAAGGTGCTGGCATGCCGGTGAACGTCACCTACCCGGGCGTCTACATCGACGAGGTCAAGAGTTCCGTCAGGACGATCGCGGGCGTTCCGACCTCGGTTGCCGCGTTCGTCGGTCACGCCCCGCGCGGTCCGGTGGACCGGCCGGTGCACATCACCGGCTGGGCCGACTACGAGGCCAACTTCGGTGGCCTCCAGGCGAACTGCCCGATGAGCTACGCGGTGTACCAGTTCTACCTGAACGGCGGGAGCGAGGCCGAGATCGTCAGGGTGGTGAAGGAGGACGAGGAGGTCGTCCACCTGCCTCTCCCGACGACCCCGTCCGCGCGACAGCCCGCCCGGCCGCCGTCCCCGCCCGCGGAGAACGGCGAGGCGGCGGAACCCTCCCACGCCGCAGGGGACGACGTGGCCTCCGGTGAACAGAACCGAGGACGGGACGGGGCGGGTGGCGCCGGCAGGCAGGCCGCCGGTCGTCCGGGCGGGGAGCCCACCGGGTCGCCGGGCCTCGTCGCCGCCTCGCCGGGGCGGTGGGCGCGGAAGCTGCGCGCCCGTGTCGACCACGACACCTCCGAGTTCGAACCGTCCGAGCTGAGGGACAACCCCGACCCGCCGCGCGAGCTGTTCAACCTGACCGTGCGCGACATGGCGACCGGCGCCGAGGAGCGGTACCTCAACGTCAGTGTCGAGCCGGGCAGTCCGCGCGGTCTCGCCCAGCTCTTGGAGTCCTCCCAGCTCGTCCGCGTCGCCCCCGGCGCCTCACTCGACACGGTGCCGCAGGCCAACGCCGTCCCGAAGGACGTTTCCGATCCCTTCGCGGCCAGGACACCGCACGCGCCAAAAGGGCAGGCGCCGTTCTACTACGCACCGGTCGACGCCGACGCGAGCCGTACCGACAGGGAAACGTCTCCGCCGCCCCTGGCGGCCTACGCGGGCAATGCGTCGCTGAAGACCGGCCTGTACCAACTGCTGAAGACGGACATCTTCAACATGCTCTGCCTTCCGGACGCCCACTGGCTCGACGAGCACAGGGAGGGCGCGGCCAAGTCCCTGCGGGCCGAGGCGCTGCGGCTGTGCCTGCAACGACGGGCCGTCCTCCTGGTCGACCCGCCCCCGAAGTGGACGAGCCCGGAACCGAGCGGCGATTCGAACGCCGGTGTCGTGGCCGCCGTCCTCGCTAGTGCGGAGGAGGTCGAAGCGGGCGACGGCGGCAGGAACGCCGCGGTCTACTACCCCCGCGTCCTCGCGCCCGACCCTCTGCTCGGCGGAGCCGTCCGGCCCTTTCCGCCCTGCGGGGTGATGGCCGGTGTCCTGGCCCGCACCGATGTCCAGCGAGGCGTGTGGAAGGCCCCGGCCGGTACGGACGCCTCGTTGAGCGGTGTCAGCGACCTGGAAGTGCCGCTGACCGATCCGGAGATCGGACGTCTCAACCCGGTCGGCATCAACTGCCTGCGGCGGCTGCCGGCGGCCGGCCCGGTCGCCTGGGGGGCGCGCACCCTGCGCGGGGCCGACCGGCTCGCCGACGAATGGAAGTACCTGCCGGTCCGCCGCCTGGCCCTCTTCATCGAGGAGAGCCTGTTCCGCGGCACGCAGTGGGTGGTGTTCGAGCCGAACGACGAACCGCTGTGGGCGTCGGTCCGGCTCAACGTCGGCGCGTTCATGAACTCGCTGTTCCGCGCGGGCGCGTTCCAGGGCCGGACTCCCCAGGAGGCCTACCTGGTCAAGTGCGACAAGGACACCAACCCCCAGAACGACATCGACCGCGGAATCGTGAACATCCACGTGGGCTTCGCCCCGCTGAAACCCGCGGAGTTCGTGATCGTCCACATCCAGCAACTCGCCGGTCAGATCCAGGTCTAGGAGGACGACCGATGCCGGAAGTCACACGCCGCGATCCTTTCAAGAACTTCCGGTTCCGGGTGAAGTTCAGCGGGGAGACGGCCTACATCGCCGGAATCAGCAAGGTCAGCGGACTCACGCGGACGACCGAGGTCATCCGGCACCGCGACGGCGGAGACCCCGGCACCAGCCGCAAGCTCCCCGGCCGCACCGAGTACGAGGCCATCACCCTGCAACGGGGATGCACCATCGACACGGCCTTCGAGGAATGGGCCAACAGGGTCTGGAGCCTGAAGAACTCGGCGGGCGGCCTGGAGACCTCCCTCAAGGACTTCCGGCGCGACCTCATCATCGACGTCTTCGACGAGGGCGGCCAGCAGGTGCTGTCCTACTCCGTCCACGACTGCTGGGTCTCCGAATACCATGGCCTGCACGAACTCGACGCCGGGTCCAACGCCGTCGCCTTCGAGCGGATCAAGGTGGAACACCACGGCTGGGTGCGGGAACACACCGACCCGCCGCAGCAGCCGCAGTTCACCGATACCGCCGGGTGACAGCATGCCGCGTCGACTGACAGAGGCGAACGTCCTCGAGGTCTGGGAGGGCGGACTCGACAGCACGCCGACGGCCCGCGCCCTGCTGATCGCTTCGATGACGATGGCGTCCCGCGGCGAACCGGACGTCGCCGACCTGCCGTTGAGCTCCGTCAACACCCTCCTCCTGGACCTTCGGTGCGGCGCGTTCGGCGACGTGTTGCCCTGCACGACCGACTGCCCGGCGTGCGGCGACGGCCTCGACGTCACCGTGGCGGCGGAAGAGCTGCGACCGGCCGCGGCGGGCGGTCGGACCGGTGAGGCAGCCGCCGTCCCGGCCACGGCCACGCTGACGACGGGCGGCTTCACGATCTCCTACCGTGCCCTCACCGGCCGGGACGTCCGGGCCGTCGACCCCACGGCGCCCGGGGCACGCCGGACTCTGGTGCGCCGATGCGTGCTGAGCGTCAGTCCGCCCGTCGACGATCTGCCCGACGACGTACTCGACGCGTTGGCCCCGCGGTTGGCGGAGCTCGACCCGGGGGCCGACACCGTACTGACGCTGGACTGCCCGCAGTGCGAGCACCGTTGGGAGGCCGCCCTCGACATCGCCGACCACGTGTGGGCCGACGTGTCCGGCTACGCGCGCAGGGTCCTGCACGACGTCCACGCTCTGGCGCGGGCCTACGGCTGGTCGGAGGCCGACGTGCTGTCGGTCAGCCCGGCGCGGCGGCGGTTCTATCTGGAGGTGAGCTCCGGATGACCGACTTCGTGGACCGGCTGCTGGGAGCGCCGGGCCCGCGCCTGCGACCGCTGGCGCCCCACGCGTTCGACCCCCGCGCGCCACGCCTGCCGGGCGGCGCGGACCGGGCGGACGCGGACCGGGCGGACGCGGACCGGGCGGACGCGGAGCTCGTGGAGGCTGAGGAGGAGCTGACGGCGACCACGAGTCCGGCGACGGCGGTCGACATGCCGCCTGACACGGCGGCCTCCGCGACGGCGACTGATGCGGCCGGTTCGACGCCGCCGATCTCGCCGACCCCGCCGGACACGCCGTCCCGGCCTGTGGCTGTCGCCGGAGCCGGTGATGACGACGATGACGGCGTTGACGACATGGACAAGGGGGAGGCTCCTGGTGAGCGGATGGCGTCCGTGCCCCCGTACGTCGGCAACCCGCGGCCTTCCCGTACCGGCGCCGTGACCGGTGATCGCACCGCGTCGGCCGACCCGTCACCGACGGACGAGGACCGCACCCCTACCGCCGACGGGCAACCGGGGCATGGTCCTGTCCACCTCAACCGCCCCGACCGTCCCTACCGTCCCGATAGCCGTGACCACCCGCATCGGCCCACCGTCGGTGCGGGGCATCGCGCGTTCGCCTCCCCGCCGCCGGCCTGTGGGCCTGCGTCCGCCGTCGATACGCCCACCCGGACCGATCCCACGGTTCTCACGGCCACGCCGTCTTCCGGCGAACCGCAGGCCTCACCCTCCGCGCCGTCGGCAGCGCACTCCGTGCCGGCCTCTCCCCCGCCCTACCTGCGTTCGCACGGGACCCGTGGGATCCGCGAGTACCCGGACGTGTCATCGCGGGAGCCGACGATGCCCGGCCCCGAGGCGGCGCGGGAACCGGAGCCGCGGCCGGGCGTGGCTCCCGAGGTCCCGCGCGCTCCAGGACAAGGACCTGCCGTGCGACGCGACCCCGCCCCCGCCCCCGCGGTGCGGCGTGCCCACGTCGGTGGCTCCGCCGGGGCCCCCTCCGCGTCGGCACACGGCAAGTCGACCTCCGCCACGCCCCCCGAGGCACCAGCGGCCGCCGGCACCGCCGCGGCCACCGAGGGCGCTGAGATCATCGAACCCGCTGAAGCCACAGCGGCGTCACCGGGCCGCCCCGCCGCACCCCGCGTCGCGGGGGGCGCGCCGTCCCCGCAGTCGTCCGCCGCCTGCCCCGTCGCGGACACGCCCCGGACGTCTTCGCCTCCGAGCCCGCCTTCCGTACCCGCCCGACCCGCCCGTACCACGACGCCCGTCTCCCGTCGGCCCGCCTCCGTGACGCGCCGGGCCCCCTCCGGCTCGCCGGCACCGCCCGATCACCCCGTGGCTCCACCGGTGCCGACCGCGCCGGACAGGGGAACCCCGCCCCCGGCGGCACAGCCCGCGGACACCGTCGTACGCGTCACCATCGACCGTCTGGTCGTGCACACCACGCCCGCCGAGCCTGTCGTCGACGCCCCGGCTCCGGAGCGGCGGTCGCGGCTGAACCTCGATGAGTACCTCGGGAGGCGGCCGTGAGTGACGCGCTCGCCATCGCCGCGGTGACGGAGACCGTGCGGGCCGTGCTGGGAGAAGCCGTCCAGCACACGGTGCCCGGCGCGGAAGTGACGGCCCGTCACCCCAACGGCGCGGGCGACGCCGACGCCGCGCGTACCGGACCGGCGCTGAACGTCTTCCTGTACAGAACCGACGTCGACCCGGCCTGGCGGAACACCGACCCCGTCGGCACCCACCCCGGTGAGACCCGCCACCCGGCGCTCGCGCTCGCCCTGCACTACCTGTTCTCCGCGTACGCGCCGCCGGGGGACGACTCCACCCTTGCGGAGCGGCTGATCGGGGCGGCGATGTCGGCGCTGCACGACCGGCCCGAGCTGCGCGCGGACGATCTCAGGGCCGCCGCGGACTTCAGCGATCTGCACCTGCAGCAGGAACCGGTGAAGCTCACGCCGTCGGTGCTGACGGCCGACCAGATGTGCCGCCTGTGGACGTCCCTGGGCGGCGGCTACCGGCTGTCGGTGGCCTACGAGGCCCGCGTCGTGCTCATCGACAGCTCCGCTCCCGGCCGCACGCCCCTGCCGGTGCTGCGTCGCGGGGAGGCCGGGGCCGGGCCCGTGGCGGCGCCGACGGCGGCGGCGCCGTGGCCGGTGCTGGATGCCGTCCGGCCCTCCGTCGCCGCACCGGGGTCCGACATCGTGCTCAGCGGCAGCGGGTTGGCCGCGGGAGCGCCGAGCGTACACCTGACGCACATGTTGCTCGGCGGGCCGCCGGTCGTGCTGCCGGCCCGCGCCGACAGGGCCGACGCGGTGCGCGCCACGCTGGGCGAGGACCTCGGTGCGGGCTGCTGGTCGGCGGTCGTCGTGCTCAGCGCTGCCGACGGCGGCGAACGAGCCACCCGGCCCCGGACACTGCGCGTCGCGCCGCGTGTCACGAGCGCCCTGCCGCTGACCGCCGTACGGGACCCGCAGGGAGCCGCGGTGCTGGAGGTGCGCTGCGCATCCGCTGTCCACCCGGGCCAGCGGGTGGAACTGCTCGTGGACAGTCGGCCGGTGACAGCCGAGCCCTTCACGCGGGCCACCCGCACCCTGCGGTTCCGGCTGGCCGCGGGCGCGCCGGGGCGGTATCCGCTGCGCCTTCGCGTGGACGGGGTGGACAGCCCGCTGACCGACGCGGAAACCGAGCGGTTCGACGCCGACACGGCGGTGGTGATCACATGACGACCAGCCGTGTCGAACTGCACATCCGCCGACTGGAGCTCGATGCGGCCACCGCGCCGTCCCGGGCGGCGCTGTGCGCGGCCGTGGAGGCGGAAGTCGCGGCGCGGCTCGGCCTCGGCCCCGCCTACCGGGACCGGGCCGGGGCCGACGGCACCGGCCCTGGCAGGGCCGGCCGCTGCTCCGTACCGGCGGATGCCGCGCTCACCGCTCTCGGCCGGCAGGTCGCCCTGGCCGTCCTGCGGGAGCTGGGCGTACACGAGGCTGCGCGGCCACGACCGCGGGCAGGTGAGCACAGGCCATGACCGCACTCGCGCCTCGGCGGGGCGGGATCGTCTTCCTCGATCCCGAACAGGGACGTGTGCTGCGCGTCGTGCCCTTCCAGTACAACCCCGACAGCATCACCCGCACGCTCCGCCCGCGGGGCATCGGCGCGGATGCCGGGGACCGGCTGGAGGCACTGCGGTTGCCGGGACCGCCCCGCGAGACCTTCCGCATCGAGGCGGAGTTCGACGCCACCGACCAGCCGGGTGCGGCGGGCGGTCCGGCGCCACCCGCGGAATCCGGGCTGCTGGGAATGCTGTCCGTGCTGGAGACGGCCGTCAGTCCCACGGTCGAGCAACTGACCCGGCAGAACGATCTGGCCGCCAGGGGAATCCTGGAGATCGCCCCCGTCCAGGCCCCACTGCCGGTGCTGGTGCTGGGCCCGCGCCGGGTGCTGCCCGTCCGGATGCTCGGCATCGACGTGACGGAGGAGGCGTACGACGGGGAGCTGAACCCGATCCGGGCGCGAGTGACGCTCACGGTGCGGATCCTCACCGTCGACGACGTCGGCTTCAGCCACCGTGCGGGCGGTCTCCATCTGCAGTACCAGCAGGGCAGGGAACGCTTCGCGGGGCTCGTCGGATACGGCCCCGGAGCAGTCGGCTACGCGGGGGGCTGAGCCGTGCACCACCAGGCCGGAGGAGGTCGGGCATGATCGAGCCCAGCAGCAGGTACCACGCGGTGCCCACCACCACGTACACGTTCCCGGACGGCCGGACCGTCGCCCACCTGCGCCGCCGCTTCCTGCCCCGGCCCGAGGAGCTCACGGCCGTGGGTGAGCACGTCGTCGCCGCCGGGGACCGGCTGGACCTGATCGCGGCCCGGCGGTGCGGGGACCCCGAGCAGTCGTGGCGGATCGCCGACGCGAACAGGGCGATGCGTCCGGACGAGTTGACCGCCGTGCCCGGCCGGCGGCTGCGGATCACTCTGCCCGCCGAGGCGTCCGCGCCGGGCGTCGGCGGCGGGTTCGCCCGGTGACGGCCCAGGCCCTGCACCTCATGCTCCTCGTCGGGGACGTCGTGCCCGCCCCGGCCCCGGCGGCGCTCGTCGACGCGCTGCGCGGCGCGCGGATCACCTCCGCCAGCGGCCGGACCGGCGGCTTCCAACTGACCTTCGCCGTCAGCGCCGGATCCGAGCCGGCCCGGGCCGTCATGCCGGACGGGGCGCTGCACCCGAGGAAGCGCGTCGTGGTCGCCGTGGTCCTGGCGGGCCGGTGCCATGTCCTCATGGACGGGGTGATCACCCATCAGGAGATGCACGCCGCGCGGGAGCCGGGCCGGTCGTTCCTCGTCGTCACCGGCGAGGACCTGTCCGCGCTGATGGACCTGGAGCATGTCAGGCGCGCCTATCCCGGACTGCCACCGCACCTGCGGGCGGCCACGGTCTGCGCCTCGTACGCGCAGTACGGCATCACACCGCGGACCGTGGCGCCGGTGCTCACCGACCAGCCGAACCCGCTGCTCGACATTCCGGTCCAGTCGTCGACCGATCTCGCCTATCTCCGGTCGACAGCCGCTGACGTCGGACACGTCTTCCACGTCGAACACGGCCCGGCGCCGGGCGTCAGCACCGCCTACTGGGGCCCGCAGAACCGCGACGGGGCCCTGCAACCGGCCCTCACCACCGGCTGCGGGGCCGCCGACAACGTCGAGGAGCTGTCTTTCGCGTTCGACGCCCTGGCCGACTCCGACCAACGGACCCACCGCCTCGAACCGCCGTCCACGACCGCCTCCGAGGTCATCGCGCCCGAGCCGCGTCTGCTGCGCAGGAGCCTCGCGGCGAGCCCCGCACAGGTCCAGCGCACCGGCACGCTCGGCGACCAGACCGGCCGCACCCTGACCAGGACGATGCTGGCCGGACTCGGCAGCCGACTCGCCACCGACGCCGTCACCGGCCGCGGCACGCTCGACGTGCTGCGCTACGGCCATGTCCTGAGCGCGCACCGGCTGGTGGGGGTGCGCGGAGCCGGACAGGCGTACGACGGGCGCTACTTCGTGGCGGGCGTCACCCACGACCTCACCCGCGACACCTTCAGGCAGCACTTCACGCTGGTCCGCGACGGACTCGGCGCCGACACCAGGACGGTGACCCCATGACGACAGCGACGACAGCGACGACAGCCCGGACGAGGCAGTGGCACGGCATGTACGAGGGTGTCGTGGTCTCGGCCGTGGACCCGACCGGAGTCGGCAGACTCCGGGTGCGTGTCCCCGAGGTACTGGGCGCCGAGGCCGCCGTGTGGACCGCACCGCTGGACTGCGGCATGTACGTGGTGCCGCCCCCGGATTCCGGGGTGTGGGTGCGGTTCCTCGACGGGGACCCGGAGCGGGCGGTGTGGGTCGGATTCCGGCGGAGCGGGGCGGGGGACGTCCCGTCGGCCGCCAGGACCGCGCCGCCGGGCGTCCCGCAGATCGTCCTGGCCACGCCCTCCGGAAACGCCCTGGTGATCAGTGACATGCCGGGTCCCGGCGGGGGCATCAAACTTCAACTGCACGGGGAGAACGGCCCGTTCATCAGGATCGACGAGACGTCGATCGAGATCTCGTGCGGGCCCGGACTGGCCACCGTCCAACTGGCCGGGCCTCAGGTCACCGTCAACAACGGCGCGTTGACGGTGCTGTGAGGAAGCCATGTCCGGACTGCTGCTCCACCACGGCGCCCTGATGACGTGCGCCCACCCGCCCGGCCTCGTGACCATCCCCGCTCCGGTCCAGCGGCGCGTCCTGGTGGGCCCCCACCCGGTCGCCACCAGCGCCGACACGTTCCACGTGGCCGGGTGCGGCTTCCCGGCCGCCACGCTCGGCGCGCCGCCCTGCACGAGCGTCACCTGGCTGCACACCTCGACCCGGGTGTTCGTGGGCGGCCTGCCGGCCCTGCTCCAGCCGTCCCCGCCCGTCGGCGTCGCCCCGGCCATCTGTGTGGGCACGCCGCCGCCGAACCCGCCGATGGTGCAGGCGACGCAGCTCAGGGTCCGGGGGACGTGACCGCGATGGACATCGAGTTTCCCTACCGGGTCGACGCCCGCGGCCGCACGGCGACGGCCGGCCACGCCGACCATGTGCGGGACATGGTCGAACTGGTCCTGTTCACGAGTCCGGGAGAGCGCGTCAACCGGCCGGACTTCGGGTGCAACCACCTCGACCTGGTCTTCGCCGGCAACAGCCCCGAGCTGGCCGCGACCCTGGAGGTGACCGCGCAGGCGGCGCTGCAGCGCTGGCTCGGCGACCTGCTCACCGTGGAGTCCCTCACCGTGACCTCCCAGGAGGCGACACTGCACGTACACGTCGCCTACGTCCTCACCGCGACCGGTGAGCACCGCACCGTCACGGTGAGCGCAGGAGCCCTCTCATGACCGTGCTGGACGGCCCGGACGACGACCTGCGCGCGGGGGGACCGGCCGGTATCGCGGAGGTACGGGCGCACCCGGACCGGCGGACGCTGACCGTCACGTTCTTCGGCGCCCTTCCGCAGCGCGTGAACCGCGACAGCTTCCTGATCGAGGGCGGTCGGCGCGTCGTCGGCGTCCGCGTCGTGCGGGTCGCCCCCGAGGCCGGGCCGGAACCGGACGGCGTCGGGGTGACCCGGCTCCGGCTGGACCTGGACCGGCCCGGCGACGAATCCGCGTACCGGCTGCGGCTGCTGGGACGCGGCTTCCACGGCGCCCACGACCAAGCGGACTTCACCTTCGACCCCGGTGTGCGCCGTCACCCGCAGGGAGCGCCGCGTATCGTCCCCGCGGACGGGCCGCCCGTGGGCCCGGCGCCCGCGATCGACTATCTGGCCAAGGACTACGCCAGTTTCCGCCGCCTGCTCCTGGAGCGGCTGTCGCTCACCCTGCCGCAGTGGAACGAGCGGCACGTGCCCGACCTCTGGGTCACTCTGGTCGAGCTCCTGGCCCACGTCGGCGACCGGCTCAGCTACCAGCAGGACGCCGTGGCCACCGAGGCCTACCTGGACACCGCCCGGCTGCGCACCTCGGTGCGGCGGCACGCCCGCCTCGTCGGCCACGCCATGCACGACGGCTGCGCGGCCCGCACCGTCGTCTGTGTCGAGACGTCCGCGCCACTGACCGTGCGGACCGACGACCTGGCGTTCACCGCGCTGCCCAAGGACGCGGGCGCGCGGGCCGGCGGCCCGGCGATGTCCCGGGAAGCACTCACCGCCGGACCGCATCCGGTCTACCAACCGCTGGAGCGGCGCACGGTGCTGCTGCGCCCGGAGCACAACGGCGTACCTCTGTGGGCCTGGGGTCAGGACGCGTTCCGGCTGCCCGTCGGCACGACCCGGGCCGCCCTCGTCGACGGGCACGGCGGACAGCGCGCGCTGCACCTGAAGGCCGGTGACCTTCTCGTCCTGGAGGAGACGCAGGGCCCCGGTGGCGGCGCGCCCGACCCCGGACACCGGCAGGCCGTCCGCCTCACCCGCGCCACCCGCGACGTCGACGCGGATTCCGGCACCCCGGTCGTGAAGATCGCCTGGGCGGACGAGGACGCCCTCACCTTCCCGCTGTCCGTGCGGAACCCTCCGGGGCCGGACGGCCGGCCCGGCGCGTCCGTCGTGGCGCACGGCAACGCCCTCCTCGTCGAACACGGCCTGGACAGCACCTGGCTGCCCGGCGGGGACACCGACGAGACCGTCAAGGTGCCGCAGGCGCCGGACGGACCGGACGGCGCCGCGCGGACGCGGCCCTTCACGGCGACGGTGCGCGGCACGCCCGTCACCTGGTCGCCGCCGCACCCCCGCCCGGACGACGTCGCCGCCGCACAGGCCCGAGGGCTGCTCGACCTCGCGGCCGAGGCACGCGGCCGGCTGCGCGATCTCCACCACGAGGCGGCCCGGCTCGACGAGGACGACCGTGACTTCCTGCGGACGTGGTTCGGCGCGTCCGTGGTCGGCGACCTCGCCGACGCCGCCGACCGCCAGGACACCGTCGCGCGGCTGCTCTGCAGGTTCGACGAGTTGCTCGCAGCCAAGCGGCGCCGCCTGGACACACTCGTGCGCCGGGCCCGGTCCGGATACGTCCTCGATCCCGGGGACGCGACCTGGGAACTCGGACAGACCTGGGGCCACGGGGCCGCTCAGGCCCTGCACCGCGACAACCCCGCGCTGCACGGCCCGGCCCGCACCGCGCTGCGCCCCGACCCCCGTGCGGCGCTGCCGGTGCTGCACGTGACGGAGACGGACGAGACGGACGGTGCCGGGGCTCGGTGGACCCCGCGCCGGGACCTCCTGGGGAGCGGTCCCCGAGACCGCCACGTCGTGGGCGAGACCGACGACGACGGCGTGCTCACCCTCCGCTTCGGAGACGGCCGGTGCGGACAGGCGCCCCGTCCGGGAACCCGGCTGCGCGTCACCTACCGGGTGGGCAACGGCCGGTCCGGCAACGCGGGCAGCGAGGCCGTCAACCGGTTCACCCACCGGGACACGGAGCTGCCGTCCGTGACACGCGTGCGCAATCCGGTGCCGGTGACCGGCGGCACCGATCCGGAGCCCGTGGCCGAGGCGCGGCGTGCCGCCACGCGCGCCCCCTTCCGCGCCCTGCTGCGCGCCGTCACCGCCGAGGATTACGCCACCCTGGCCGCGGGCCATCCCGAGGTGCGGCGCGCCGCCGCCACCCTGCGCTGGACGGGGAGCTGGTACGAGGCCGACGTCGCCCTCGACCCTGCGGGCACCACCGTGCCGTGGCCGTCGCTGCTGGCGGACGTGCGCGCCGTGCTGCACCGCTACCGGCGTATCGGCCACGACGTCGTCACGCGCCCCGCCCTGCTGGTCCCGCTCGACGTGGCCCTGTACGTGCTCGTCGACCCGCACTACGTCACCGCCCATGTGCGGGAGGCGCTGCTGCGCGACTTCCTGCCGGGACGACGGACCGACGGCACACCCGGGTTCTTCGACCCGTCGGCGCTGACCTTCGGCACCCCGGTGCGGGCCAGTGCCCTGGTGGCGCTCTGCATGGGCGTGCCCGGGGTCCGGCACGCCGAGGTGACGCTGCTGCGCAGGTCCCGGGCCGCCGGAGCGGAGGCCGAGAGGCCGGACGTACCGCCCTCCGGGGAGCTGCGCCTGCGGCCCCTGGAGATCCCGCGGCTCGACGGTGACGTCACCCGCCCGGAGAACGGGCGTCTGACCCTGCGTCTGAGAGGCGGACGATGACCGGCACCCCCACCGGCGGGCAGGGCCCCGGCGGACGCGGCCCGGCACGGGTGTGGAACCGGCCCGGACTGCCCGCGCTGTCCTACCGCGTGGGCAGCCACCGGGAGTTCCTCGACGCGATGCTGGCGCGGCTGTCCCCGGCCGGCGCCCGGACGCCGCTGACCGCGCTGACCAGCCGGGAGCCGGACGACCCCTCGATCGCCCTGCTCGACGCCTGGGCCGTCGTCGCCGACGTGCTGACGTTCTACCAGGAACGCATCGCCAACGAGGGGTTCCTGCGCACGGCGACCGAGCAGGATTCCCTGACCCGGCTCGGCCGGCTGGTCGGCCACCGGCCGCGCCCGGCGCTCGCGGCCGCCACCCATCTCGCCTACACCCTGGACGCCGGGACGTCCTGCGTCGTACCGGCCGGCTCGCAGGTCAGGAGCGAGCCCGAGCCCGGCGGGCTGCCCACGGTGTTCGAGACCACCAGGGACCTCACCGCCAGGGCGGAGTGGAACACGCTGCCGGTGCGCACCACGCTCCCGACCACGCTCACTCCCGACGTAGCCACCGGCATCGGTTCCATCGACGTGGACGGGCTGCAGCACGCCCTGCGCCCCGGTGACCGCCTGCTGTTCACCTATCCCGACGCGCGCCTGAGCCTCACGCGGCTCGTGGCGGGCCTGGAGCGGGATCCCGCGGTGGGGCGGACCACCGTGCGGCTGCGGGTTCCCGACCCGCCGCGACAGCTCGACAACGCGGTGGAGGCGCTGGGGGAGGACATGGAGGAAGCCGCGGGGCGGGCGTCGTCGCGGGGGCCGTTCGAGGACCTGCTGGACACGCTGCGGGACGTGCGGCAACGCGCCGAGGAGCTGCGCGATCCGGACACGCTCGCGGCCCGGCTGGACCGCATGCTGCGCCGGTTTCGTGAGCGTCTTTCCGACCTCGGCGACGACGTGGACGCGGACGCGCTGGCCGAGCGGGCCGCCGTACGGCTCGCAACCGTCCAGGTTGCCGTCCGGCGCCTGACCGAGGAGCCCGCGCCGACGGCGCCGGCCGGCGGGGAGGCGCTGCTGCGGGACCTCGGCAGCCCCGGAGGGCGCGTCGTGCACGCGGTGGACCCGCTGCTGCACGCGCTCGGCCCGGGAAAGCCGCCGCCCCGGCCGTCCGCGGCGGTCACCGACGCCCTGGGCGCCGGGTCCGACGCGCTGCCCCGGCTGCTGGCCGGCAACCGGCCCGGGCTCACCGAGTCCCTGTACCAGGCGCTGTCCGCCGTCTCCCTTCCGGCCACGGCGCCGCCCGGCGTGCAGCACTTTCGCGTCACCGCCACCCCACTGGGCGCCTCGATCCCGGACGACGGCCGGGTGAAGCGGCTGCTGCGCGCGGCGACGCCGTCCCGGTCTGAGGGAGGCGACCCGCTCGCGAACGACGTTCTGCTGCTGGACGCGGTGCACGAGGAGATCCAGCCGGGTAGCTGGATCGCCGTGCAGGTGGCGGGCCGGACGCGCATCCGCGTCATCCGGGTCGTCGAGGTGGGCCGGCTGTCCGTCGCCAACGACCAGGACGCCCTGCGGGTGACGCGGCTGCGGCTGGCCGAGCCGTGGACCGAGGACTGCGAGGACGTCTCGGTCCGGCGGACCACTACCGTGTGGGCGGCCGGTGAGCCGCTGGTGCTCGCTCCTTCGCCCGACCCCGACGACCTGGCGGGCGGCATCGTGCCGCTGGACGCGCTCTTCGAGGGGCTGGCCCCCGGAAGGCTGCTCGTCGTCTCGGGCGAGCGCACGGACGTCGTGCCGGAGGACGGTACGGCCACCGGTCGTCGCGCGGGCGTGCCGGGCTCCGAACTCGCCGTCCTCGCGGGTGTACGTCACGCCTTCGACGGCACGTCCTGCGACGACCGGGTGCGCACCACGCTGCTGCTGACTGCGCCGCTCGCGCACCGCTACGTCCGGGACACGGTCGTCGTGCACGGCAACGTCGTCCCGGCGACCGCGGGCGAGACCGTCACCGAAGTGCTCGGCAGCGGTGACGCCGCCCGGGCCGGCCAAGTGCTGCCCCTGCGGCAGGGCCCGCTCGTCTGGCTGCCGTCGGCGGGCGCCGACGGCGGCGAGGAGGCCCTCACGGTGCGCGTCGACGACGTGGCGTGGCGGCGGACCGCCGACCTGAGCGAGGCGGGGCCGTCGGCGCGGGTGTTCAGCCTGCGGGCGGGCCCCGGGGGCGGGCCGTCGTGGAGTTCGGGGACGGCCGGCAGGGCGCCCGCCTGCCCTCCGGCACGGAGAACGTCACCGCCCGCTACCGCGTCGGCGGCGGACGCGCCGGCAATGTCGCGGCCGACCGGATCAACCAGGTCGTGAGCAGGCCGCTCGGAGTCAGCGGTGTCACCAACCCGCTGCCCGCGACCGGCGGGGCCGACGCCGACGGCCCCGTGGAGCTGCGCCGGGCCGTCCCCCTGCGGCAGGCCGCCTTCGACCGGCTGGTGTCGGTGCGTGACTTCCAGTCCTTCGCCCGTGCCTTCGCGGGCGTCGGCAAGGCCGTGGCATGCCGGAGCGTGGACGGCGACCGCCCGGTCCTGCACGTCACGGTGGCGGCCGCCGACGACGCCCCGCTGGACGCCGACTCGCCCCTGCTGGACGCGCTGCGCACGGCACTGCGCCGGTATGGCGACCCCATGCTGCCGGTGCGGGTCGAACCGTGCGAGCGCGTACGGCTCGTGGTGGTGCTGGGCGTGCGCACGGCCCCCGGTCACCTCCCGGAGAAGGTCGAGCGGCGGGTGCGCGAGGCGCTGGCCGACCGCCTGGGGTTCGCGGGGGCGCACCTGGGCCGTCCCGTGTACCTGAGCGCCGTCGTCGCCGCCGCGCATGCGGTGGCCGGCGTCGACCTCGTCGACGTCGACGCCTTCGGGGGCGTACCCGAGGGCGCGGACGCGGCCTCCGTCGTGCGGTTCGCGGAACACCCCTCCGTCGTCTCGTGCGTTCCCGCCCTGCCCGCCGGCCCGCGCGCGGTCCGCGCCCCGGTGCCTTCCGACGGCGCCGCGGAGGGCGGCACGCCGGACCCGACCGCCGCCGTCGACGCCGCGCAGGCCCCGACGATGCTGCTGCGGCACCTGGTCGCCGCACGTCCGGCCGGCCGCTGGACCGCCGGGGCCACGCCGCGCCCGGTCATGCGCCCCGCCCAACTGGTCCTGCTCGACCCGACCGTGCCCGACACTCTGATCCTGCGGAGGATCCCATGACCCCCGACGAGCTGTACGCGCTGCTGCCCACCGTGCACCGTCGGCGCGACGCTGAGGAAGGCGGGCCGCTGCGCGCCCTGCTGACGGTCGTCGCCGAACAGGTCGCCCTCCTCCAGGAGGACATCGAGCGGCTCTACGACAACTGGTTCATCGAGACCTGCGACGACTGGGTCGTGCCCTACATCGGGGACCTCGTCGGGTACGAGATCCTGCCCGGTACCGCCGCCGCCCTGTCCGACGGCATCTCGCGGGGAACCGGCCTGCCGGCCGTCGTGGTGCCCCGCCGCGATGTCGCCGACACCGTCGTCAACCGCCGCCGCAAGGGCACCCTGGCGCTGTTGGAGGACCTCGCGTCGGCCGTGGCCGGGTGGCCCGCGCGGGCCGTCGAGCACCGCCGTCTGCTGTGCGTCACGCAGTCCGTACGGCGCTGCACCTCCGAGGCCGGGTCCGGGCGCCGCGGATCGGCGCCCGGCGGACTCGTCGAACTGCGCCACCCCGTCGCCCTGGACCGACTGGGCGGCCCCTTCGACGAGTTCGCCCGCACCGTGGAGGTACCGCGCGCCGGCTCCGCCCGCCGCCCCGGCCGCTACGGCATCCAGTCGGTCGGGCTGCACCTGTGGCGGCTGCGCCCCTACTCCGTGACACGCGCCCCCGCGCACTGCCTGGACCGCGACCGGGCCTGCTACACCTTCAACGTGCTCGCCATCGACACACCCCTGTTCACCGCCCCCGTGCCGGAGCCGTCGAGCTGTCACGTCGCGGACGAGACGAACGTCCCGGGGCCCATCGGCCGCAGGGCCCTCGCCGAGCAGCTCTACGACTACTACGGGCCCGGCAAGAGCCTGTGTGTGTGGACGGGTCCCGACGCCGTGGACGACGTGGTGTCCCTCGACCGGATCGTCGCCGCCGACCTGTCCGCCTGGCGGTATCGGCCCCGTGCCGGGCAGGTGGCTGTCGACCCCGTCCTCGGCCGCCTGATGCTCCCGCCGGGCACGGCTCCCGCCCACGGCGTCCGGGTGACGTACCACCACGCGTTCTCGGCCGACCTCGGCGGCGGCGAGTATCCCCGCACCGAGCCCGCGCCCGCCGACAGCACCGAGCGCTACCGGGTGGGTCCCGGCGAGGACCACGGCAGCATCGCCGACGCGCTCGACCACTGGCAGGCGGCGAAGCGGGGGCATCCGCACAAGGCGGAGGCGATCGTGGAGATCACCGCCAACGACGTCTGGGAGGATCCGGGCGACATCCGCCTCGACCCGGGAGACCGGCTCACTCTGCGCGCCGCCGACGGGGTCCGTCCCGTCGTCCGGCTGCGCGGCCGGCACGGCGACGACCGTCCGCGCGCGCTGACGATCACCGGTCCCGAGAACGGGCCCCGGTCCGAGGCCACGGCGCGCATCGTCCTCGACGGGCTGCTGGTGACGGGTGGCTGCGTGCGCGTGCGGGGCGGCGTGGACCGCCTCGTCGTCCGGCACTGCACCTTCGTACCGGGCTGGGAACTGGAGGGCCGGGGCACGCCGCTGGCGCCGGGGGCGCCCAGCCTGGACATCGCCGGGAGCCCGGTCCGCACCGAGATCCGGTACAGCGTCCTCGGCGCCGTCACGGTGGCGGGCCGCGACGGGTGGGAGCCCAACCGGGTCGACGTGTGCGACAGCGTGTTGGACGCGACCCTGCGCGAGGCGACGGCGCTCGGCTCCCCGGACGGTGCCCCCGCGGACGTCGTCCTCACGGCCCGGCGCACCACCGTCATCGGGTCCGTGCGGGCCCGGGCCGTGGACGTGCTGGAGAACTGCCTGCTGAACGGCGAGGTGCGGATCGACCGGTGCGAGCGGGGCTCCGTACGGTTCTGCTGGCTTCCGCCGGGCTCGGTGACGCCGCCGCGCTTCCACTGCGAACCCGAGCACTCCGGCGATCCGGAGCGGGTGACGCTGCGTTTCGCCGGCACCCGGTACGGCATCTCCGGCTACGTGCGGCTCGCCGACACCTGCGCAGAGGAAATCCGCCGCGGCGGCGACAACGGCTCGGAGCCCGGCGCGCTGCACCACCTCTTCCAGCCGCAGCGGGCGGACAACCTGCGCACCAGGCTGGCCGAGTACACGCCCGCCGGATGCGACGCCGGGCTCTTCTTCGCCACCTGAGTCCCGCCCGGAAGCACCCTTCGACCACCCCGTACCGTCCACCCCCGGTTTAGGCAGGAAGCACACGCATGCACGGCGACTTCTCCCGCGTCATCTTCGATCCCGCTCGGCGTTTCTCCTCCGTTCTGTCCCAGCAGGGCCGGGTTCAGCTCGACGCCGACTTCAACGAGCAGACGGCGATCCTCCTGCACTACGTGCGCACCCTGGCCGCCGACGTCCTCGGTCCCGCGGCCTACCCGCCCGAACCCAACGGCATCGGCGGGTTCGGGATCGACGGCTACGACGGGGACACCTTCACCCTGGCCCCGGGGCGCATGTACGTCGACGGCATCCTGTGCGAGTGCGACGGCACCGACTACTGGGACCAGCCCGACGGGCACCTGGACCCCGCGCGCGACCAACTGCCCACCGGCCCCTTCCTGGTGTACCTGCGGGTGTGGGAGCGGTTCGTCACCGCCCTGGAAGCGCCGTGGATCCGGGAGACGGCCCTTGGTCCGAACGGCCCGGACACGACGGCGCGCACCCGGGTCGTCTGGCAGGTGTGCGTGCTCCCGCTGGAGCCGGGCTCGTTCACGCCCGACATGCGCAGCGCCGGACGCTTCCTGCGGGACCGCGTCGGCAGCCGTTTCGAGCCGCGCGGCATGCTCGCCGCGCGGACCCGGCGCCCCGAGGAGGCGGCCGCCCTGCCGGACGGGACGGTCCCGTCGTCCGGCTACCGGGGCCCGGAGAACCAGTTGTACCGGGTGGAGGTGCACCGGGGCGGCAGGGAGGGCACGGCGACCTTCAAGTGGTCGCGGGAGAACGGATCCGTGGTCCTGCCCGTACGGGGCGTGTCCGGGACACAGGTCGAACTGGAGACGCTGGGCCGGGACGACAAGCTCGGCGTGGACGTCGGTGACGTGGTGGAGATCGTCGACGACGCCGTGGTCTGCCGCGGGGCGTCGGACCGGCCCGACGAGGACTGCGGCCGGCTCCACATCGTCCAGAGGATCGACTACGACGAGTACCGGGTCACCCTGGACGGCGATCTCGACGACGACCCGTTCCACCGGTCCGCCGGCCGGGTGCCGACTCGTCATCCGCTGCTGCGCCGCTGGGACCAGGGAGCGAGCGGGCGGGACGGCGGGCATGGTGACGCGATGGGCCTTCCCCTGCGCGAGGGGGAGTGGCTGCCGCTCGAGGACGGCGTCGAGGTTCGTTTCGAGCCGAGCCAGGACAGGCCGCGCGTCTACCGCCGCGGTGACTACTGGCTGCTCCCGGCCAGGGCTCTCACCGCTGACGTCGAGTGGCCACGCGGCCGCCAGGGGCAGCCGCTCAAGCGCCGCCCGCACGGCGTCCACTATCACTACGCCCCGCTCGCGTTCCTGGAGCCGCGGGACGGCGACGACTTCCGGCTGGTGGACCTGCGGGTGCCGTTCCCCCCGCGGCGGTAGGTCCGGCGGCGACCGGGTCAGCGTCCCGCGAACGCGAAGAGATAGACGGCCCAGGCAGCGAAGAGCGCGAACGCCAGGATCACCAGGGCCACGGGCGTGGTGCGGGCGGACACCTGCGCTCCCGTCGTCAGGTTGTGCAGACGCTTGACCCGCAGCGTGCCGCGTTTCACCTTGCCCCGGGCGCGCACCCGGTCCCCTTCGTTGACGGCGCCCTCGAAGGAGTAGCCGCGCATCTCCACGGGGACGAGCCGCAGGGGACGGTCCTGCCGGTCGTGCACCTCCACGCGGAAGTTGCACACCACGGTCGAGCTGGTGTTGCCGGAACTGCCCTGCACTTCGGTACGGAGCTGCACGTTCCGCGCCACTCCCTCGACCAGGCCGCTGCCCGCCAGGGTGCCCACCGGGAGCGGCGGGGCGGGCGGTGGGGGTGGCGGATCGTCGCGGACCGGAGGCGGTGGGACCGGGGGCGGTGGGACCCGGCGAGGCGGGGACGGAGGCGGGGGTGGAGGCGGCCGGAGGACCCTCCGCCGGGCCGGCCGCGGTTCCGGCCCCTCGCCGTCGTCGTACAACGGGACATAGGCACCGCAACCCCGGCACCGCTGCGCGCCGTGCGGCACATCGGTGCCGCACATCTCGCAAGCCCAGCCGCCTTCCACGGTCTAGTCGACCCGGTAGGTGACGTAGTAGACGGATCCCTCCACGGCAGACGTGGCGAGTTTGGCGATGGGGCCCTGCCCGCGCTCGGACTCCTCGATGCGGATCGAGCCCAGCAGGTCGTCGCTGGAGACGTCGTCGTAGTCCCACAGGGAGACGTTCTGCACGAAGTCGACCGGCACGGTCATGCCCAGGGGCTGGGTCTGTCCCGATCCGACCGTCCCCGTCGAACCGTTGCCGGGCCAGACCGCGTTGTCGAGGTCTCCCTCCGTACTCGTGGTGATGTACAGGTTGTCGGGGTCGCCCCGGGCGGCGTCGATCGCCGCGACGGCCTGGGGAACGGACGCGACGAAGTCCTGCAGAGACGTGCCGATGCTGCTCAGGGGGATCTTGCCGGCCAGGGCGCCCACCGCCTCGTTCACGGACGCGTCGGTGCCGGTGGCCGCGCGGATGCAGTAGGCGTCGAGGATGGTCGCGGTGGCTGACATGGTGCTTCTCCTGTCGTGGTGCTGTGGGGCTGTGGTCCTGGTGTGTCGCCCTTGGTGCGGTCAGCCCGGGACTTCCATGAGCCGCCGCCACGTCTTGTTGCCGACCATGCCGTCCGCGGTCAGACCGTGGTTCGCCTGGAACCAGCGCACGGCCTCGTCGGTGCGCGGGCCGAAGTTTCCGTCGACGTCGAGGGGCGGGGTGCGGCCGAGCCCGTTCAGGCGCCGCTGGATGTTCTTCACCCCTTCGGCCACGGTCCCCCGCCGGGCGAACGGCTGGTCCGCGGCGACGCGTTCGGCGCGGCCGGGGTGGTCGGCCAGCCACCTCGCGACGTCTCCCGGCAGGGCGCCGGGGCCGTGGGTCTGTCCGGGCCGCCACCCCTCGATCTGCTGGATCGCGGAGGCGAGCGTGGTGAGTTGGCCGTCGTCGAGGGAGCCCAGCGTCGTGTCGGTTCCGACCCCGAGGGCGGCGGCGACCTTCTGGGCGTACGCCGCGGGGTCGTTGGAGCCGTGCTTCGCGGGGGCGTAGTCGTGCATCACCGAGGAGATCGTCCTGTCCCCGCGTCGTGCCAGATAGCGGCGGATGGCTTCGAAGCCCGTCGCCTCGTCGGGGAAGACGGCGAAGCCGCCATTCTGCTTTCCGGGGTAGGCACCATATCTCTCCGCCTCCCCCGAACGCACGATGTTCCCGGGATTCTGGTTGTTCCAGGCAACGGTGCCGCCGGTGCGCATCACTTCGTCGTAGAAGACGTGGTCGACACCGAGGATATTGACGACATCACCGGGTTCCATGTCCGGTGCTTCAGGCCAAGGCATGCTTGCCTCCGAAAGTGGAGCGGGCTGGCTGGTGGTCCTTTTGACACGGTCATTCCCACGGTGTCGCGGTGAGCCGGATCGCGGCCCTCTCACCCAGAATCGACCGTGCCGAGTCGGGCAGGGGAACGTGGACCCGCCACACTCCGCCGCCCGACTCCTCGTCGTCGGCGGGACGCGGCGTTCCGGTGGCCCGGTGGTCGCGGATCGTGCCGGCGATGACCGAGTTCCAGTCCGCCCACACGCCGGGACGGCCGGTCTCGTTCGTGCCGATGTCGACGATGAGGGTGTCGGAGAAGTCGGCGGTCTGCTCCAGGTGGTCCTTGAACCACAGGAGCCCGTCACGCGTCCGCAGCGAGAGGATCCGCACCTCCAGGGCGTAGCGCATGGTGGTGCTGTCGGCGGGACGGGAGGCGCCGCTTCGCAGGAAGGTGGTGGCGAGGGTGACGGGCGCGGCGGGCGCGCCGTCGGCATCGGGCGGCGGCAGCGGGAGCGGGCACCACTGGGCGGCCTGCCGTTCGTGCAAGACGACGGGCAGGCCGCGCACGGCCAGTTTCACCTCCGCCTGCCAGGTGACGTGCTCGCCCTCGCCGGACAGCCGGTGGTCGACGAGGTCGGCCTCGACCCTGGTGTCGCCGAAGAGGAAACGCCGCAGGTTCTGGTAGCCCTCCTCGGCGTTCACCAACCCGTACCGGCCGCTGTGACTGCGGTACACGTAGGCCCGGTGGGCGCGTGGCACGTAGGCGTTGTCGATCCGCACCAGCCCGTCGCTGCGGGCGCCGACGGCGAACGAGGACAGGCCGAGCGCCACCTCGTAGTCCGTGGGATTGGTACCGACGAGGCAGAACACGCGCGAGACGGGGAAGGAGCCCGGCCCGTCGGGCATCTCTCGCGCGCTCCAGCCGTGCGGCGGATCGGGCTGCCGTGCCAGTTCTGCCTCCGGGGTCAGGTACTCGTACATGCGCTGCGGTCCGAAGATGTCCGCCCCGTTGAAACCGATGGCGTCGCGCAGCCGCTCGACGGCGCCGAGACCGACGTCGAAGGTGATGCCGCCGTGCGGGGTGCCGTAGGTGAACAGTTTGTCCACGCAGTCCGCCGGTGCTCGGCCGAGGTCGGGCAGGATCTTCTGCAGCAGGCAGCGGCAGACGAGCCCGCCCATGGAGTGCGCCACCAGGTGGACCCGGGGTGCCTTCGTCTTCGCCCTGAGGGTGTCGATGAGCCGCAGCAGATCGGACGCGGCGTCCTCGAGACGGAACTCGCGGGGTTCGCCGCCCCATGTGGTCGCGGACTCGTCGTAGAAGCGGTGCACCCAGATGCTCGCGGCCGGGATGTCGTCGTGCCTGTCGAGGTAGGCCTCCTGGCTTCCCTGGACGAGGATCTCGTAGCCCTCGTCGAGGTGCAGGCGCAGCAAGGGGCTTTCGAACTGGTGGAATTCTGGTTTGTTCTGCGGCCCCACCCTGACATGTGTCGATCCCTCGTTGAATCCGTAGAACGGATCCTTGACGACACTGTTCACACCGGAGGTACCGCCTGCGTATCCCCTGACGTAGACGATGGGGATCTCTGCCATGTTTTTCAGTCTAGGCTCCATGCGGTCCGGCAGCCACTGAAGAGTTCGTTTCGAATTCCACAAACTCCGTTTCAGGAGAGCTGATTGCAGCCGCCATCGAAGACAGATGGCAGGAGACTGGGAAGACAACGGATCGGCCGCTTCGGCAGTCGTCACGAAGCAAGGAGCGAGACAGGTGTCCGCATTCACCATTGACGTGTCGAATCCGTTCCCCAGCGGGTTCACCGGTGGTATGGGTGGCCCCGGAACGGGAGGGCACCAGCCTCCCGAGTGGTACATCGAGTACGGCATGGACCTCGGCGCGGGTGCGAGCACGGCGGTGCACGCCGCGTTCGACGCCCATGTCACCAAGTACAGCCCGCACGACCCCTCGGCCGACAACGAGAAGGTCTACGGCGCCCAGATGTTCATGCGCGCCCCGAACGACATGATGGGCGGCTTCTACACCCATCTCACGAACGTCCCGGAGGGGCTGGCCGTCGGCTCGCGGGTGTCCCGGGGGGACGTGCTCGGGCACGTCCACCGGTTCCCGCCCACGGCCTCGCATCTGCATCTGGCGCTGGTCGAGATCATCGGGGGCGCCCCCGGCGGCCGGTATCAGGGTGTCGATCTGTACCAGGCCTTCCTGGACACGGCGAACACCGGGACGGTCACCCCGGTCACCTTCCGTCAGGACGGGTCGCCGCCGGTTTCCGGAGGGGGCGGAGGCGGCGGGGGCGGGGGTTCGAAGGTGTTCCACCTCGGGTCGACGCGCGGCGTGCAGGAGGCACTGGCGGCCCTCGGCTTCGACCCCGGCGCCGCCGACGGCCTCGACGGTCCGAAGACCCGGGCGGCGACGACGGCGTTCCAGGGCAGCCACGGCCTGGCACAGGACGGCATCTGCGGAAGCGCGACCCGCGTGGCCCTGGCGACGGCCCTGCGGGCGCGGGGGCTGCAGGCCGAGGGCGGATGAAGGGCCGCCAGGCGTCGGTCGAGAGGACGTTGGGCACCGGTCGGCCCGGGGCCGGGGTTCCACCTCGCGCAGTCGGCGTCGGAGAGGGGCGTGTTCCGGCTCGGTGCCGGCCAGGGCGAGTGGCCCTTCCGCGAACTCCGCCCGGCCCCAGCGACCGCGGTCCCGTCTCCGGCAGCACGAGTTCACCGCCGGGGCCGGTCCGGGCGGCGGCGCGGGTGGACCAGCGGCATCAGCGCGAGCAGGCCGGTGACCTCCCGCTCGGCGGGCAGCAGCCGGCGCAGGACATGTGCGGGGCCCGACGTCGAGCCACCCGATGCCACATCGGGCGGAACGATCGCGGAGAACGGTCAACGGGCGGCAACGAGCCACGCGCGGCCCCGCCCGCACCGGCCTGCCCTGAGGTCGGCACCACCTCGGCGATGCCCTCGGCGATGAGGGCCCGTGTCAGGCGGTGGCGGGCACGGACGGTGCCGGCGGCTTCAGGCGGCCGGTTCGGTCCAGCCCGTACAGAGCGGCGGCACAGGCGAGGCCGAGGGCTGCCAGCGTGAGCCACGGCAGCGCCGCCATGCCCGCGGCACGGGCGGCGTCGAGCGCGGCTCCGGTGAGCAGATTGCCGAGGGTGATGCCGACGCCGCAGATGGTGTTGTAGAGCCCGTAGTGGGTGGCGACGAGGCGGCCACCGGAGAGGCTGACGATGGTGTCCATCTCGAACGGGTAGGCGATCATGGTCCCCAGCGCCAGCAGAAACGCGGCCAGCGTCGGCGGTACGGCGGCGAGCAGCCAGCGCCCGACCCCGCCGTCGGGTACCGGTACGGCCGTGGCCGCGAGCAGCGGCAGGAACGCGGCTCCCATGGTCAGCAGGCCCAAGCCGAGCGCGCGGCCGGGCTGCGTGCGCGCCTTGCACCAGGCGGTCACCTTCGTCTGGCCGAGGACGGTGCTCAGCCCGGAGACGGCGAACAGGACCGCGACCGCCGCGGTTCCGAAGTCCCCCTCGCCGCCCAGTCGCCGCACCTCCAGCGGCAACGCGAGATAGACCTGGAACGACATCACGTACGAGCCGATCATGGCGACCGAGAACAGCAGGAACGGCCGGTTGGCCAGGATGCTCCGCCACTGCGCCGGCACACTCTCCCGGCGGCCGTCCGCCCGGCCGTTCGCGTCGTCGGCCCGGCGCGCCGGCAGGGCCCGGATCTGCACGACGCTCAGGACCGCGAAGATACCGGCCGCCGTCAGGCAGGTGATCCGGAAGTCGAGCCCCGTGAGCACCATGCCGACCAGCGGGCCGAGCAGGATGCCGGCCTGGTAGAAGACGTTGAACAGGGCGAACGCCTCGACCCGCCGGTCCCCCGCGTCCGCCGCGAGGTAGGCGCGGGTGGCCGGGTTGAACAGGGCGCCGGCCAGTCCCGTCAGGGCGGACGCGGCGATCAGCGCGGGCACCGATTCGACGAGCCCGAGCATGGCGAAACCGATGACGCGCAGTACCATCCCCGCGAAGATCATCGGCTTGTAGCCGAGCCGGTCGGCCAGCGTGCCGCCGACCAGGAACATGCCCTGCTGGCTGAAGTTCCGCACGCCGAGGATCAGGCCCACGAGCCATCCGGCCAGTCCGAGGGGCCCGGCCAGGTGCGTGGCCAGGTACGGCATCAGCATGTAGAAGCCGAGGTTGATGGTGAACTGATTGACCATCAATAGCTGGACGCTTCGCTCGTAGGTGCGGACCTGCGTGAGGGTTCCCTTCACCGGTCCCCCTCCGCATCCGCCTCGGACGGCGCCTGCCCGGCGGCCTCCGGCTCTCGCACACCCGCGTCCCCGGCCAGGACGAGCGGGTCCACCACGCTGACGCACCGGGTCCAGCGGGTGACTTCCTTCTCGTCCAGACGGCCGATCAGCTCCGGTTCGGGCCCGGGTGGGGAGCCGAGCAGACCGTGGGCGGCGCAGTAGTCGTCGTCGTACACCGTGCCCAGGTAGCGTTGCGGCCCGTCCGGGAAGATCGCGGCGATCCGGGTGTCCGCGGGCGTGGTGCGTGCGAGCCAGCCGGCGACCAGGGCGACCGCGCCGACACTCCACCCACCGGTGGCGTAGTGCGACGAGGCCAGCCGCCGGCAGGCCCAGACCGCCTCTGCCGGGGCGACCCAGTGCACCTCGGAGAAGTTGTCATAGGCGACGTTGCGGGGATAGATGCTCGACCCGAGCCCCCGCATCAGGCGGGGACGGGCGGGCTGGCCGAATATCGTGGAACCGATGGTGTCCACACCCACGAGCTTCAGGCCGGGGTAGAGGTGCTGAAGGACCCGCGAGACGCCGGCGGAGTGGCCGCCGGTGCCGACGCTGCACACCAGCATGTCGATGTGGGCGAGTCCGGCGGCCAGTTCCAGGGCGAGCGGGGTGTACGCCGAGGTGTTGTCGGGGTTGTTGTACTGGTCCGGGCACCACGCGTCGGTGTGCTGCCGCAGGAGCTGGGTGACACGGTCGCGGCGGGCCTGCTGCCAGCCCCCGGCGGGGTGGGGGTCGCAGACGACGTCGACCTGGGCGCCGTACGCGGTCAGGAGGCGGGTCATGGGTGTCTCCAGGCCCGGGTCGGTGACCAGGGTGACCGGGTGGCCGTAGACCATGCCGGCCAGGGCCAGGCCGAGGCCGAGGGTGCCGCTGGTGGACTCGATGATCCGGCCCCCGGGCCGCAGGTCGCCGCGGGCCCGGGCGCGTTCGACCATGTGCAGGCCGGGGCGGTCCTTGATGCCGCCGGGGTTGAAGCCTTCCAGTTTCGCCCAGAACCCCCGACCGGTGGGAGCGAACGGCTCGCCGACGTGGAGGAGGGGCGTGTTGCCGACCAGCCCCGAAAGGGCGGCGCGGCCGGTCTTGGTGAGGGGGGTGGCTTTCGGAGAGTGCATCAGTCGGCTCTCATCATTTCGGTGATTGGCGCGTCGGGTGCTGATCTCTCGCATGCCGCCCGTTTCCGGACCGGTGACCCGGTCCTGCGCAGGAGCGGCGGCTGCGGCGTGCAGGGCTCGAACGGCGTGGTCCGCGTGCGCCACCGGCACGGGGAGCACCGCGTGCCGGTGGCGGGTCATGGTGCTTCACTCCTCTTCCGCCACGAGCCGATCACTCTCGCGAGATGTCGTCGAGCACGTCGCTGTCAGGCCGGGCAGGGCCGGGGCGAGCACCGGCGTGCCCACCTGATGCCGTCCTGTCCGCCTGCTGCCGTCCTCTCCGCCTCACGTCCCGTCAGGAGAGGTGAGCGGGCGTCACCGCGGGCGGCAGGTGGCCGGCCCGTTGGGCGCCGAAGACGGACAGGGACCGCCGCCGGCGTCGCCGGACGCGTGCAGCGGCCGTGCACGGTCGAGCGGCGCTCTCGTCGGCGGCGCTCACCGGGGCGGTGAGCGGCCGGCCGGCCGAAGGCGTGAGACGGCAGGCCGCGGCGCCCCCTGGCGGCATGGCGCGAGGGACCACGGCTCATGTGCCTCGCGTGCGGCAACGGACATGACGGCCGGTGTGGTGCGGACCCGGCCGCCGCGCCGGCCTCACCACGGGCTCCCTGCGCCGTGGTATGACGGCCCCGCCGGTCGAGGACCGCGTCGGGATTTCGACCGGCGGGGCCCGGAGGTCACCAGCCCGCCTTGCGCCGGCGGAGCGTTCCGGCGAGCCCGCGCAGCTTGCGCACCTGGGTATCCGCGACGTCCACGAGGGTGGCGACGGACGCGAGAGTGAGCAGCGCGGTGCCGGAGACCGCCATGTGCACGGGCCGGTACTCGTCTCCCCTCACCTGCAGGAACTCCGGCTCCCTGGCCGGCGCGGGCAGCGTCATGTCGACCGCGTCGGCGCGCTGCTTGAGTGGCAGCTTCCAGACGCCCGGCACGGCGGCGTGCGCCCGCAGACCCGCCTTGACCGCGGGCAGCCTCACCCCGCTGTCCAGGCGCCAGACGGCATGGCGCTCCAGGCTGCGGTGCCACCGCTCCACCACCGATGCGACCACATGCGGGTCGACGTGGTGCCAGGGCGCCGACTGCGACAGGAAGAGCCGGCGGCCGAGCCCTTCACGCAGGGCCGCGTGCTCCGATGTCTCCTGGCTCGTGCGGCCGCCGGTCTCCATCAGCCACCGCGAGACGCGGAACCGGCCGAGCATCGCCGCTCCGAAGATCGTCAGGTCCAGGAGGTGGTCGAGGACGAAGAAGCGGCTGTCCGCGATCGCCGGACTGAACTTGGAGCGCACCATCGAGCGCATGATGCGCCAGTCCGCGGTCGCCGCGCGGTTGACGTGGTCCAGGTAGTCGCGGTCGAGAGTGCCGTCCCGGATGTCGCGCTGCGCGATGTTCGCCACGTGCCAGGAGGCGGTCATCGACAGGGAGATGCCCTGGCTGTAGTAGGCATCGATGATCGACGAGGCGTCGCCCACCATCGCGTACCGCTTCGGCGAGACGAAGGTGTCGGTGCAGTGCTGAACGTCCCGGTAGGCGCTGAACTCGAGGACGTCCTCCTCCTTGAGCCAGTCCAGCATGGGATAGCGGCGCAGGACCTTCCAGAACACCTCGCGTGCGTTGCCGTCCTCCGGCGGGCGGCCGCGGTGGTAGGAGACGCCGATGCTGACCCGGTCCCCGGCCAGCCGGATGAGCCAGATCCAGTAGCCGTCGCCCCACAGGTGGAGCGTGTTGCGGTCCCGGCGCGCCACGTCCCCGTCGGGGAACCGGTAGTTCCAGCGGTCGTCGAAGAGCGAGTCGTCGCAGTTCCTGAACTGCGCCCATGCGGCGGTGGTCCTGAACTCCTCGTCCAAGGGCAGGTCGTGGTCGTACTTGCGGGCGAGCAGACGTGCGCGTCCCGAACAGTCGACCATCCAGCGTGCGGCGATCTCGCCGGTCTCCTTCTTGTTGCGCGACACCCAGGTCAGGACGTGGTCCGAGGTGTCGTCGCCGAGTTCGATGTCGCGCACCAGCCCGCGGTTCAGCAGCGTGACGCCGTCCATGGCGCCGGCCCGCTCGCGCAGCTCGGCCTCGATCTCGGGTCGGACGATCTGCGAGTCCTGGAACATGACACGCGGGAAGTAGGGGTTGGTGAACTTCTCGTACCAGCGCTCGGGCAACTTGCTCTGGAAACCCCACTCGGAGACGCCGTCGTCGAAGGAGGTGCGGCCCTCCAGGCCGTGGGCCATCCAGAAGCCCGCCTTCTGGAACGACTTGTTGAGCGAGTCGTCCAAGTCGCCGAGCGTGCGCAGGAAGGCGTTGGAGAAGATCAGCAGGGACTCGCCGACCTTGTAGCTCTCCTGCTGCTTCTCGGTGGGCTGGTCGATACAGACGACGGACAGTCCACGCTTGGCGAGAGCGATGGTGTTGATCAGTCCGACGATGCCGGACCCGATGACACACACATCGGCTCGCACGCGTTTGCCTGCCGGGTCCTTGACCACGTCCTGGTTGGCGGGCACATCGTCTCCTCTTGTCGGGCAGGGCAGGCACGGGAGAGGGTTCCGGCGGTTGTCCGGTCCGTTCCGAGCGTATGGAGGCGGCCCGGCGTCGGCACCTTCCAGGTTGCTCAACCGCACCGGCCCGTCACCGCCCCGGTGGCTGGGGCCGGTCGACGGCCTAGTTGATGAAGTCGAGATGGGGGTCGGTGTCGGCCACGGCCTGGGGCCAGGTCGCGTACCGACGCAGGCCGTACAGGAGGGGCTGCTGGGACTGGAGGATGCTCACGCGCCGTACCCGGCCCATGATCACGACATGGTCGCCGACCTCGCTCGCCTCGCTGACCTCGCAGTCGGCGACGGTGTGGGCGGAGAGCACCAGGTGCGGTCCGCAGGCGCCGTCGTCGGCCCGCCAGGCGATGCGGTCGAAGCGGTCGGCGGCGCCGGACGCGAAGAGTTCCGCGGACGACCGGGCCTCGTCGTGCAGCAGGTTGATCGCGAACGCCCTGCTGGCCAGGACGGCGCCCAGGGTCGGGCTGCCGCGGCGCAGACACACCAGGAGCGTCGGCGGATCGAGGGCGACGCTGCACAGGGAGGTGCAGGTCATACCCCAGGGGACGCCGTCGTCCAGGGACGTCACGACGCAGACGCCGGTGGGGAACCCCGTCATCAGCGCGCGCATGTCGATGTCCTCCCGCACGATCCTCGTCTCGGTCATGCCGGGCCTCCTGTCGGGATCGGATCGAGGGCACGCAGCGCGCACCGGGCCTCGTCCGCGAGGGACCGGCCCAGCGCGGCGAAGCCGTCCTCGAAGAAGTGGAAGTGGCCGCCTTCGAAGACCTGCCGGGTGAAGGAACCGCTCGTCTCGGCGGCCCAGTTGGCCAGCAGTCCCACGGGCGCGAGTGCGTCGCGCGTGGCGCCGAAGGCGGTGAGCGGGGCGGCGAGCCCGCGGGCCGGGGCGTTCGGCCGCACCGTGCCGAGCGCGGTCAGGTCGTGGCGGACCAGGCGCAGGAAGTGACGGCGGAACTCGGGTACTTCGTCGAAGCGGTCCGGGATGCCGCCCATCGCGCTGAGCCCCGCCATCAGTTCCTCGTCGGGCAGCCGCGGGTCGAGATGGGCGACGGGTCGGCAGTCCGCGGGCGCGAGCCGCCCGGACACACCGACCCAGACGACGGGTGTCCCGCGCTTCTCCAGGGCGAGGGCGGTCTCCACCGCGACGACGGCGCCCATGCTGTGCCCGAAGAGCGCGAGCGGCGGACCGGTCCACGGCAGCACGTCCTCGGTGACCCGGGCCGCCATGGCTCCCATGTCGCGCAGTGGTGTCTCGCGGTGCCTGCGGCCGCGGCCCGGCAGGTCGACGAGGAGTACGTCCCAGTCCGCGGGCACGTGTGCGGCCAGCGGGAAGTAGGCACTGCCGGAACCGCCGGCGTGGTGGCAGACCACCAGGCGCAGCGCCGGGTCGTCGTTGCGCCGGGGGCGGATGAAGGCGCTCACCGGTGCCGCTCCTGTTCGGTGGCCGCGGACTCGCCCGCGGCGATGTCGTCGGCGAGCCTGCCGATGAGGGTGCGCAACGGCAGGTCGAGCGGGAGTTCCTCACGGGTGAGCCCGACCTCGAAGCGCTCCTCGACCTTGGTGATGAACAGCGTGGAGATGAACGAGTCGCCACCCGCTTCCAGGAAGGAGCACTCCATGTCGGGGTCGTCGGTGGCCTCCAGGGCGTCCTTGAGCACGGCGAGCAGATGGGCGTGGATCCGCTCGCGCGTCCAGCTCCCGGACGGCGCCGCGCCGTCGGCCCCCGCTGCCGGGCGTCCATCGCCCGGTACGCCGGTGCTCGGCTCGTCGACCCAGTAGCGCTCGCGCTGGAACGGATACGTCGGCAGGTCACCGACGAGCGGCGTCCCCGGGGCGCACAGGGCATCCGGGCGCAGATCGGCGCCGGCCTCGAAGAGCCGCCCCAGCAGGGTGAGCAGCGCCAGACGGTGGGCTGCCGCGCCGTCGTCGCCCTCCGCCGCGGGGTAGGTGAAGACGTCACCGGACGCGTCGGCGCCGGGACGGACCGGTACGCCGAACTCGCTCACGAAGGCGGCCAGTCGGTGCTCCGGAGCGGCCGGTTCGGCGGGTCCCTCGAACAGCCACGGGAACTCCCGGGCCAGCGCGGCCAGGGCCGGCGCGGCGACGCCGTCGGGCACCCGCAGCGTCACCCGGCGCAGCGGGCTGCTCCCGCGCGTGGCGCCGTCCGCCGCCCGTGCGGCCCGGGCCAGCCGGTCGGCGAGCTCGGCCGGTGCGGAGCCGGTGACCGCGACGCGGCACGGCTGGGGAGCGCGGCCACTGCGCAGTGTGTGGCAGAGGGCGGGGAGCTCGTCCGGACCGGTCTTGTGCAGCAGGTCGGCGATCGTGTCGGCCAGTTCACGGAGAGCCCCGGGGGTCCGGGCCGAGAGGGTGATCAGCTCCGGATGCGGCTCGGGGGCGCGAACGCCGGCCTCGCCGGCCGGCACCGGTGCCCCGCCGCCGGCGGGCGCGGGGTCGTATGCCTCCAGCACGACGTGCACGTTCGTGCCGCTCATCCCGAAGGAGTTGATGCCCGCGACGCGACGCGGCAGCTCCTTGGGCCAGGGCTGGTTGGCGCGCGGCACGGTGAAGGCGATGCTGTCCCAGGGGATGTGCGGATTGAGCGGCCCGTCGTCGGGGCTCGCGGCCGCCGGTATCTCCCCGTGCCGCAGCATCAGGACCGTCTTGATGAGGGCGGCGATGCCCGACGCGGCTTCCAGGTGTCCGATGCGCGCCTTGACGCTGCCGATGGGCAGCGGGAGTCCCCGGGCACGGACGGCGTCACCGAGGACGGCGTCGAGCGCGCCCACCTCGATGGGATCACCGAGCGCGGTACCGGTGCCGTGCGCCTCGATCCAGCCGAGTTCCCCCGCGTCGACCCCGGCGTCGGCGAGTGCGGCACCGATCACCTCCTGCTGGGCGGAGCCGTTCGGCGCGGTGAGGCCGGAGGCGGCTCCGTCGTGGCCCATCGCGGAGCCCCGGAGCACGGCGAGCACCGGGCGGCCCTCTCGTTCCGCGTCGGCGAGCCGCATCAGCGCGACGGCGCCGACGCCCTCGCCGCGCCCGTATCCGTCGGCGGAGGCGAGGAACGACTTCGAGCGGCCATCGGGGGCGAGGGCCCGCGTCCGGCACAGGGACACCATGAGATGGGCCGACAGGAGGAGGTTCGAGCCGCACACCAGCGCGTAGCGGCACTCGCCCGCGCGCAGCCCCTTGAGCGCCAGGTGCAGCGCCGTGAGAGAGGAGGAGCAGGCGGTGTCCACACTGGCGACGGGGCCGGAGAAGCCCATCGTGTGACTGATGCGGCCCGCGCCGAAGCACAGGCCGCCGCCCGTGGTGTAGTACGGATCGATGCGGCTCATGTCCGTGCGGTCCTCGAGGCGTTCGCCGTACTCGGACGCCATCATGCCGAGGTAGACGCCGACCGGCAGCCGGTCCGCGCGCCGCACCGCGATGCCGGCGCGTTCCAGGGCCTCCCAGGCGGTTTCGAGGAGCAGTCGCTGCTGCGGGTCGAGGAGCTTCGCTTCCCGCCGGGAGATGCCGAAGAACTCGGCGTCGAAGTGGCCGATGCCGGCGAGGAACCCGGCCGTGTCGACGTAGCTGCGCCCCGGGGTCGCGGGGTCCGGGTCGTAGGCGGCACGCAGTCCCGGACGGTCCTCCGGGATGCCGGAGTACGCCGTGGTGTCGCCGCGCAGGAAATCCCAGTACGCCTCGGGGGACGTGAGGCCGCCGGGCAGTCTGAGACCCATGCCGACGACGGCGACCGGGGCGCGCCGCTCGTCCTCCAGTTCACGTATCCGGTCCCGCAGCCGCCGGGACAGCCTGAGTTGGTCCTCCATAAGCTGACGGATCTCCGCCGGGTCCATGGTGTCCGTCCTCACTTCTCTCGGGTCAGATCGGCCTGGACGGCCTGGACTAGTTCGTCGAACGACAGGGCCGCGGGGTCGGCCGCCGGGGGGAGGGCCGGTTCGGCGGCGGGTGTCCGGGGCGCGGCCGGCTCCGGCTCCTGCCCGGTGCGGGCCGCGCCGTCCGCGAGGTACGCGGCGAGGAGCGCGACCGTCGGGTGGTCGAGCGCGACGGTCGCGGGCAGGTCCGTGGCGAGGGCGTGGGAGAGCCGGGTCCGCAGATCGATGACCATGATCGAGTCGAGGCCCAGATCGCCGAAGCCCAGGTCGTCGTCGGCCTCGAAGCGCTCGCCGAGCACCTCGGCGGCGAACTCGCGCACGGCGGTCCGCAGTCGCTCGTCGGCCGCCTCGGCGTCGAGCCCCTCGAGGTCCTGTCGCAGCCAGCCGCGCGGCTCCCCGTCCGCTTCCCGCTCCGGGGCCGGGGAGGTGCCGCGCAGCAGTGCCGCCCGTGCGGGGCCCGCGGCCCGTTCGTACTGCGCGGTGTCCACGGCGACGGCCACCAGGTGCGGGGCCTGCCCGGCGACGGCGAGATGCAGAAGACCGGCCGCGGCCTCGTCGTCGAGCGGGCTGATGCCGAGCCTGCCGATGGCCCGCCGGGTGGCGTCGGACCCGGCGAGGCCGCCCTTGGCGGCGGGCTGCCACGGCCCCCAGGAGACGCTCGTGGCGGGCAGGCCCGAGGCGCGCAGGGTCCGGGCGAGACCGTTCAGGTAGCCGTTGGCGGCCGCGTAGTTGGCCTGTCCCGCCGAGCCGAGCACAGCCGAGACGGAGGAGTACAGCACGAGGGCGGTCAGGTCCTCGGTCCGCCCTTGGTCCCGCAGTGCGTCGGCGAGCCGCGCCGCGCCGGACGCCTTGGCGGCGAACACGGCGGCGAAGGCCTGCTCGTCGAGGTGTCCGAAGGCGCGGTCGTCGGTGGTGCCCGCCAGATGGAGCACGAGCCGCAGCGGCGCCCGGCGTGCGGCCTCCGTGACGGCGCGTCGGCAGTCCTCGGCGTCGGTGACGTCGCCGCGCACCACCTGGACCGCGGTGCCGCCCGCCGTCAGCTCGTCGATGACGTGCCGAGCCGCCGCGTCGGGTTCCGAACGGCTCATGAGCGTGACGGCGGACGCGCCCCAGCCGGCGAGGACGCGGGCCGTGCTCAGGCCGAGCGCGCCCAGGCCTCCGGTGATCAGCGCGGCGGCGCCCGCGACGCCCTCGGGGGCGCCGTCGGGCAGGGGCTCTTCCCGCGGCACCAGGCGGACCGCCGCGGTGCCCTCGGCGCCGATCTCCAGGCGGGGCTCGGGGAATCCTGCCTCCAGGGCTCCGGTGAGGACGCGGGCGACGGTGTCCGGGCCGGTTCCCGCACGCGACGTGACCCGCAGCAGACTGCGGTCCCGCTGCTCGGCCTCCAGCGAGGCGAGCAGCCCCCAGAGCGCGTCGCGCAGCGGCGCCGCCGGGTCGGGCCCGGGAGCGCCGGGGGGCGGCGCCGCGCTCATCACGGCGTACGGGATGTGCCGCGGCGTCTCGCGCAGGGTGCGGGCCAGCGCCGCCGCGCAGCCGAGGACGGCCTCGGGCGGACTGCCGGCGCCGGGTCCGCCGGGCGGCAGGACGAACCGGGTGTCGACGATCAGGTCCGCGTCCGCGTCCGCGGTGAGGAGTTCGGGCGCGTCCACGGTGGTCACCCGGTGACCGAGCTGCTCGAAGGCGCGCACGAGCAGCTTGATCGGCGGCTGGTCGGCGCCGGCGACGGCGATCCGGTGCCGCCCGGTGGGCTCCGCGACGGTGACCGGCTCGGTGGTCATCTCGTGGGCATGTCCCGTGCGCTCCCGCAGTGACCGCTCCAGGAGCGCCCGCGGCGCACCGCGGAACCGGAACTCCTCGACGGCGAGCACCGTCCCACCCGTGCCGTCGAAGAGCCGCAGGTCCGCCGATCCGATGGCGTGGAAGTCCGCCGGCCGGCGGGCGTGCGCATCGCGTACGACCCGGACGTGGCCCCAGAGTTCGCTGCCCGGGCCACGCGGCGGCCGTCCCGGGAAGTCGACCCGGGCGGCCGCGAACGGGATGGCGAGGGACGTCTCCTCGGTGACGGAGCCGGGTGCGGTCCGGGCGACCGCGAAGGCCACCGTGGACTGCAGGAGCGAGTCGAGCAGGCCCGGGTGGATCTCGTATCCGTCCGGGCTCTCGTTCATCCGCTCTGGTTCGGCGAAGCGTACGACCGCCTCGTCACCGTCGATCCACACCTCCTGGATCCAGCGGAAGGAGGGGCCCAAGTGGTAGCCGAGGGCCCGCAGATGGGCGTAGAAGCGCTCGCCGTCCACATGGGTGGAAGCGTTCGCGACGAAGGCCCGCGTGTCGGGCGGCGGCGCCGTCCCGGCCGGGCCCGGGTCGACGACGCGTGCGGCGAGGTGTTCCTGCCACCGGCCGCGCCCGGCGTCGACCAGGCTCTGCACGCTCACCGTGCGAGCGCCGTGGGCCTGTTCGGCCTCGATGATCTGCAGGTCGTAGCGTTCGCCGTCGCGCAGCACCAGCGCGCGCGGGAAGTGCAGGTCCTCCAGGGCGACCGGGGTGCCGCCGCTGCCGAGCGCCGAGAGGGCCGTGGCCGTCTGGGAGGCGCCGGGCACGGAGACGACGCCGAAGAGCCGGTGGTCGGTGAGGTGGGCGGGGTAGTCGGTGCCGCGCCGGGTGGCGAAGACGCGGCCGCGCAGGGCGGGTGAGCGCAGCGGGACGCCCCAGGGCGGGGCTTCTCCCGTCCCCGTGGCGGTCGGGGGCGCCGGGACTGCCGTCCGCGCGGCGGCGGGCGTCCAGTGCCTGGAGTCCGCGAACGGATAGAGCGGGGCGGCGAGCCGGCCCGTGGAGCGGCCGCGGGCGGCGGCGCCGACGCGCCGCCAGTCGAGGTCCCTGCCCAGCTCGTACAGCTTCGCGGCGGCCGTGAGCATCGTGTCGCCGCCCGGAGCGCCGCGCCGCAGCGAGAAGGCGGTGCCGTCGAAAGACGCGACGCCCGCGGCCTTGACGAGGTTGACGAGGGTGCGGTCCGGTCCGATCTCCAGGCAGACGTCCACGTCGAGTGCCGCCAGCTCCCGTGCCCCGTCCAGGAACCGGACGGGCCGGCGGGCGTGCTCGCGCCAGTACGCGGCGTCCAGCTCGTCGGGACCCGCCGGCCGGCCGGTGACGTTCGACACCAGCGGTACGGCGGGCGGTCCGAACTCCAGCGGGGCGAGGGCCGCCGAGAAGTCGTCGAGGGCGGGGTCGAGGAGCGCCGAGTGGAAGGCGTGCGAGACGCTGAGTCTGCGGTGGCGCACCCCGAGGCCGGTGAGGCGCTTCTCCAGGACGGCGACCGCGTCGGGGGCGCCGGAAACAACCGTCGCCTTGGGTCCGTTGACCGCGGCGAGGTCGAGCCCGGCCTCCGCCGCCCAGGCCGCCGCGTCCTGCTCCGGCGCGACGACGGCGAGCATCGCGCCGCGTTCGGTGGCCTGCATCAGCCGGGCACGCTCCGCGATCAGTGCCAGGCCCGTGTCGAGGTCCATCACCGAGGCGCACAGCGCCGCGGAGATCTCACCGACGCTGTGCCCCAGCACGACGTCGGGCCGGACCCCCCAGGACTCCCACAGCGCGGCCAGCGCGTACTCCAGGGAGACCAGGGCGGGCTGGGTGATCCGGGTCTCGTGCACGGCTGTTCGGTCGTCCGCGTACAGGACGAGGTCGGTCAGTGAGGCGCCGAGCAGCGGTGCGAGGACGCGGTCGCAGGAGTCGTACGCGGAACGGAACACCGGTTCGGTCTCGTACAGTTCGCGCCCCATGCCGGCGTACTGGCTGCCCTGGCCGGAGAACAGGAACGCGACACGCGGCGGGCCGCCGCCCTGCCGCGGGGCGGGCGCCGGGGTGTCCAGCCCCGCCAGGAGCTGGTCGCGGTCGCGGCCGAGCAGCGCCCTGCGGTACGGGAAGTGGGCGCGGCCGGCGCCGGCGGTGCGGGCGAGGCCCGGGAGTTCCCCGGGGGCGGCCCGTTCGATGCGGTGACGCCATGCGGAGGAGAGCCGGTCGAGTCCGGCGGCGTCGGGCGCGGAGAGCGGCAGCAGGCACAGCGGCCGGGCGGCCCGGGGATCGTCGGCCGTCTCGGTGCCGGTGCCGGGGGCGGGATCCTGGTCGACGTCCGGGGCGGGGGTGGGGGCCTCCGCCAGGATGATGTGCGCGTTGGTCCCGGTGAAGCCGAAGCCGGAGACACCCGCCACGCGCGGCCCCGCGGAGGCACGCCACGGTGTGGGGCTCTCCACGACCCGCAGGTTCATCGAAGTCCAGTCGATGTGCGGGTTGGGTTCCGAGAAGTGCAGATTGGCGGGCAGCAGTCCGTGCCGCAGCGCGAGCACCGTCTTGATGACCGCGGCCATGCCCGCGGCGGATTCGCAGTGCCCGATGTTGCTCTTGACGGACCCGATCTTCAGCGGGGCGCCCGGCTTGCGGTCCGGGCCGAGGACCCGCCAGGCCGCGCCGATCTCGATGGGGTCGCCGAGCGTGGTGCCGGTGCCGTGGGCCTCCAGGTAGGAGATCTCGGCGCCGTCCGTCCCCGCGTCGGCGAGGGCGGCCGTGAGCATCGCCTCCTGTGCGGCGCCGCTCGGCGCGGTGAGCCCGGACGAGGCGCCGTCCTGGTTGACGGCACTGCCGCGCACGACGGCCAGGACGGGGTCGCCGTCGCGCAGGGCGTCGGCGAGGCGCTTGAGGACGAGCACTCCGCAGCCTTCGGAGCGCACGAACCCGTTCGCGTCGGCGGAGAAGGTGCGGCAGCGCCCGTCGGGCGACAGCATGTGGGCGCGGCTGACGGCGATGGACGCGGTCTGGTCGAGGATCACGTTGACGCCGCCCGCGAGCACGGTGTCGCTCTCGCCCGAGCGCAGCGACCGGATGCCCAGGTGGAGCGCCACGAGCGACGAGGAGCACGCCGTGTCGACGGCGAGGGCGGGTCCGGTCAGGCCGAGCACGTAGGCGATGCGCCCGGCCGCCGCGTTCAGGGCGGTGCCGGTGCCGTAGTACGCGTCGAGCCCGTCCGTTCCCCCCTGGGCGAGCAGGCGCGCGTAGTCGGCGTAGCTGACGCCGACGAACACACCGGTCCTGGTGTCCTTCAGGCGGCGCGGGTCGATGCCGCCGTCCTCCAGGGCGTGCCAGGCCGACTCCAGCAGGAGCCGCTGCTGCGGATCGAGATTCTGGGCCTCGCGGGCCGGGATGCCGAAGAAGTCGGCGTCGAACCGGTCGATGTCCCGCAGATAGCCGCCCTGGTCGCTGGTGACGGGCCCGTCGTCGCGGACGTGCAGTGCCTCCCGGCGCTCGCGGGGCATGGTGCCGACGCCGTCCCGGCCCTCGCGGAGCAGGTCCCACAGTTCGTCGACGGAGTCGGCGCCCGGGAAGCGCCCGGCCATACCGACGATGGCGACGGGTTCCCCCGCGTCCGGTGTGCCGTCCTCGGGTGCTCCGTCGTCGAGTGCTCCGTCGTCGAGTGCTCCGTCGTCGGCGCGCTGCGCCGCTTCGGCTACGGCGGCGGGGACCCGGGCCGGCCCGGCGTCGGCTTCGGGGACGGGGCGCCGACGGCGCTTCGCCCCGGTGGGCTCGGGGGCGGGGCCGCCCGGGGCGGCCGGATCGGTCCCGCTCGCGGACCTGGTCAACAGGAACGCGGCCAGTTCGGTCACGGTGGGATGGTCGAAGACATCGGCGGGCAGCAGCGGCGTGACGAAGGCGGCGGAGAGCCTGGCCACCAGATCGACGGCCGCGATCGAGTCGAGGCCGAGGTCGAAGAAGCCGGTGTCGCGGCGCACGGACCGTTCGTCGTCGTGTCCGAGGATGTCCGCGAGGATGCGGGCGACGTGGGTGCCGGCCGCGTCCGCGCGAGCCCGGTCCGGTAGCTCGGCGAGCCGGTGCACGACAACGGGCTCGCTGGATGCGGCCCGGTCGGACCGCTCCCCAGCCGCTTCGGGCACGGAGGTCAGGCCGCGGGGCCGCAGCGCGGACATCAACCGCCGAAAGCGCGGAAGGTCCAGGGGGCAGGCCACGACGTGCCCGCTGTCCGCGGCCGGCCTCGCGGCCAGGACCGCGCGCCCCGCCTCGGCGTCGAGCGCCCCGACACCGAGACGGGCGTACTGGTCGCGCGCCGCGCCGTCGGCCATGCCCTGGCCGTCCAGTGCCCACGGGCCGTAGGCCACGCTCACGGCGGGCAGCCCCCGGGACACGCGGTGCGCGGCGAGGGCGTCCAGGCTTCCGTTGGCCGCGGCGTAGGCGGCGCACTGATCGGTGCCCCACACGGCGGAGACCGACGAGACGAGTACGAAGAAGTCCACGTCCCAGTCCCGAGCGGCCCGGTGCAGCCACCAGGCGCCCGCGGCCTTGTCCCGCAGGGCGCGGCCGAACAGGGCGGCGCCGGTACGGGCGGCCGGGTGCCGCTCGACGGTGCCGGCGGCGTGGATCACCCCGCGCACCGGGGGCAGTTCGTCGAGCGGGGCGCAGGCGGCGGCCAGCGCGGCCGGCGTGTCGCAGCCGCCGCCCCGGTAGACCACCCGCCCGGCGCACCGCCTCAGTTCGGCGAGCGCGTCGGCGGCCTGCCGCCCCAGCGCGTCCTCGTCCCTGCGTCCGATCAGCAGCAGGTGCCGTGCGCCGCGGCGTACCAGTTCCGCGGACAACTCCCGGCCCACTGCGCCGAGTCCACCGGTGACCACGTAGGTCGCGTCGGGACGTACCGGCAGTCCCGTGGTGTCGGGCAGGGGCTCCGGCCGCAGTCGCGCGCCGAGGACGCGCCCGTCCCTCACGGCTGCGAGGTCCTCCATGATCCGGGGCTGCGCGCCGTCCGGCTGCGGGGCCCGGGTGGCGGTGAGAGTCAGCAGCGCACCGAGGTCGTCGCGTGTCGGCGCGTGCGGCAGGTCGACGACTCCGCCCCAGGCGGCGGGGAGTTCGAGGCCCAGTACCGGCGCGAGTCCGTGCAGGGCGCCGTGGTCGGTGGCGGCCACCCGGTCGGCGGGGCCGGTGCGGCGGGCGGCGCGTGTCACCGCGTACACGAGGGCGGCGGGGGTGCCCGTGGACTCGGCCGCCACGGACTCGGCCGCCACGGTGACGGCGGCGGTGACGGCGGCGCACAGCTCGGCGCCGGGCACGGACGGCCGCCTCGGGTCGTCGCTCCGGCCGGCGCCACCGGTCCCGCTTCCGTTCCGGACCTTGGTCGCCGTATCGGTATCGGTATCGGAATCGGTATCGGCTGCGGTATTGGTGTCGGTCGCGGTATTGGTGTCGGTCGCGGTCTGGGCCTGGCTCCGGATCTCGTCCTCGTCCGGGAACGCGGTCGCCTTCAGTGCGAGGACGAGGCGGGACACTCCGGTCCCGGCTCGCGTCGCCCAGAAGGCGCGCCACTCGTCGGGGTCGGCGGGCAGCGGGGCGCGTTCCCAGTCCGTCGTCCCGGGCAGCACCGTGTCCGGCGGCACGAGCACCGTTCCGCGTGCGCCGCGCGCCGCCGCCTCCCGGACCAGGCCGGTCAGGAGCGGACCGTCGTCGCCGGCCAGCACCAGGTCCGGGGCCATCGCGTCCGCCGCCGTGGCGGCCGGCGGCTCCGTTTCCTCCCAGACCAGTCGGTGACGGCGCGTCGGCTCGGCGTCCGGGCGTTCCACGGCGCGCTTCTCGATGCCTTCGGGCGCGTACCGCCGGCGCTGCCACGGATAGCCCGGCAGGTCGATGACCCGACGCGGCAGGTCGCCGCCGGGTCGCTCGGCCCGGGCGTCGCCGTCCGCCGTGTCCACCACGGACACGTCCGGGGTGGGGGTGCCGGACGCCAGGGCGCGCAGCGCGGCCGCCGCCGTGCGGGGATCGCCCGCGACGACGCGGGCCCGGACCTCCAGGCGTGCCCGGCCGGCGCCCGCCGTGTGCGCGAAGGCCGCGTAGTCGGTGTCGGCCAGCCCGCCGAGGCGTTCGGCACAGGCGCTCGCCAGTGCGCGCAGCGCCTGCGGCGTCCTGGCGGACAGCTCGAACTCCCTGACGGGTACGTCGGGCCGGGGTTGCTCGTGCGCGGCGCGCTCCTCGTCGGTCGGCAGGCCGAGGATGACGTGCGCGTTCGTACCGCTCATCCCGAAGGAGCTGACCGCCGCGTGGTCTCCGGCTCCTTCGGGCCACTCCTCCAGAGCTGTGGGCACGGTGATGCCCGTGCCGGAGAGGTCGATACGCGGATTGAGCGTCCTAAAGTGCACCACGGGCGGGATCCGGCGCTGCCGCAGACAGAGCGCCGCCTTGACGAGCCCGGCGATTCCCGCCGCCGACTCCAGGTGACCGAAGTTGGTCTTGACGGCGCCGACGGGCAGGGGCGCCCCGCCGTTGCGCCGCCCGAGGGCGGTGGCGAGCGCCTCCATCTCGATCGGGTCACCGAGGGAGGTGCCGGTGCCGTGCGCCTCGACGTATCCGATGTCGGACGGTTCGAGTCCGGCCGTGGACAGGGCCGTCTCGATGAGGGAGACCTGGGAGAGGACGTTCGGTGCGGTGAAGCCGCCGGAGCGCCCGTCCTGGTTGAGCGCCGATCCGCGGATCACGGCGTGCACGCGGTCCCCGTCGCGCAGCGCGTGGTCCAGGCGTTTGAGAACGACGGCCCCGCAGCCCTCGCCGCGGGTGAAGCCCGCCGCGCGCGCGTCGAACGTGCGGCACAGCCCGTCCGGTGAGAGGGAACGGGTCTCCTGCACGAGCCGCATGGACCGCGGCGACATGATCAGGTTGGCTCCGGCGGCGAACGCCGTCTCGCACTCGCCGCGCCGCAGCGCCTGCACCGCGAGGTGCACGGCCACGAGCGAGGAGGAGCAGGCCGTGTCGACGGACATGGCGGGGCCGTTCAGCCCCAGGGCGTAGGCGATGCGCCCCGCCGCGAAGTTGTGGCCGTTGCCGGTCGTCCAGTAGGCGTCGGGCTCCCCGGTGAGCCAGTCCCGGTAGTCCTGCCACATGATGCCGAGGTAGAGACCGGCGCTGGTGCCCGCGAGTGCGTCGGCGGGCAGCGCCGCGTTCTCCAGTGCCTCCCAGGTCACTTCGAGCAGCATGCGGTGCTGCGGGTCGAGGTGGCGGGCCTCGCGGGGGCTGATGCCGAAGAAGTCGGCGTCGAAGTCCAGGACTTCGTCGAGGAAGCCGCCCCGCTGCGGCAGCCCCTCCCACTCACGCGCGAAGGGGCCCTTGCGGGAGGCCGGCATCGGCCGCACGAGGTCGCGGCCTTCCGCGAGGGCCGTCCAGTAGCCGTCCAGGCCGTCGATGGAGCCGGGCAGCCGGAGGCCGACGCCGACGACGGCGATCGGCTGGTTGGCCTGCTGCTCGTCCAGGCGCCGTTGGAGGTTGCGGATGGTGGCGAAGGCGCGGGTCAGCGGGGTCTGCTTGGTTCCGGGCGCCGCGCCGTCCGCGGTCGGGCCGTCGGCCTCGCGGTGTTCCTGGTGATCCTGGTGGGGACTGTCCATGTGCGGAGTTCCTCGCAGACGGGTGGGACGGAGGTAGGAAGCGGTGTGGTGGGCTCGCTCACTGCTCTTGCGACGGGGCCGCGAGCAGTTGCCCGGCGAGCGCTCCGGCGAGCGCGGTCGGGCTGCCGTAGGACCACAGCAGGGTGGGCGACAGCTTGAGGCCGAGCGCCGCCTCGAGCCGGTTGCGCAGTTCCAGGCTCATCAGCGAGTCGAGACCCAGTTCCTTGAACGGCGTCTCGCCGTCCATGGCCGCGGGGTCCACGCGCAGTACGCGGCCGGCGAGTTCGCGCACCGTGGCCTCCACGAGCGGGGCCCGCTCCTCGGGGGCGGCCGCGCGCAGCCGCGCACGGAACTCGGCACCCGAGGCGCCGGTGTGCCCGCTGTCGCGGGCGACGGCGCGCAGCCGCTCCCAGCTCTTGAGGGCGGCGGTGTCCGGATAGGCGTCGAACCACTGCCGCAGATCGATGGGTACGTAGCCGACGACCGGGTCGTCCCCGTCGAGCAGCCGCACCAGGGCCGGCCAGACCTCCTCGGCCGTGATGCCGCCCATGCCGCGCTCCGCGAGCCGTGCACCGCGCCGCCCGTCGGCGTCGGCGGCCAGACCGACGTCGGTGACCGGGCCCCACTGGACGCTCAGCGCGGGACGACCGCGGCGCCTGCGGGATTCGGCGACCGCGTCGAGATAGGAGTTGCCCGCGGCGTAGACGGCCTGGCCCGCATTGCCGACGAGGGTCGCCGCCGAGGAGAACAGGACGAAGAAGTCCAGTGGATCGGCCTCGGTCGCCGCGTCGAGGTTGCGCGCCCCGTCCGCCTTCGGCGTGAGCACCGACATGAGCTGCCGGGAGGTGATGTTGAGGACCGTTGCGTCGTCGAGGAGCCCCGCCGCGTGCACCACCCCGCGCAGCGGCGGCAGGACCGCGCGCCTCTCGGCGAGCACCCGGTCGAGGGCCGCACGGTCGCCGACGTCGCAGCGCACCGTCTCGACCCTGGTGCCGTCGACGCGCAGCGCCGCGAGCCGCAGCTCCGCCTCCGGGGGCGGCGCCGAGCGGCCGAGCAGGACCAGGTGTCCGGCTCCCGCGCGGGCGAGGGACTCGGCGAGCGAGAGCCCGAGCGCGCCCAGACCGCCGCTGATCAGGTAGGTGCCGTCGGCCCGCAACCGGCCGCCGGGAAGCGGCACGGGTGTCACACCGGTGATGTCCTTCGGCCCGGTGAGGACGACGCGCTCGCCGCGCGGTACGTCGCGCAGGGCGCGCGGCACGTCGGCGAAGGAGTGACGGCGCACCGGAAGAGCCTCCAGCCGTCCTTCGGCAACGAGATCCCACACGTCGCGCAGGAGCCGGGCGAACCGTTCGGGCTCCGTCCTGACCAGGGCGGGGATGTCGACGGTGGCGAGGCTGACGCCGCCGCGCAGCGCGTCGAGCCCGATCGAGCCGCCGCCCGGGCCGTGGTCGCCGGTGTCGACGAACCGGCCGCCCGGGGCGAGGAGTTCGAGGTCCGACCGAACGGCCGTACCGGTGAGCGGCCCCAGGACGATGTCGGCCCCTCGGCCTCCGGTGGCCGCGCGTACCCGGTCGTGCCAGTACGGATCCTCGCTGTCGAAGACGTCGCCGACGCCCAGTGCCGTGAACCGGGCACGGCTCTCGGTGGTGGCCGCGGAGGCGATGACGCGTGCGCCGAGTTCGTGTGCGACCCGCACGGCGGCGGCGCCGAGTCCGTCCCCCGCCGTATGGACGAGGACCGTCTCCCCCCGGCGCAGGCGGCCGGGACCGGTCAGCGCGTGCCAGGCGGTCACGAGAGGGAGGACCAGCCCGGCCGCGTCCTCGTCGCCGAGTCCGTCGGGTATCGGCCGGACGCGTCCGACGTGCGCCGTGAGGTGGCTGGCCAGCGCGCCGGGCGCGTAGGCCACGACGCGGTCGCCGACGGCGAGTCCGCCTGCGTCGGGACCGGCCGCGACGACGACTCCGGCGCAGGAGTGCCCGAACACCGCCGCGCCCGGGCCGGCGCCCGTGGTGACGCCGTCGGACGGTGGAATGGCGGACGAGGCTCCGGGGGTGCCGCCCTCGCGGCGGGGCGGACGTGGGCCGGCTCCGGCGGTACGCACGTCGGTCTGGTCCAGAGCCGCCGCGGAGACCTCGATCTCGATCTCGCCCGGGCCGGGTGCGCGCCGCTCCAACGGTACGCAGTCCACGGTTCCCCGGGGCAGGGGCCGGACCGCGAACGGCTGAGGGCCGGTGCGCGGCGCGGGCAGCCCCGTCACCGAGCCGAGCGCGGGACCGCGCACGATGCCGGCCGTGAGCCGTCGCCCGCCCCGCAGCGCGACCTGGTCGTCGGTGCCCGCGCCGAGGATCTCCGCGGCGCAGGTCTTCGCCCAGTCGGCACCGTCGGTGACCACGTCGACCAGGCGCGGTTCCAGCTCGCCGTGCTCCCTGCGCAGTACGCGGGTGAAACCCCAGTACTGGGCGGCGCCCGGGTCGGGCACGTGTTCGCCGCCCGCCCCCTGCGCGCGGTCGGTGACCACCGTGAGCCGGGGCGGTACGCCGAGTGCGACGCAGCCGCGGACGACCGCGGCGAGCGCGCCGAGGCCCGCACGCTGCGCCGCGTGCCCCGCGGCGGGCCCCGGCGCGACGAACACGACTCCGTCCACCTCACCGGCGCCGACGGCACCGAGGTCGAGCTCCTGCCCGTCGCCCGTGAGCGGCGGCGCCTCGGCACACACCACGTGGGCGCCCGATTCCTCCAGTGCACGGGCGAGTTCGGCGGGCACGCCGGTGGTCTCCCCCACGACGAGCCAGCGGCCGGCGTCGGTACCGGCCAGCGTGCCGCCGTCCATTCCGCTCTCTGTTCCGTCCTCCGTGTCGGTCCACTCCACGCGGTGCAGCCGCTCCGCGTCCGACACCGCGCCGCCGCCGCCCGGCAGGGGCCGCAGCGTCAGGCCCTCCATCAGCAGCAGCGGCTTGCGCTCCTCGTCGAAGACGATGACGTCCAGGTCGCCCTCCGGGCGCCGCACGGCGTGCGACCACAGGCGTGTGACCGGCTGGTCGTGGTCGTTCAGCAGCCGCACCGCGCGCACGGACGTGGGCACGAGTGCCTCTCCGTCCGCGCCGCCAAGGCACAGCGAGACCTGCAACGCGCCGTCCCACAGCGCCGGGTGCAGGACGTGCCGCCGGTTCGACGCGCGCAGCCGCTCCCCGAGCACCACCTCGCCCACGGCCTCGCCGGCGTCGGGCCGCACCCGTACCGACCTCACGCAGCGGAAGGCCGGACCGTAGTGGAGGCCGCGCGCGGCACAGGTGTCGTAGAAGGTGTCGGCGGCCACCGGGCCGGCCGGGGCGGGGACGCCGTGCGGGGCGTCCCGGTACCGGGCGTCCGGGCCGTACCCCACCTCATCGTCGTACCAGGCGGGGAACTCCGGGAGTGCCTCCCGGCCGTGGTCCGGGGCGACGCGTGCCGTCGCGTTCACCGTCCACTCCGCGGCTTGCGAGGGCAGTGACAGGAGGCGGAACGCGCCGCGCGCGCCGCCGTCGCCGTGCCACTCGGCGGCCAGCCGCACCGGGTCGTCGCCGACCGTGACCTCCTTGTGGAAGACGACGTCGTCGACGCGCAGGGAGCCTGCCCCGAGGCGGGCCCGTGCCGTGTGCACGGCCAGTGTGAGCATCCCGGCACCGGGCAGCACGGCCGTGTCGTACACGCGGTGGTCCGCGAGCCACGGCAGGTCCGGCACGGCGAGTTCGAGATCCGCCTGCCACACATCGGGGCGCCCGGGCGCGGGCACCGGCTCCGGGTCGAAGCCGCGCACCGCGCCGGAACCGCGCTGCCGCGGCGGCGTCCAGTGCCGGTCGCCCTCCAGCGGATAGCCGGGCACCGGCGCCAGGGGGGTGCGGGGCAGCGAACCGAACGGCTCCAGACCGCTGACGTAACCCTCCGCGAGCGCGAGCGCCAGGTCGTCGGGGCTGCCATGGTGCCGGCGCAGCGTGGTGAGCACGGCGGGCTGTCGCTCCCGCCCGGCACCGAGCTGCTCGACGGCCGGGGCCAGCACGGGGTGCGGGCTGATCTCGACGACGTGGGTGACCCCGTCGTCGAGCAGCGCTTCCATCGCGTCGGCGAACAGGACCGGGCTGCGCAGGTTCTCCACCCAGTAGGCGGCGTCCAGCTCGGCGCCGTCGAGGACCTGGCACCGTACGGTCGACATGAGGGCGATCGTGCCCTCGCGCGGTGCGGCGGGCCCGAGCGCGGTGAGGAGGTCCGCTTCGAGCGGGTCCATCTGCGGGCTGTGCGAGGCGTAGTCGACGTTGACGAGCCTGCAGTACGTGCCGTCGGCCTCCAGGAGTTCCTTGAGCATCAGGACGGCGTCCTTCTCTCCGGAGAGAACGCACGAGTTGGGTCCGTTGTGCACGGCGAGGGACACACTGTCCTCGAACCCCTCGAGCGCCGCCGCGGCCGCCTCCCGGTCCAGGTCGACGGCGAGCATCCGGCCCTGTCCCGAGGTACGCATGGCGATCGCGCTGCGCCGTGCCGTCACCAGGGCGGCGTCCTCGTAGCTGAGGATGCCCGCGAGGGTGGCCGCGGTGATCTCGCCCTGGCTGTGGCCGAGCACGACGTCCGGCTCGACACCCGAGGCCCGCCACACCTCGGCCAGGGCCAGTGACATGGCCCAGAGAGTGGGCTGGAGCATGTCGATGCGCTTGGTCCACGCGTCGCCCGCGTCGCCGGTGAAGATGTCGAGCAGGTCCCAGGTGACGTGCGGGGCGAGGGCGGCCCGGCAGCGGCGGATCACGTCGGCGAACAGCGGGCTGTCCCGGTACAGTTCGCGGCCCATTCCACTCCACTGCGAGCCCTGTCCGGGGAAGACGAACGCGGTGCGTCCGCGTCCTGTGGCCCGGCCCTGGGCCACGCCGTCCACCTCGGCGCCCCCGGTGGCGAACGCGTCGAGCTTGCCGGCGAGCTGTGCGGTGTCGGCGGCGAGGAACGCGGCGCGCACCGGAAAGTGGTCCCGCCGCCTGGCGAGGGTGCCCGCGACATCGGCGAGGTCGAGGCCGTCGAGCGCGGCCCCGAGCTCCGCTGCCCGGCGGGCCAGCACCCGGGGGTCCTTCGCGGACAGCGGCACCAGGGGCGCCAGGCCCGTCGCCGGGCCCCTGGACAGGTCCCCGCGGGTCGCCTCGGCGGTCGGCTCGGGCGGGCTCACCGCGATGACGTGCGCGTTCGTGCCGCCCCAGCCGAAGGAGTTCACACCCATCGCGAGTGTCCCTCCGGCCGGCAGCCGCAGGGGCTCGCGCACGACATGCAGGTTCAGGTCGTCGAACGGAATGCCGGGGTTGAGTTCGGCGGAGTGCAGGCTGGGCGGAACGGTGCGGTGGCGCAGCGCGAGCAGGATCTTGAAGAGTCCCGCCATCCCCGCGGCCGCCTCCAGGTGGCCGATGTTGGTCTTCACCGAGCCGACGGCCAGCGGGCCGCCGGTGCGGGGCCGGGCCACGGCCCGGCCGATCTCGGTCACCTCGATCGGGTCGCCCCGTCCGGTGCCGGTGCCGTGTGCCTCGATGTAGGCGACGGAGTCGAGCGGCACGACCCCGTCCCCGTACGCGCGCGTGAGCAGGTCGCGCTGTCCCTCGGGGCTCGGCGTGACCAGGCTCTCGCCGCCGCCGTCGTTGTTGACGACGGTGCGCGGGATGACGGCGTGCACCCGGTCGCCGTCGGCGAGGGCGCGTTCCAGGGTCTTCACATGGAGGACGGCGACGCCTTCACCGCGTACGAAGCCGTTGGCGTGCGCCGAGAACGTCGCGCAGCGGCCGTCGGGCGACAGGGCCCCGAAGTGCGTGAGCCCGATGGTCACATGGGGGTCGAGCATCAGGTTCACACCGCCGACGAGGGCCGCCTCGATCTCGCCCTGGCGCAACGCCTGTGCCGCCAGGTGGAGCGCCACCAGCGAGGAGGAGCAGCCGGTCTCCACGGTCAGGCTCGGCCCGCGCAGGCCGAACACGTACGACACCCGAGCGGCGATCACGTCGAGGGCGTTGCCGACGAGGCTGTGCGGGGTGGGCCGGGCGGCACGCTCCTTGCGCAGCAGCTCGTAGTCGTGCCAGGAGGCTCCCACGTACACACCGGTGCGGGTGCCCTCCAGGTCGCTCGCGCGGACGCCGGCGTCCTCGAGGGCCCGCCAGGCCTCGTGGAGAATGAGGCGCTGCTGCGGGTCGACCGCGGCGGCCTCGCGCGGTGAGATGCCGAAGAAGGCGGCGTCGAAGCGGTCCACGTCCTCCAGGAACCCTCCGACGCCCTGGATCTCGCGTTCCGGGTCGAGGGACGCGGACGCGTCCCACCGGTCCGCCGGTACCGGGCCGATCGCGTCGCCCCTGTCCATCAGCAGCCGCCACAGAGCGTCCGTGTCGGCGGCTCCCGGGAAGCGGCCTGCCATGCCGACCACGGCGATGGATTCCGCGGCGTCGTCTGCTGTGTTCGCGACCATGCGCTGCCTTCCGGACGGTTACGGATCCGGGGCGGAAACCCCCTTGAACTTCGTCGCACTGCGACACACTCGGTGTGGAGAGAATCCCGAGAGGTATCGGCAGCGTACGTTGATCGGGAACGGCCTCGACACCCCTCATTTCGCGCTCTCAAGCGAAAACCCCTACCTATTCGGTAGGGGTTTGTCGTTCCCGGTGCGGAGTGGTGTACCTCGCGCACTCAGCCGCGCAGCCGCATCCGCACCAGGCCCTTGCTCGCGTTGATCATTCTCGGACCGATCTCGGGCGGGGCCTCCCTGCGGCACCACACGGCATTGGTCGCCATCTTGGCCGGCGACATATTGAAGCACCGGGTGTCACGCTCGCCGAACCTGAATGACGGAGCGATGAAGTCCGCTTGCCGGACGTGCTCCAGAATCCGGGCGGCGGCCGCGGTAGGTGTGACCGATCCCGATTCGACGGATTCGCACACTTCGCGCGCGAGGACGCCCATTCTGTTGAACCCATCACTGACTGGGAGCGGAGATCCCGGGCGCTTACTGTTCTCCAGCTCCAGGAGGATATCCTCGTCCCCGGTGCGGGTGTACCGGTAATAGGCGTCCTCCAGCATCACATTGCCCAGCATGGTGCCGAGCATCCAGGTGCGGTTGACGGCGTTCCACAGTTCGTAGTCCCGGAATCCCACGAAGGAGCTGTAGACGAGATCGTCGTGGAAGTCGAACAGGCCCTGCTGGAGCGTCTCCAGGTAGTTGAACCGCTCCTGGGACCAGTCTCCGTCGCGGGAGGCCGCGATGAGCCGCCAGCCAAGGGCGTTGACGAGTTCCAGGGTGTTGGTCAGCCCGCGCGAGTACAGCGCGTCGATGAATCCGGCGGCGTGCGACGTCAGGCAGAAGCGCTCGCCGACGACCTGCTTGGCGGAGTACTGGAGGCGTCCGGTGGACACCCAGGGGCGTACCGCCTTGGCGTTCCTGAACTGCCAGGCGATCTCCGGGAACCGCCCGAGGAACGCGTCGAACTCCTGCTGGCCGGGGGTCTCGTCCTTGGGGAAGACCCGGGGGTCGAGGGTCAGGCCCACGCTGCACAGCGGGTTGATCGACTCCGGGTGGTTGTCGAACGGGATGACCCACAGCCAGCCGCCGTCGAAGACGTGGTGCAGCGTGCCGTGATGCCACGGGTTGGGCTGATCGTGCTTCCTGGCCGCCGGCGCCTTGTCGAAGGGCGTCACGCCGATCATGTGGGTGAACAGCGTGCGGGAGTGGGTCCTCGCCCGGGTCGGTGTCTCGCGCAGCTCGAACTTTTCGGCGAGCGGCGAGCGGAATCCGCTGCCGTCGACGACATAGCTCGCACGGAATTCCTCACCGCGCTCGGTACGCAGCAGCGCACCCTTTTCCGGGTCGATCTCGACATCGGCGATGCGGGTGGCCAGGCGCGGGTGGGCTCCGTATTTCACCGCGACATTGAACAGATACGAGTCGATGTCCTGGCGGAAGAGATGCGTCTCGGTACGGATCGCGGACGGAACCACCAACTGATTGATCTTCCCGGGGTCCTGCAGCTTCCCCTCTTCGTGATACACGAACCCGAAGTTCTGCTTCTGTCCACAGTACCTGGACACCTGTGAACTGATGCCTTTGTGGCTGGACAGCGGTTTCAGCTCGGGTACGTTGTAACGGTCGGCGATGAGCCGGGTCATTCCCGACGTGTAGGGGATCGTGGACTCACCCACCGCGAAGCGCGGATGAGTTCCCGCGTCGAGCAGCAGAACTTTCACGCCGTTGCGGGCCAGGACCGCTCCCAGCATTCCGCCGGCCATACCACTGCCCAGTATCGCCACGTCGTACTGTTCGGCGCTCGGGTTCGAGGCGGTCATATGTCGTCTCCCTCACTGTCGGGGTCGCATGCGCGTGTGTCTCATTCGGCCATGTCGAGGACGATTTCCGCGGGGAGTTCCCGGCGCGCCCGCACGCCGATCTTGCGGAAGACCCGGGTGAGATGCTGTTCCACCGTGCTGACGGTGATGCAGAGTTTCTCGGCAATCTCCCTGTTGGTGTGGCCGCGCGCGGCCAGCGCGGCCACCCGTCGTTCGGCGCCGCTGAGCCGGCCGACGGCGGCGGCCCGCTCGGCGCGGTCGCCCGCGGCACGGACGCCGCGCCGGCCGATCTCCGCCAGGTCGCAGGCCACGGCGGCGGTGAGCGGTTTCGCGCCGCTCCGCTCGGCGAGCCGGGCGGCCAGCTCCAGGACGGGACGCGCGCGCGAAGGACGGCCCGTCTCGCGGTGGGCGCGGCCCAGGTCGGCGAGCGCACCGGCCGCCTGCAGCCGGTCGCCGCTCTCCTGCAGGATCTCGGCGGCCCTGGTGAGCCGCCCGACCTGGTCCGCGGGGTCTCCGGTGGCGGCGAGGACCCGCAGGGTGATGCCGCGCGAACGGGTGCGATCCGGGCCGAGCAGCAAGAACTCCTCGCGGGCCAGCGCGTGCGCCCGGTCACGGTCGCCGAGGGCGAGGTGGGCACGGGCCGACTCGGAGCGCCAGGGCACCAGCGCGGGCTGGTCGAAGCCCCAGCCGCGCATCAGCTCGGCGCAGGCCGAGAAGTCGTCGAGCGCGGCGTAGGGACGGCCGGTCTCCAGGTGGAAGCGGCCTCGGGCATGCAGGAAGTACAGGCCGAAACGGGTGGAGAACATCCCGTCGAGCACCGGCACTTCGAGGTACTCCTCGGCGGCCTCGAAGTCGCCCATCTCGGTGGCCGCCTGCACGAGGTTGGCCAGTGGTCCGCCGAGGCAGACCCCCCAGCTCTTGGCGGACACCTTCGCCAGCGCGGTCTCGGACAGCCGGCGTGCGCTCTCCAGGTCGCCCTGACGCAGCAGGATGCCCGCCCGCATGGAGGCGAACTCGGCCTCCCACAGCGGTACGTTGCGGGCCCGGGCCTCGGCCAGCCAGTGGTCGCACCAGCTACCGGCCGCGTCGAAACGGTCCGCGAACTGCAGCGCAGCGACCGCGCACATGATCCATTCCTGGGTGTTCTTGCCCAGCCGCAGCTCACGCATGGCCGCTTCCGCGTCGTCGGCGGCGGCGGTACTCGGCCCGCCGGTGAGCACCCGGGTGAGCGCCGCGGCGCCCCGGATCCGAGCGTCGCCGTCCGCCCTGCGGACCGGCGCGGGACCCGGGGCTGACGGTACGGCGAGCACGGCTGAGTGGACCAGCGGCGGATAGGTGGAGGAGAGGAGTTCGCGGGTGGCCCGGATCTCGGCGTCGTTCGAGGGGTCCGGGTCGGCTCGCTCTCCCATCCGCTCGATGGCCTCGACGGCCTCTTCGAAGCGGCCGTGCCACAGCAGGTGCTTGGCCAGCATGAGGGCGTGCCGGTCGGGAAGCCGTCCGTCGCGCAGCGCCGAGGCGAGATCACCCAGGTGCCTGGCGCTGATCGAGGGGTTGAGCACCCAGGCCGTGCCCGCCAACTGTGCCTTGAGCGCGACGCGCTCGCCGTCGTCCTGGCTCGCGGAGAGCGCCGCGTCCAGGCAGGCGTGCGCGTCCGCGGCACGGTTGCCCGCGAGGTAGCGCTCGGCTGCCTCGCGGAGTATGGCGGGGGCCCAGCTCTCGAGGTCGTGCTCGGCTCCGAGGAGGTGGGGGGCGATCCGGACGGCGCTCGCCCCGTCCTTGTACAGCAGTTCCGCGGCTCTGCGGTGCAGGTCGCGACGCAGGTACGGGGAGAGGTTGCGCAGCACCGCGGCGCGGGCCACGGGGTGGCGCAGCCGACCGTCCGCGATCAGCCCCGCCTCCTCCAGCGCGGCTCCGCACTGGTCGACGACCGCTGGCTCCTGTTCGAGGAGCCGGGTGGCGAGCTGCATGCCGGGGTCCGGCCCGTCCAGTACGGCGAGTACCTGTGCCAGTTGCAGGGCGGGCGTACGGCCACGGTGCAGACAGCTCAGGACGGTATCCGCGTAGCCGTCCCCGACGACGAGTTCCGGCGCGGTGTCGGACAGCGTGGTGCTGTGCCGCTGGTCCTCCACCAGGGCCCGTACGAGGAGCGGGTTCCCTCCGGTGACGCGATGGCACTCCGCGCCGAGCCCCGCGGCCCTGGCGGCGTCCGTGTGGTCGGCGAGCACCTCGGTGACACCGTCGGGTGAGAGGTTGCCGAGATCCAGGCGCCGGTAGTTCGGATGGCGCAGCAGCTCTGCGTGCAGATGGGGGTGGACCGAGTTCGACAGGGTGCACTCGGCGACCACCAGCGCGATGGACGAGGTGCGCAGGACCCGCACGAGCTGCAGGATCCAGTGCAGGGACAGGGCGTCCGCGTACTGGATGTCGTCGACGCACAACAGCACGGGCGCCTGCTCGGAGATCCGCACGACTTCCGTGGACAACTGGTGCAGCGCGGCCGTGGTCGCCGGGTCGAGCGGCCACCGCTCGAAGGCTCCGCCGTCGGCGTCGGAGCGGATGGAGCCGACGCGTCGCAGCGCCTGGGCCAGGACGTCGCTCTCGTCGGCGAGCGCGCCGGCGTACCGCGGCAACTGCCCCAGGACGCTGCCCGGAGAGTGGCGCTCGGCCCAGGACCCGGTGGCCCGCAGTGTCAGGAACCCGGCGTCCGTCGCCTGCTCGCGCACCACGTCGAGGAGCTCGGTCTTGCCACTGCCGATGCCACCGCTGACGACGGTGACCCCGCCGCGGCCTCCGGCCGCGTGCCGGAGCATGTCCCCCAGGGCGGCGAGTTCGTCGTCACGTTCAACGAGCCGCATGATTACCCCTTCCACCCGTGCCGATGCCGTCGCCCATGACGTCGTTGTCGGAGGCGAGGGGGCCGGCCCGCAGGGACGCGAGACCCCCGCGGCGGTCGATCACGGTCAGCAGTGGTCCGGTCATGGCCGTGGTCACCAGCGCCATGAGGATCATGAGCGAGTACAACTCCGCGTCCAGAAGGCCCAGTTGCAGTCCCACACCGAGGATGACCAGCTCGGTGAGCCCCCGCGTGTTCATCAGGGCGGCCAGGGTGGCCGCCCCCGGGGCGGGCAGTCCCTGGGAGCGGGCGCCGACGTAGGTGCCCCCGAACTTGCCGCCGACGGCGACCAGCGCGATGGCGGCGAACTCGAGGACCTCGCCGGTACCCAGGCCGCGCAGATCGACGTTGAGGCCGGCCACCACGAAGTAGACGGGCAGGAGCAACGAGGCGACCTGGCCGGTCCGCTCGCACAGGTCGTCGCGCAGGGAGCCGATACTTTCGCGCGGCAGGACGGCGCCGAAGAGAAAGGCGCCGAAGATGTAGTGCATCCCCATGGCCTCGGTGGCCGCGGCGGAGAGCAGCGCGCCGATCAGCACGATCGCGAGATGGTTGGCGGCGAACGGCCTGGGCTTGCCGCCCGACGTGGTGAACAGCCGACGCAGCAGCGGCCGGAGCACGAGCAGGAGGCCCGTGAACGGCAGCAGCAGCGCCGCGCGCCAGTAGTCGTCGGCGCCGCCGACCACGGCCTGCACAGCGGCCAGCGCGGTCCAGGCCACCACGTCGACCAGCGCGGCCGTAGCCAGGGCCAGGCCGCCCACCTCGGTGCGGGACAGGCCGCGGTCGGTGAGGATCCGGGCCAGCACCGGGAAGGCCGTCACCGACACGGCCAGGCCGACGAAGACCACGAACGCCGCCCGCTGGTCGGTGTCGTGACCGCGCAGCAGGTAGAAGGCCAGGCCGACACCGAGTCCGAACGGCACCAGTGTGGAACCGAGGGCCGCACCCGCGCTGACTCTGGTGCGGCCGCGCAGCGCCCGGTGTTCGAGTTCGAGGCCGACGACGAACATGAAGAGCACGACGCCGATGTCGGCGAGCGCGGTCAGCAGGGGACGTACGTCGGCGGTGAAGAGGTGGTCGGAGAGAAACGTACCGAACAGAGTCGGGCCGAGCAGGATGCCGCCGAGGATCTCGCCCACGACGGGCGGCTGGCCGATACGGGCGGCCAGCGTGCCGAGGCTGCGGGCCAGCATCAGGATGAGCGCGACATCCAGGAAGAGCAGGGCCACTTGATGGCTGGTCATGAGTGGGCACAGACCTCAATCACGTCGCGGGGCACGAAGGGGGCGACTCCTGCTTGGCCCCTTGCTCATGACGCCGCTTCGGTGCTCTCGGCGCTCGCTGCCGGGGCGGGGGAGCCGGTCGCGGAGTCCTCCAGGCCGCCCGGTATCAGATCGTCGAGACTGATGTTGAACATCGGGTGCCGCCCGCTGAGGCCGGAGATGAGCGTCACGAAGTCGGCCGAGGGCTCCTTCTCCTTCTCCGGGTCGATCATCTCCTGGGCCAGGCTGTAGTAGAACTCCTTGTACTTGGTGCGGTCGTAGAACCGCTCGACGAACTCGCGGATCTCGTCGAAGAAGCCCGAGTACGCGGTGGCGTAGCGGTCGAGGGCCTTCTCCTCGATCTCCGGGTACTCGATGATCTTGTCGACGATCTGCGACAGCACACTGCCGGCCAGCGTCGCGAGCGCGACGCCCGTGGAGAACAGCGGGTCGACGAAGGCCGCGGCGTCCCCGACGAGGACCCAGCCGTCGCCGTGGAACCGGTCGCTGTGGTACGACCAGTCACGCGCCGTGCGGTAGCCGGCGGAACGGCGGCCGGGCGCCAGCATCTTCTTCAGCTTGGTGGACTTGCCGACCTCCGCCTCGAAGTGCTCCTGGAGCGACTTGTCGGACTCGCCGACCGTGGAGGACCGCGTCACGTAGCCGACGCTGATGGTGCCCTTGTCGATCGGAATCGCCCAGAACCAGCCTTCGTCGAGGCCCTCGATGAGGATGTTCGTGTACTCGTCCCCGGGCAGCCGGTCGCAGTTGTCGAAGTACGTCCAGATGGCGACGTTGCGCAGCTCGTCGTGCCAGCGCAGGTCGGTGAAGCGGCGGCTGAGCACCCGGGCCTGGCCGGAGGCGTCGATGACGAGACCGGCGGTGGCCTCCTTGATGTCGTCCTCGCCGCGCACCGCGAAGCGGATGCCGGTGACCCTGCCGTCGGAGTTCTGCAGCGGCTCCTTCACCGTCGCGTCCTCGATGATGTACGCGCCGAGTTCGCGGGCACGGTCCAGGATCAGCGAGTCCAGATCGGCGCGGCGCGTGTGGTAGGCGTAGGCGTGGGCACCGCCCTTGATGAAGGAGAAGTTCCACGGGACCTGCTTGTTGCCCCACACCAGCGAACCGCCGTACTTCCGCTCGAAGCCCCGGGCGTCCATCCGCTCCGGGAGACCGAGCTCCTGCATGGGGCGCATGAACGCCGGTATGAGCGACTCTCCCACGTGGTAGCGCGGAAACCTCTCGCGGTCGAGTACGAGCACGGAGCGACCGCGCTGGGCGAGGAGCCCGGCCGTGGTCGCCCCCGCGGGCCCGCCACCGATGACGATGACGTCGAAGTGTTGCGGAATCCCGTAGAGAGTGGATGACATGCGTAGACCTTCCCCTTGTCGAACCCGGGCCGGCCCGCGGAAGCGGGCATCGTTCTCCGTGGTGCAGGGTGTGCAGGGTGTGCATGGTCAGTCTGCGACGCGGGTTCTGCAGAGGTTCTGGATAGCATCTGGACGACTACTGGGCGTGAATCAGCGCATGTCATGCCCTGCCAAGTGGTGCGCCTTCGATGAACTTTGAACCATCGGGCGCAGGGGCCGCCGCCCCTTGCCATAAGACTGCAGGGAACGGGCGAGCGCGGCATCGACGGACGGCGCGGGTTCGTCCCGCTCCGCGCGTTCGGCGGCGTAGACGCCGATCAGCTCGTGGAAGCGGAAGCAGCCCTCCCCCAGTTCCATCAGCAGGTGCGCCTCGGCGAGGCTGTCCAGGAGCCGGCGCGCCCGGGTGCGGCTGCAGGCGGCCAGCGTGGCCGCGACGTCGTCGGTGATCACCAGGCCGTCGTAGAGGCCGAGCAGGCGGAACATCTGCGCCACGTCCGCGGGCAGCGCCCGGTACGAACGGCTGAAGGCGCTGCGCAGGCTCGCCGCGGCGTCGCGCACCACGTCGAGCCACTCCATGGCGCCCTCGTCCAGGGCCTGTGCCAGTTGGGACAGGGTCGTGCCCGGGCGTGTCGTGAGCGCCTCGGCCACCACCCGCAGGGCGAGCGGCAGATGCCCGCACAGCCGCGTGATGCGCTCGACCGTCTCGGGTTCCTCACGGACGCAGCGGGACGGCGCGAGGTATGCCAGCAGGTCCACCGACTCCTCCGGGGACAGCGGCGCGAGCTCCACCCGGTAGGCGCCGTCGCGGGCCACCAGGCCGCTGTGCCGCCAGCGGCTGGTGATCAGGACGCAGGCGGGTCCCTGCGGGATGAGGGGGCGCAACTGTTCGGCGTCGTAGGCGTCGTCGAGGACGAACAGCACTCGCTTGCCGTACAGCAGGCTGCGGTAGAGCGCCGTGCGTCCCGGCAGGTCGTCCGGTATGGCCGACTCGTCCACGGCGAGGCTGCGCAGCAGTTGCGCGAGCGCCTCCCGCGCCGACAGCGGAGCGCGCTCGGGGCTGGTGCCGCAGAGGTCGAGGAAGAGCTGGCCGTCCGGGAAATCGTCCGCGAGGTCGCTGGCCACGTGCAGCGCGAGGGCGCTCTTGCCGACGCCGGGCGCGCCGGTGATCAGCGCCATGGTGGTGCGGCGGCGTGCGCCGTCGTCCGCCACCAGCCTGCTGAGCCGCGCCCGCTCCGTGCCGCGGCCGAGGAATCCGCGCGTGAGCGGCGGGAGCTGGGCGGGCCGTACCGGAGTCCACCGGTCCGCCGGCAACTCCCCGGCGTCCGTGGGGGGCACGGGGGCGTTGAGCGCCGTGCCCGTGGTGTCGAGGTGGCCACCGAGCATCTGCTCGTGCAGGGCCCGCAGTTCGGGCCCCGGCTCGATGCCGAGTTCGTCGCGGAGCAGGTCCTGGGTCCTGCGGTAGAGCGTCAGCGCGTCGGCACGGCGTCCGCTGCGGTAGAGCGCCATCATCAGCAGCCAGCGCAGCTTCTCGCGCAGCGGTTCCTTGGCGACCAGGTCGGCGAGCAGCACCACGACCTCGGCGTGCCGGCCGAGGGACAGCAGGCCGTCGGCCCACTCCTCGGTGGCCGCGAGGCGCAGCTCCTGCAGCCGGGTGCGCTCCATGGCGGCGAAGGGGCCGGGGATGTTGGCGAAGGCCTCGCCGTGCCAGAGCGGCAGCGCGCGCTCAAGGGCATCGAGTGCGCCGCGCACCTCCCCCTCGGCCCGTAAGCGGCTGGCGTTCGCGTGGAGCTGGGCGAAGACGTGGGCGTCGATCTGCTCCTGCGGCAGGCGCAGCGAATAGCCGCCGCCGGAGGAGATGAGCAGTCCGCCGGACTCCCGGCTGCCGCGTCCCGGCTCGATGGCACGGCGCAGGCCGGCGACATAGGTGTGGACGCCGTTGACGGCGGTGCGCGGGACGGCACTGCCCCACACGGCGTCGATGATCTCCTCGATGTGGACGACGTCGCCCGCGCGACTGGCCAGAAGTCCGAGCACTCCGCGTTGCTTGGGCGGCCCCAGGGGCAGCTCGATTCCCTTCCGCCATGCTCGCACTGGACCCAGCAGTTGCAGCCGCATGCTATTCCCCCGTCTGTCCGACAACCTCAGGTCACGGCCGCCCTGCCTGCTCGGCCTGACCCGGTCCCACACCTCTTGAGTTTACGGAGGGGGCGAACGCGTCATGGAAACCAGCCATTCCATACGAATTCCCCCAGCCGCGAGTCCCTGCGGGGCGGCATCACCGCCGCCGCTGCTCGTCCGGCACCTCCAGAACCGCTGCGGCCTGCGGTTATCCGCTTCGTGAGCCCTGTGCGGCGGGGGTGGGGAAGCCACCCTCGGACGGCGCGCGGAAGTCACGACGGACTTCCGGTCGGCGACGAGTGCCCTTTTTGCGAGGCCAGGTCGACTTCCGGCCAGTCAGCATCGCTTTCCGGCCATTGCGCATCAGCTCGCTTCCCTTCGCAGGGTAGGGCATGTACGGGTCACCGATGACATGCTCCTCCGCCGGTTCGTGGATTCGCGAGTTCCCATCTTCACGCGAGAGTAACGGAAGGGCTTGGATCTCCATACCCCCTAATCAAATGCCTCGGCGGCCGAGCCCAGTAGGGGTCGGAGGCAAGATAAGGGTATCCAGGCCGTGTTGGGCGGAGCCATCATCGAAGGGTACCGACTCGATTAGCGTCCAACAGGGAGCAGACAGTGACCGCATCGCCCGCGTCGTACTCAACCGGCCGGACCGAAAACACCATTGAAGCCGTGCTCGTCGGCGGGCCCGCGGATATCCCGGCCGAAGCGCGCAATGTGCGGCTTCCGATCACCGGAGAGAGCGGCCTGGACGACAAAGTGAAACTCAGGCACCGCAACGGTTACGAGCACTTCGAGCGGGCGCCCGGCGCCGTGCGCCCCGACCGTGCGTCCCCCGTGGTCTTCCACTGGACGACCTGCACGAAGATCGCGGAATGAGGCAGCTCGCACCACTCACAGCCGGACGCTCCGCACCCCTTGCCGCCCTCCCGGATCACTGACGGTAACGGGGTGAGCCTGCCCCGGGCACGCCCGGGGCGGATAATCCCTTGACACCCCCGCACGACCCTGCTTGCCTGCTGGCTGGCGTTTACAGATCCGTGACCTGCGGCCATCGGGGTTCACATCTCTGCGCACATCATGGGGGAAGCGATGAGAGCCGAAATAGAGCAGGTTGTCGAGGGCATACGGAAAAGGTATGAAGAACCGCTCTCCCTTTGCGACCTGGGAGAGATGGCACGGCTGACTCCCTTTCATATGGCGCGCCTTTTCCGCGAACAGACCGGGCTCCCTCCGGCACGCTTCCTCACCGCGGTCCGGCTGGAGGAGGCCAAGCGGCGACTCCTGCGGACCGACGTGAGTATCGCCGACATCTCGCTGGGGGTCGGTTACGCCAGCATCGGCTCATTCACCACTCGCTTCACCAAGACGTTCGGGGTGTCGCCCGGCCAGTACCGCAGGATGACGCAACTGGGTCCGGACGCCGTGGAGTTCGCCGGCGGAAGCGCCGACGCCTCGTACGCGTACGGCGCGATCCAGGGCCGGCTGCGCCGGGACGACGGCCTCGATCACGCTTCGGTGTTCGTCGCGGCCTTCCATGCCGCCTCGGCCGGCGACCGGCCCGCCCGCTGCTACCGCGTGGGGCGCTCATCGGACCTGTGGACCATCCCGTACGTGCCCGAGGGCCGGTGGTTCATCGAAGCGGTGTCCCTCACTTCGGCGCAGGGCGGGGGCTGCGTGGTCGCCGGGTCGGTCGGCCCGGTCTTCGTCACCCCCGGAGCGGTCGTCCGGGTGGACGTGGCGCTGGAGCCGTACCGGCGGGTGCGTGTGGCGGACAGCGAGCGGTGCCCGCTCGCCTTCTCGCTTCCGGACCTGTACGCGTCCTGACCGCTGCGCGCGCGGGTCCGGTCCGGTCTCCCGGCGCTTGCGGGACGGCACCGCGACGGGGGTGGCGCCGCACCGTCTCGCCGCTGAGACGTACGTGTCCGGGCCTGGGCCGCCGGTCTACGCGTGGGCCGGTGACCGCCGCGCGTGCCGCAGCGCGCGCAGGATCGTGGCGGGTCGCATCACCGAGGCAGGGGACGCGAGCAGGTGCTGCACGTCGAGCATGACCCGGTGGGCGTCCCGCGAGACGTGACTGGCCAGCATCACCTGCCGGATGTAGGAGTTGAGCAGGCCGTTGCCGAACGGTCGGCTTCCCTCGGTCTCCGGGAAGACGAAGTCGCTGCCGGTCGCCATCTGCCAGGGCGTGTCGATGATCTTGCTCGTGGCGCGGTAGTAGGAGCGTGCCATCGGCGCGGACGTAGCCCCGAACCGGTCGAGGCGGCGGCCCAGTTCGAGCGCCTCCAGAACGGCGACGGTCATGCCCTGGCCGTAGAGCGGGTTGAAGCTGCAGATCGCGTCACCGAGTGCCACGTGGCCCGCCGGCACCGTGCGCAGCCGCTCGTAGCGGCGCCGCTTGGCCGCCGGATAGGTGAACTTGCGGGCGTCCTGGTCGTCCAGGGACTCGGCCCGGGCGAGCAGCTCCGCCATCTCGGGGGCTTCGAGCCCGGCCGCGAACTCCTTGAACCCCTCACGGTCCACCGGCGCGTGAGCACGGTGCCAGCCGCCCAGGGTGACCATCCAGCGGTCCCCCTCGACGGCGAACGCGGCAGCGGCCCGCTTGTCGTGCGGCGGAACGGCGCTCATCAGGTACAGCAGCCCGTCGCCCGCCAGGTCTCCGGGCCTGCGCTTGAGCATCAGGGTCGTGTAGCCGACGTCGATCTTGACGGTGTCGGTCTCGGGCAGCGGGTACCCGAAGCGCTCCATCGACTGGGCGGGGCCCCCGCCGCCCCGCCCGGTGGCGTCGACGACGAAGTCGGCCCACAGCCGCTCACCGCCGTCCAGCTCGACGCCCGTGATCCGTCCACCGCCGGCCAGGTATCCGCGCACCAGGGTCCGGTCGCGGACCGTCACGTTGGGCAGGGCCCGCACCCGGGCCCGGACGCTGTGTTCCAGGTAGGCGCGGGTGAGGCTGACTCCGCAGCGTCCGCTGGCGAATCGGGCCCGCAATGAGCCCATCTGGTGGAAGAGCAGGTCATGACCGGGGTCGAAGAGGACCGCGCCGCCCTCGACGAGTTCATCGGTGAGTCCGGGGAAAAGCTCGTCGAGCGCGATCCGGCCACTGATCAACAGGGCGTGCGCATGGCCTCCGTGCGGCACGGCACGGCGATTCTCCGCGCGTTTTGGAAGAGTGTCGCGATCGATGACCGTGACTCGGCGAAATCGCGAGGCCAGTGTTTTGGCGGCCGCCAGACCTCCCATGGAAGCGCCCATCACCACTGCGTGTTCACCGATCACGCCCATGCGTCCTCCATGCATCTTCTGCTGGGAAATGCCGAACAGGCGCGACTGAGCCTTCCGACTTCCCCGAGTATTCTGCGGAGACCTTCTCCATGTCTTCTTCGAGCTTGCTCAACAGGTCCGTAATCGAGTCGAGTCGACTCCACCGCGGCTACAGTCCCTATCGTCCTGACTGTCTTTCGCCCGACAGCCCGGACGGGAACGGCATTTGCGACTGGACCGACGGGAGAGCACTCGGTATGACCAGTTCCACTTCCGCGCCGTCCGCCACACCCTGGACGGAGGAGCAGATCCCCGATCAGAGGGGCCGGGTGGCCGTGGTCACGGGCGCCAACGCGGGCATCGGCTACGTGACCGCCCGCGAGCTGGCCCGGCACGGCGCCCACACGGTCCTCGCCTGCCGCGACAGAAGCCGCGGCGAGGCCGCGCTGGCCCGGCTGCGCGACGAGGTGCCGGGTGCCCGGGTCGAGTTGCGGCTGGTCGACCTGGCCGATCTCGGGTCCGTCCGGGCCTTCGCGGACGGCTGGGACCACGACCGGCTCGACCTGCTCGTCAACAACGCCGGAATCGTGATGCCGCCGCTGACCCGGACCGCGGACGGATTCGAGGCCCAGTTCGGCGTCAACCACCTGGGCACCTACGCGCTCACCGGCCGGCTCCTGCCCCATCTGCTGCGCGCGGACACGCCCCGCGTGGTCACGGTCAGCAGCGAGAGTCAGCTCACCGCCTCCTTCGACCTGGCCAACCTCAACGCGGAGCGCCGCTACCGCCCGAGTTCCGCCTACGCCCAGTCGAAGCGCGCCAACGTCTACTTCTCCGCGCAGCTTCATCGTTGGGCCCTCGCCCAGGGCGTCCCGCTGCGCAGCGTGATCGCCATCCCCGGCATGACGGACACCGGTGTGATCACCAAGTCGACCCGGTACGGCGCCCTGTGGCGGGCCGTGGTCCCCCGCCTCGTCGGCCTGGTGGCCAAGCCCGTCGTCGAGGGCGCGCGGCCCTCGCTCTACGCGGCCACGGTGCCTGATCTGCCGGGCGGTTCGTACGTCGCCCCGAGCGGCCCGCTGCAGATCCGGGGTGCGACGACGGTCCACCGCGGACGCCGCACGGTGTACGACGAGGCCACCGCCGTCGCGCTGTGGAATCTCTCGGAGCGGCTGACCAAGGTGCGTTACGAGCTTTCGGGCGCCCGGCCCGACTGACGAGTGCCCCGGCCGGCCGGGGCACCGCCGCGTCAGCTCAGCCGGCTGTGCGGGGCACGGATTCTCCGGACGCCGTCCAGGCGGTGTCAGAGCGCCTTGATTCCCTCCCGGGCGTCCCGGCGGGCCGGCGCCGCCTGGGGCGCGGGCCATCAGGACCACGGTGACGGCCGCAAGCTCCTCGGGCCCGGGCCGGCCCCTGCCCACCCGGATGCCGGAGCCGGTCAGGCGCGCACTCGCGGGCCGGTCACCTCGAGCAGCCCGTCGTCGTTCCAGCGGCCCATGCGGCCGGACACCGCGCAGGGCGTACCGAGGGGCGCGCTCAGGCCGCGCGCGCCCAGCCGGTCGAACGGCAGGGCCGCGCCCGAGGCCCAGATCTCGCCGGTACTGCCCATCGGGACCACGCGCCCCTCGATGTCACGGATGGTGATCCGGACCCGGGTCGTGGCGCCCCCCACGACATGGCCGCCGGGACGGTCGCCGCCGGGCGGCGCGTGCTCGACTGCCGCCCAGGGCAGCGCACCGTCCAGCGGGGAGAACTCGGCCAGCAGTCTGGTGTGGGGCAGGAGTGCGAAGTGCCGGTCCACGAGACCGGGCGGACACGGCTCGCCGACGAGGACCACGGTGCCCGGCCCCCGCGCCGGCGGCCGCGCGGTCTCGGCGAGTACGGCGGCGTACGTCTGCGGGCTGAACACGGCGGTCGCGATCCTTCCTGGCCCGGACCGCGGCACCGCGAGGCCCGAGCCGGTACCGACGGTCTGTCGGGCGTGCAGGGTGCCGCCCGCCGCGATCGACCACCACATCGAGGTGAGCGTGTCGGGACCGCCCGGTTCCGCACGGCAGAGAACCCCCCGGTCTGCGCGCCCCGCCCTGCGGACGCGGTCCGTCAGCGCCAGGGCCCAGGCCCGGTGATCGATGAGGTGGCCGGCCGGCGGTCCCGCCGGGTCCTGCTCGACGATCAGGTACGCGGCGTCCGTCGGGCTGGACCGGGGCAGCGAGCGGTCGACACGCAGCGGCGTGACCCTGGCCCAGGTCCGCTCGTCGTCCAGGACCACCGCGGGACGCTGCCAGTGGGTCCGGGTGGCACCACTGCACAGCACGAGCTCGGCCCCGCTGACGGCCGCGATCCGCCCGCGCACGCCCGCCCCGGCACCGCAGGGCACCGGGACGCACACTCCCCCGGCCTTCAACACGGCCAACTGCGCGACCAGCGCCTGAACGTGATCCGTGCAGTGCACGAGGACGGGATCGCCGAGCTGCACACCGGAGCGGAGGATAGCCGTCGCGAGACGGTCGGAGCGCTTTCCGGCCGCTTCGTACGTGATGCTGCGGCTGCCGTCCTCGACGGCGGTCGCGCCGGGTCTGCGCCCCGCGGCTCTGGCGAACAGGCCGTCAAGGGTGACCGCCCTGCCCAGCGGGACAGGACGCTTCTGCGGCACCGCCGGGACCGCCGGCGCGGCGGCAGTTCGTGGCGTGTCGGCCGTGGCCGTGGTTCCTGCGTGCACCGAGCCCTCCAGGGAACTCCGGGGAAGCTGGTCAGGGAGTGACGGCCAGCGGAGACGTACTGATCTCGCTCTCCGTCGAGGATCTCGCCGACGCGCTCACCGAGCGGCCGGCAGGGCACGGCGCCGAGCCCGTCCTCCACCGCACGACTCACCCCGGCGGTTCGGGCACCACCGGCGGCGGCTCACCGCCTCAGCTCGCGGGGACCGCCCGATCCGCCCGCAGCGTCCCGGTCACCAGGTCCACCACCTCGTCCTCACGGTCGTCGAGGTAGAAGTGGCCGCTGTCCTCGAACACGCGCAGGGCGAAGGCTGCCCGAGTGTGGTCGGCCCAGGTGCGCACCTCGTCGAGCGTGGCCTTGGGGTCGGAGTCACCCACCAGGGCGGTGACCGGGGTGCGACGCAGGACCGCTCCGGGAAGGCAGCGGTACGTCTCGATCGCCGTGTAGTCGTTGCGTACGACCGGCAGGATCATCTGGCGCAGCGCCTCGTCGGCGAGGACCTCGGGCTGGGTGCCGCCGAGTTCGATGATCTCGTCCACCAGGCCGTTGTCGTCCCTGAGACGGACCCGTTCGTCGCGATACGTGGAAGGAGCCCGCCGACCGGACACGAACAGATGCGTGGGGGACAGTCCTTCGGCCTCCATGCGCAGCGCCACCTCGAAGGCGACGGTCGCGCCCATGCTGTGTCCGAACAGCGCCAGCGGCCGCTGCTGGGGGCCCGTGCGGGACAGCAGCGCCCGGTGGGCCTGGTCGGCCATGCTTCGTACGTCGGTGAGGAAGGGGTCGGCGCGCCGGTCGTGACGGCCCGGGTACTGCATGGAAAGCACTTCCACGGAGGGTCCCAGCCGTGCGGACAGCCGATGGTAGGTGCTGGCCGCGCCGCCCGCGTGCGCGAAGCACGCGAGCCGCCACCGGGGGTCGCGCGAGGGGTGGAACCGCCGGACCCACGCGTCGGCCGCCGTCGTCATCTGCGCCATTCGACCGCCCCGTTCATCGGCTTCCCCTCGTCGTGCGGGTGGCACGGCACGGGATGCCGCACGCTCACCACACTCTCCTGCGTGCGCGGGGGCCCGCGCATCTCCGTCGTTGCCCCATGCCCTCGCCGCTCGTCCCCCGCCGACGCCCGCCCGGGCATCCGCTCTCACGAGGACCGGCCGCCGCCCGACCTCGCCGTCCGCCGCTTTCCCTCGTGCGCCCCGCACCGCTCACTCGCGAGGGGTTCCCGGCACGGGGCCGCGCGCCGGGGCGGGGCAGCACCGGTCCCGGCACCGGCTTCCTCCGTGTCGCGCTGAGCGAGGAGCCTCGACAGTGCTCCCGTGCGACCGCGCAGCGGCTCCTCCTCCGCGCATTCGGCGGCGTAGAGCCGCAGCAGGTCCGGGAATCTGTACCGGTCCGGCCCCGTCTGCTCCAGGAGATGGCCCGCCGCGAGCAGATCGAGCCGGCGGCTCGCGCCCTCCCGGGTGATGCCCGCGAGGGTGGCCGCCGTCGACTCCGTGATCTCCCTGCCCTGGTGCAGACCGAGTAGCCGGAACATCCGCGCGGCCTCGGGAGGCACGGCGCGGTAGGACTTCCGGAAGCTCATCCGCAGACTCGCGGCGGTGTCGCCCACCACGGTGAGCTGTTCGAGACGCCCGTTCTCGATGTCGTCGGCGAGCCTCGCCGGGGAGAGGGCGGGGTCCTCGACCAGGGCTCCGGCCGCGATCCGCAGCGGCAGCGGCAGGCAGCCGCAGAGCAGGGCGAGCCGGAAGGACTCCTGCCGTGCTCCCGTAAGGCGTCGCGGACCGGCCAGATACGCGAGCAGCCTCACCGACTCCTGGGGCGTCAGGGGCTTCAGTTCGATCCGCTCGGTGTGCGGCGACGGCAGCCTGCCGAGCTGACGCCAGCGGCTGGTGACCAGGACGCATGTCGGTCCCCCGGACAGCAGCGGGGCCAGGCTCTCGGTGTCGTGGGCGTCGTCGAGGAAGAGCAGGGTCCGCTTGCCGCTGAGCAGGGTGCGGTACAGGCGCGCGCGCCCGTCCACGGTGGCGGGCAGCCGCGTCTCGGCGACCCCGAGGCTGCGCAGAACGAGCCCCAGGGCTTCCCCTGCGCTCACCCGCGGGCGCCGGAGGCCGCTGCCGCACAGGTCGACGAAGAGCTGCCCGTCCGGGAACCGCTCCGCGGTCTCGTGCGCGATCTGCAGCGCCAGCGCACTCTTGCCGACCCCGGGAGCACCGTCGATCACCGCGATCGCGGGCGCCTTCGCGGGATGGGCGCCGGCTTCGTCGACGAGGGACCGCAGGCGCCGCTGCTGCGCGGCTCGGCCGATGAACCCGCGGACGGTGGGCGGAAGTTGAGCTGGGCGCGGGGTGACTCTGGCGGACCTGACCGACGGGACGGAGGGCGGACCCGGAACCTGCGTCGGTGTCCGGGGCGGGGCACAGGGCGGCGCGGAGGCCGGCGGGTGCGCGTCGGCCGCCGCCCCGGTACCGAGGCCGGCCCCCGTGCCGCACCCGGTACCGTCCTTCGCACCGGTGCCGCGCACTCCCCCTTGGATCCCGGCGCCACCGCCGGCCCCCGCGCGCCCGCCCGCCGGCCCCGAGCCCGCGCCGCCGCCCGCGCCCGTTCCCGCGCTCTCGGATTCGGTCCCGGCCGCTCCCGGCGCCGCGCCCCCGCCGGCGCGGTCGCCCCCGCCGGGTCCCTCCGCGCCCCCGTCCGCACCGATGACCAGCCGCCCACGGGCGTCCCGCCCGAGTGTCACAGGCTGGTCGGCGAGGATCCGCTCATGCAGCGCACGCAGGTCCGGACAGGGTTCTATGCCCAGCTCGGCGTGGAGCAGCTCACGGGTCTCACGGTAGACGGCCAGCGCGTGGGCGCGCCGTCCGCAGCCCTGGAGGGACATCATCAGCAGGGCCCTCAGCCGCTCGCGCAGCGGCGCCTTCACCACCAGGTCGCCGAGCGGTACGGCCGCCTCCGCGTGCCGGCCCGCCGCCAGCATCTCGGCGGCCCACTCCTCGACGGCGGTGAACCTCAGCTCCTGCAACCGCATGCGCTCCACCACCGCGAAGGGCCCCGGGACGGCGGTGTACGCCTCGGCCCGCCACAGGTCCAGGGCGGATTCGAGCAGGTCGAGCGCCGCCCTGCGCTCACCGCGGACGCAGAGCCTGCGAGCCTCCGCGAGGCGGTGCTCGAAGCAGCGCGCGTCCACGTTCGCCGGGTTCACCAGGAGCGCGTAGCCGCCGCCGGTCGACACCAGTGCGGGTCCGCCCGCCGTCTTCTCACGCGGAAGTCCGAGAGCGCGGCGCAACCCCGCCACGTAGGTGTGCACCGCGTTGCCCGCGGTCCTCGGCAGCTCGCTGCCCCAGACCGCGTCGGCTATCTCCTCGATGCTCACCGCTTCGTTGACACGACTCGCCAGGAACCCCAGAACGGCCTGCTGCTTCGGAGGCCCCACCACCACTCTCTGCCCGTGCTGCCAGGCCCGGACCGTCCCGAGCAGTTCCAGTCGCATGGACTCCCCTTCCCCGACACCGTCGATCATCCCAGCGCACTGCTCTCACCGGGCGTGTACTTCCCGCGCGCACATCTGGAGACGACGTTCCTCGATCACGACTGACAGCCGTCATACCCCAAGGCGGTACGGGTATCCACAGTGCAACCGACCACGTCCGGCGTCATCGCCCAGGTTGCTCAGCCGAGGGCACGACGGAGCGCGCACGCGTGGGTCGATGATGAAAAGCCCTGGCCAGGGACCTGTTGAGGCCGTCGGGGCACTCCGTCGCGTGGATAAGCGGACTCTTCCGGACGCCTCCCCTCCATGGAAGCTGTCACTCCGCTAGTCAGCAAGGACGAAGAAGACAGAGCGACGGCCAGCGCTGCACGATCAGGTGTCAGAAAGGTCACCGCCGCAACATTTCACGGCGGCGGACACTCCGACGGATCGAAACCGCCGCCATCGCTCAGCGCAACTCCGCACCACGCCGGGACACTCCACAGCCCCGAGCTCCGCACGCGCACTCAGTCGTACTCCGCACCTTCAGTGACACACAGGGCAAAAGAGGCGAACTTGCACCCGTACGGATCCCATGTCATCGGCGGTGCCGTAGGGCGCCCAGCGTCGACCGTCCACAGCTTCCTGGTTCCCGCAAGCCCTGCGACCGTGCCCGCCGACGAACCTCGTGTGCGACCCCAAGACCTCCCTACGAGGCCGCTTGGCCGCCGTGCGCGTCGCCTGGCTCTCCTCAGCCGGCTCGTTCCCTGAGGGGCGTGTCCCCCGACGCTCCCACGCACGCCCGCGCCGAGTAGCAGGCCCCCACCCATACGCCTCGCCCATCCCGGAGACAACCATGGAACACTTGGTCCAGCGGTCGATAGCCACCATGCACCATCGTTTCCACGAGCCATTGACACTGGACGACCTGGCACGTTCGGCCATGGTCAGCAAATTCTATTTTCTACGCGTGTTCAGCAGGGTGACCGGCGTGACGCCGGGCCGCTTTCTCAGCGCCGTCCGTCTCCACGAGGCCAAACGCCTGCTGCGCAGTACGTCCCTCAACGTCGCCGACATCTCCGCCCGCGTCGGGTACAGCAGCACCGGCACGTTCTCCCGGCGATTCAGTGAATCGGTGGGCGTCTCGCCCACCAAGTACCGGTGCCTGGCCTACGAACGGCACTCAACCGGGCCGACGGCGGCTGACGACCTCCAGCCCACTGCGACACCCCACGCCGCCGCTCCGGTCACGCCCGCTCGTCAGACCGGGGCCAACACGGTCCACGGCACGATCGTCGCCGAGGATCACCCCCTGGACTCCGTCCGGCTCGGCGTCTTCAACAGCCCCATCCTGCAGGGCCACCCCGTCACCACCGCCGAGGTCAGCGCCCCCGGGCGCTACTTCCTGCCCGAGCTGCCGTCCGGCGTGTGGTACCTGCACGCCGTGGCCCGCTCCGACGCCGCGGCCGCCGTCGTCCCGCCCGGCGAACCGCAGCTCCTGGTCGACATGGTGGGGCCGCTGCGCTTCGGCCAGAACACCGATCTCCATGTGAATCTGACGTTGCGCCCGTTCACCTGGAGCCGCCCTCCGATCCTTTCGGCGCTCGAGGGCCTGGACCCGCTCGGCCGCGTGCCGGGCCGCGCCGCGTAGCCCCGGCCGACCGCTGTCCCCCCCCCCCCCCCCCCCACGTCCCAGTGAGCAATCTCGGCGGTGACATGTCATCGCTGGCGGAAGCAGTCTTGCTGTGCCGACGGGGGGAACCACAGCTTACGTCTGCCTCCGTCTGCCGTGATGCGTGAATCAACACCAGCGCGGAGGAGAAAGTCGTGGGGGCAGAAGACCCGGAAAAGCTTCGCTATTTCCTCAAGCGGGTGAGTGGCGAACTCCATGAGGCACGGGCGCGGTTGCGAGAAACCGAGGAGTCCTCGCACGAGCCGATCGCCATTGTCGGAATGGGGTGCCGCTTTCCGGGTGGTGCCGTCTCCCCGGAATCACTCTGGGAGTTGGCCGCCGAGGGCCGGGACGCGATCGGCGACTTTCCCACAAACCGTGGTTGGGACCTTGACGGGCTGTTCGATACGTACGGTACGTACGCCGATGACGGTGCCGAAGGCCAGGACGGGGACGAGGGCGGGGACAGGAACGGGGACGGGGACGGCCACGGAGCCGAAGACCGGAGCACCGACGAGGGCGAGGGCCCTCGGGTTCCCCGTGAGACCCGTGGCAGTCGGCCCGGGACATCGGTGACACGGCGCGGCGGGTTCCTGTACGACGCCGATCAGTTCGACGCCGCGTTCTTCAACATCTCCCCCCGCGAAGCCAAAGCCATGGACCCCCAGCAGCGACTCCTCCTGGAGGTTGCCTGGGAGGCACTCGAGGACGCCGGCATCCCCCCGACCGACCTCGCGGAAGCTCGCGCCGGCGTCTTCGCCGGCCTCTCCCCCAACCGCTACGGCGCCCAGGGCGACGCCGAGTTGGAGGGCTACCTCCTGACCGGCACCGCCCCCGCCGTCGCCTCCGGCCGCATCGCCTACACCCTCGGCCTCCACGGACCCGCCCTCACCATCGACACCGCCTGCTCCTCCTCCCTCGTCGCCGTCCACCTCGCCTGCCAAGCCCTCCGCAACAACGAATGCACCCTCGCCCTCGCCGGCGGCGCCACCATCATGGCCACCCCCGAAACCTTCCTCGAATTCAGCCGCCAAGGCGGCCTCGCCCCCGACGGCCGCTGCAAAGCCTTCGCCGCCGAAGCCGACGGCACCGGCTGGTCCGAAGGCGCCGGCATCATCGTCCTCCAACGCCTCAGCGACGCCCAAGCACAAGGCCGCACCATCCTCGCCCTCATCCCCGGATCCGCCGTCAACCAGGACGGCGCCAGCAACGGACTCACCGCACCCAACGGCCCCGCCCAAGAACGCGTCATCCACCAAGCCCTCACCAACGCCCACCTCACCCCCGACCAAATCGACGCCGTCGAAGCCCACGGCACCGGCACCACCCTCGGCGACCCCATCGAAGCCCACGCACTCCTCAACACCTACGGACAACACCACACCCCCCAACACCCCCTCTACCTCGGCTCACTCAAAACCAACATCGGCCACACCCAAGCCGCCGCAGGCATCGCCGGCATCATCAAAATGGTCCAAGCCCTCAACCACGACCACCTCCCCCCCACCCTCCACGCACACAACCCCTCACCCCACATCAACTGGACCACCGGCCACATCACCCTCCTCACCCAACCCACCCCCTGGCCCACACACAACCGCCCCCGCAACGCCGCCATATCCTCCTTCGGCATCAGCGGAACCAACGCCCACCTCATCCTCCAACAAGCCCCCACCCCCACACCCCCACCCGACAACAAACCCACCCCGCCACACACCGACAAACCCACCACACCCCCACAGGACGACACATCCCTCGTCGTCCTGCCCCTCTCCGCCAAGTCCGCACCAGCGCTGCGCGCCCAAGCCACCGAACTACGCGACCACTTGTCGGCTCGTCCGAGCCTGTCCCTGCCGGACGCCGGGCACGCGCTCATCACGACCCGTGCCGCCTTCACCCATCGCGCCGCTGTGGTCACTTCCTCGCGCACGACCGCCCTGGATGCCCTCGACGCCCTGGCGGAAGACCGTGCACACCCCGCCGCGGTACTCGGGCCGCCAGCCGGCGCCGGTGAGCGGAAGACGGTTTTCGTGTTTCCCGGGCAGGGTTCGCAGTGGGCGGGCATGGGTGTGCGACTCCAGACGGAATCGGCGGCGTTCGGGGCACGGTTGGCGGAGTGTGCTCGGGCGTTGTCGCCGTACACGGGCTGGGATGTGCGGGATGTTCTGGCGGAGGTGGAAGGGGCGCAAGGCCTGGACGCGGTGGATGTGGTGCAACCTGCGTTGTGGGCCGTGATGGTGAGTCTGGCCGCCGCCTGGGCCGAGCTGGGGGTGGTGCCTGACGCGGTGGTCGGTCATTCCCAGGGTGAGATCGCTGCCGCATGCGTGGCCGGGATCCTCAGCCTCGAGGATGGGGCGAAGATCGTGGCGCTGCGGTCACGGGCGATCCGTGCCCTGGCCGCCGGGCACGGCGGGATGCTCTCCCTCGCCGTGGACCGCCAGACGGCCGGTGAGCTGATCGCTTCGTACGAGGGCCGGCTGTCGGTGGCCGCGCACAACGGCCCCACCGCGACCGTCGTCGCGGGCGACACCGACGCCCTGCGGGAAGTCCTCGCCCACTGTGAGTCCTCCGGTGTCCGGGCCCGTCCCATCCCGGTCGACTACGCCTCCCACACCGCACACATGGAGGTCCTGGAGGGAGAACTGGCCGATCTGCTGTCCGGAGTTCAGCCGCAGGAGCGGGAGACCGGCGCGATCGCCTACTACTCTGCGGTAACCGGCACGCAGATCACCGCCACCGCCCAGCTCGACGGGCGGTACTGGTACACCAACCTGCGCCGGCCCGTGGAGTTCGCCGCCACCACTCAGGCTCTGCTCGACGACGGGCACACCCACTTCATCGAGTGCAGCCCCCATCCCGTCCTGACCATCGGCATCCAGGAGACCACCGACACCGTCACGGAAGGCAGGGTGCACGTACAGGGCACTCTGCGCCGCGACGAAGGCGACCTGCGTCAGCTTCTGCTCTCCGCCGCCGCTCTCCATACCAGCGGCCACGCCATTGACTGGCCCACCACCGGCAACGTCACCAACAGCAACAGCAACAGCACGGCGAAGTTGCCCACGTATCCCTTCCAGCGCGACTCCTACTGGCTGAGCCCGCCCCGGACCGCTGCTGCACGTGAGAACGGTCCGGCACTGCTTCACCTCACCTGGGACGAGCACCCCACCCCCCACACCACCGCGGCACTGCCCGCCCACACCGCACTCCTGACCAACCCCTTCGACACACCTGACACACCGGTTGCGCCAGACGAGCCGCACAGGCCGGACAAGGCGGACAGGGCGGATGAACCGGACGGGCAGGATGACGGGCAGGCTGGGCCTGACGGGCTGGGCGTGTCCGATTCACCCGATGCACCCGATGCCGGCCACCGTGTCCTCAGCGGACTGGTCCCCACCGCCGACCACTACCGCACCCTCACCGACCTCACCCACGCCCTGGACAACGCAACCACCACCCCCGACACCCTCATCTGCCCACTCCCCACACCCACCACCACACCCACCGACCCCACCACCGACACCCACAACACCCTCACCGCCGCCCTCCACCTCCTACAGACCTGGCTCGCCGACGAACGCACCACCCACACCCACCTCGTCCTCCTCACCCACCAAGCCGTCACCGTCACCCCCGACGAAGACCCCCACCTCACCCACGCCGCCACCACCGCCCTCATCCGCACCGCCCAGACCGAACACCCCCACCGCATCACCCTCATCGACCTCGACACCCACCCCGACACACCCACCACACTCCCCCACGCCCTCCACCACGCCCACACCCACCACCAACCCCAACTCGCCATCCGCCAAGGCCACATCCACACACCCGCCCTCCGCCACACCCACACCCCCACCACCACACCACCCCCCACCTGGAACCCACAAGGCACCGTCCTCATCACCGGCGGCACCGGAACACTCGCCGCACACACCGCACGCCACCTCATCACCCAGCACGGCGTACGCCACCTCCTCCTCGCCAGCCGCACCGGCCCCAACGCCCCAGGAGCCCATCAACTCACCACAGAACTACAAACCCTCGGAGCCGACGTCACACTCGCCGCCTGCGACATCGCCGACCCCCACGCCCTCACCCACCTCCTCACCACCCTCCCCGACACACACCCACTCACAGCCGTCATCCACACCGCAGGCCTCATCGACATGGCCCCCCTCCTCGAACTCACCCCCCAACAACTCCACACCGTCCTACGCCCCAAAGTCGACGCCGCCTGGAACCTCCACCACGCCACCCGCCACCTCAACCTCGACGCCTTCATCCTCTACTCCTCCCTCGCCGCCACCCTCGCCTCACCCGGACAGGCCAACTACGCCGCCGCCAACGCCTACCTCGACGCCCTCGCCCACCACCGACACCACCAAGGACTCCCCGCCACCAGCCTCGCCTGGGGCCCCTGGACCGACACCAACGGCATGATCCGCCACCTCAACACCACAACCCGCAAACACACCACCCGCACCGGATTCCCACCCCTCACCACCACCAACGCACTCCACCTCCTCGACACCGCACTCACCACCCACCACCCCACCACCACCGCCACCCACCTCAACACCACCACCCTCACCACCCAAGCCCACAACAACACACTCCCCCCACTCCTCCACCACCTCACCCCCACACCACCACCCACACTCCAAACCACCGCCCCAGACAACAACACCCCCCTACAAGACCAACTCGCCCACCTCGACCCACAACAACGCCACGAACACCTCCTCAACCTCGTCCGCACCACCATCGCCACCGTCCTCGCCCACCCCGACCCCCACCACATCGACCCCCACCAACCCTTCAAACAACTCGGCTTCGACTCCCTCACCACCGTCCAGCTCCGCAACCACCTCACCCACACCACCGGACTCCACCTCCCCACCACCCTCGCCTTCGACCACCCCACACCCCACGCCGTCACCACCCACCTCAACCAACAACTCAACTCCGAGACCAACAAAGAAGCCACGCACGAGAAGCTCATGTCGGAGATCCGGAAACTGGAAGCGGCCTTCTCTTCCGCCTCGGTGGGTGCGGCGCGGCACGCGGAAGTGACGGCACGTCTTAAAGACCTTCTTTGGAACTGGGAAAACAGCCGCGGCCACGGACCTGCCGGCACCGGCCCGTTCGATGACCTCGACTCCGCGACGGACGAGGAACTCTTCAGCGTGTTGGACAACGAGCTGGACACCCCGTAAGCCGCGAACACCCCCACGCCACACGGCACCCCACGGTCCATAGGTGCTTCGGCGCCATTCGTAGAGACCCCGACTTCCGCAAGGGCAGGATCAAAGTGGCAGGCGAAGACACGCTCCGGACCTATCTCAAGCGGGCGACCACGGATCTGCGCCAGGCTCGCCGGCGTTTGCAGGAGGTGGAAGAGACCGCTCGTGAACCGATCGCGATCGTCGGCATGGGCTGTCGCTATCCCGGAGGCATCACCTCCCCTGCGACGCTCTGGGAGGTCGTCGTTCAGGGCCGGGACGCGATCAGCGACTTCCCGACGAACCGTGGCTGGGACCTGGACGCGCTGTTCGACCAGGACAGCACGCACGTCGATGCAGGCGCCCGGAGCCGGGAGGATGAGAGCGCCGACGAAGGCGCCAGTGACGGCGATGACGGGCGGACCGACGACGGTAATCCGAGTGGGGGCAGCCGACCCGGTACCTCAGCCACCCGTTACGGCGGGTTCCTCCACGACGCCGGCGCCTTCGACGCCGCGTTCTTCAACATCTCCCCCCGCGAAGCCAAAGCCATGGACCCCCAGCAACGACTCCTCCTGGAAACCGCCTGGGAAGCACTCGAAGACGCCCGACTCGACCCCCACACCCTGGCCGGCACCCCCACCGGCGTCTTCACCGGCCTCTCCCCCAACCACTACGGCACCCACGGCGACACCGAACTCGAGGGCTACCTCCTGACCGGCACCGCCCCCGCCGTCGCCTCCGGCCGCATCGCCTACACCCTCGGCCTCCACGGACCCGCCCTCACCATCGACACCGCCTGCTCCTCCTCCCTCGTCGCCGTCCACCTCGCCTGCCAAGCCCTCCGCAACAACGAATGCACCCTCGCCCTCGCCGGCGGCGCCACCATCATGGCCACCCCCGAAACCTTCCTCGAATTCAGCCGCCAAGGCGGCCTCGCCCCCGACGGCCGCTGCAAAGCCTTCGCCGCCGAAGCCGACGGCACCGGCTGGTCCGAAGGCGCCGGCATCATCGTCCTCCAACGCCTCAGCGACGCCCAAGCACAAGGCCGCACCATCCTCGCCCTCATCCCCGGATCCGCCGTCAACCAGGACGGCGCCAGCAACGGACTCACCGCACCCAACGGCCCCGCCCAAGAACGCGTCATCCACCAAGCCCTCACCAACGCCCACCTCACCCCCGACCAAATCGACGCCGTCGAAGCCCACGGCACCGGCACCACCCTCGGCGACCCCATCGAAGCCCACGCACTCCTCAACACCTACGGACAACACCACACCCCCCAACACCCCCTCTACCTCGGCTCACTCAAAACCAACATCGGCCACACCCAAGCCGCCGCAGGCATCGCCGGCATCATCAAAATGGTCCAAGCCCTCAACCACGACCACCTCCCCCCCACCCTCCACGCACACAACCCCTCACCCCACATCAACTGGACCACCGGCCACATCACCCTCCTCACCCAACCCACCCCCTGGCCCACACACAACCGCCCCCGCAACGCCGCAGTCTCAGCCTTCGGCGTCAGCGGAACCAACGCCCACCTCATCCTCCAACAAGCCCCCACACCCCCACACACCGACGAACCCACCACACCCCCGCAGGACGACAAAACCCTCGTCGTCCTGCCCCTCTCCGCCAAGTCCGCACCAGCGCTGCGCGCCCAAGCCACCCAACTAGGCGACCACCTCACCGACCACCCCGACCTCGGCCTCCCACAAACAGCAACCACACTCGCCACCCGCGCCGTCTTCGAACACCGCGCCGTCATCACCACCCACGACCGGGCCCAGGCCCTCGACGCCCTGCACGCACTGGCCGACTCAACCCCCCACGTCGCCCTCACCACCGGCCAGACCCCCACACCAGCCAGGAAACTCGCCTTCCTCTTCCCCGGACAGGGCTGCCAGTACCCCGGCATGGGACGCGGCCTCTACAACCGCCTCCCCGTCTTCACCGACGCCCTCGACGACACCTGCCGCGCCCTCGACGAACACCTCGAACACCCCCTACGCGACATCATCCTCGCCCAACCCGACACCCCCCAAGCCCAACTCCTCACCCGCACCGACTACACCCAACCCGCCCTCTTCGCCCTCACCACCGCCCTCTACCACCAACTCCGCGACCTCGGACTCACCCCCGACTACCTCATCGGACACTCCATCGGCGAAATCACCGCCGCCCACGCCGCCGGCATCCTCACCCTCACCGACGCCGCCACCCTCATCACCACCCGCGCCCGCCTCATGCACCAACTCCCCAACCACACCACCGGCATGCTCGCCGCCCACACCACACTCACCAACCTCACCCCCCACCTCACCAACCACCCCACCACCACCATCGCCGCCTACAACAGCCCCACCAACCACATCCTCGCCGACACCCACACCAACCTCACCACCCTCCAACACGACCTCACCACCCACGGCATCAAAACCACCCCCCTCCACACCACCCACGCCTTCCACTCCCCCCACATGAACCCCACCCTCGAAACCTTCCACCACACCGCACAACAACTCACCTACCACCCACCCACCATCCCCATCATCTCCACCCTCACCGGACAACCCACCACCACCGAACTCACCCACCCCACCCACTGGACCCAACACATCCGCCAACCCGTCCAACTCCACCAAGCCCTCACCCACACCCCACCCCACACCACCTACCTCGAAATCACCCCCCACCCCACCCTCACCCCCCACACACCACCCCACACCCCCACCCACACCACCCTCCACCGCAACCACAACGACCAACACCACCTCCACACCACCCTCGCCCACCTCCACACCACCGGCCACACCACCACCTGGCCCACCACCACCCACACCCACACCACCACCACCAGCAGCACGGCGAAACTGCCCACCTACCCCTTCCAGCGCGACACCTACTGGCTGAGCCCGCCCCGGACCGCTGCTGCACGTGAGAACGGTCCGGCACTGCTTCACCTCACCTGGGACGAGCACCCCACCCCCCACACCACCGCGGCACTGCCCGCCCACACCGCACTCCTGACCAACCCCTTCGACACACCTGACACACCGGTTGCGCCAGACGAGCCGCACAGGCCGGACAAGGCAGACAGGGCGGATGAACCGGACGGGCAGGATGACGGGCAGGCTGGGCCTGACGGACTGGGCGTGTCCGATGCACCCGATGCACCCGATGCCGGCCACCGTGTCCTCAGCGGACTGGTCCCCACCGCCAACCACTACCGCACCCTCACCGACCTCACCCACGCCCTGGACAACGCAACCACCGCCCCCGACACCCTCATCTGCCCACTCCCCACACCCACCACCACACCCACCGACCCCACCACCGACACCCACAACACCCTCACCGCCACCCTCCACCTCCTACAGACCTGGCTCGCCGACGAACGCACCACCCACACCCACCTCGTCCTCCTCACCCACCAAGCCGTCACCGTCACCCCCGACGAAGACCCCCACCTCACCCACGCCGCCACCACCGCCCTCATCCGCACCGCCCAGACCGAACACCCCCACCGCATCACCCTCATCGACCTCGACACCCACCCCGACACACCCACCACACTCCCCCACGCCCTCCACCACGCCCACACCCACCACCAACCCCAACTCGCCATCCGCCAAGGCCACATCCACACACCCGCCCTCCGCCACACCCACACCCCCACCACACCACCCCCCACCTGGAACCCACAAGGCACCGTCCTCATCACCGGCGGCACCGGAACACTCGCCGCACACACCGCACGCCACCTCATCACCCAGCACGGCGTACGCCACCTCCTCCTCGCCAGCCGCACCGGCCCCAACGCCCCAGGAGCCCATCAACTCACCACAGAACTACAAACCCTCGGAGCCGACGTCACACTCGCCGCCTGCGACATCGCCGACCCCCACGCCCTCACCCACCTCCTCACCACCCTCCCCGACACACACCCACTCACAGCCGTCATCCACACCGCAGGCCTCATCGACATGGCCCCCCTCCTCGAACTCACCCCCCAACAACTCCACACCGTCCTACGCCCCAAAGTCGACGCCGCCTGGAACCTCCACCACGCCACCCGCCACCTCAACCTCGACGCCTTCATCCTCTACTCCTCCCTCGCCGCCACCCTCGCCTCACCCGGACAGGCCAACTACGCCGCCGCCAACGCCTACCTCGACGCCCTTGCCCACCACCGACACCACCAAGGACTCCCCGCCACCAGCCTCGCCTGGGGCCCCTGGACCGACACCAACGGCATGATCCGCCACCTCAACACCACCACCCGCAAACACACCACCCGCACCGGATTCCCACCCCTCACCACCACCAACGCACTCCACCTCCTCGACACCGCACTCACCACCCACCACCCCACCACCACCGCCACCCACCTCAACACCACCACCCTCACCACCCAAGCCCACAACAACACCCTCCCCCCACTCCTCCACCACCTCACCCCCACACCGGCGGTACGTACCCGGTCGGCCGGTGAGAAAGCCGCGGGAGACGGCTCCTCCCTGAAGACCCGCTTGACGGGGCTCAACGAACAAGAACGCCTCGAACACCTCCTCAACCTCGTCCGCACCACCATCGCCACCGTCCTCGCCCACCCCGACCCCCACCACATCGACCCCCACCAACCCTTCAAACAACTCGGCTTCGACTCCCTCACCACCGTCCAGCTCCGCAACCACCTCACCCACACCACCGGACTCCACCTCCCCACCACCCTCGCCTTCGACCACCCCACACCCCACGCCCTCACCACCCACCTCAACCAACAACTCACCCCCCACACCAACCAAAAAGCCACCCACGACAAACCCACCACCACAACCACCACCGACGACCCCATCGCCATCGTCGGCATGGGCTGCCGCTTCCCCGGAAACATCACCTCACCCGACGCACTCTGGCACCTCATCACCCAAGGCCACGAAGCCATCACCGCCTTCCCCACCAACCGCGGCTGGAACCTCGACAAACTGTTCGACACCACCGGCAACACCGGTCACACCGGCGACACCGAGAGGAAACCCGGTACCTCAGCCACCCGTTACGGCGGATTCCTCCACGACGCCGGCGCCTTCGACGCCGCGTTCTTCAACATCTCCCCCCGCGAAGCCAAAGCCATGGACCCCCAGCAACGACTCCTCCTGGAAACCGCCTGGGAAGCACTCGAAGACGCCCGACTCGACCCCCACACCCTGGCCGGCACCCCCACCGGCGTCTTCACCGGCCTCTCCCCCAACCACTACGGCACCCACGGCGACACCGAACTCGAGGGCTACCTCCTGACCGGCACCGCCCCCGCCGTCGCCTCCGGCCGCATCGCCTACACCCTCGGCCTCCACGGACCCGCCCTCACCATCGACACCGCCTGCTCCTCCTCCCTCGTCGCCGTCCACCTCGCCTGCCAAGCCCTCCGCAACAACGAATGCACCCTCGCCCTCGCCGGCGGCGCCACCATCATGGCCACCCCCGAAACCTTCCTCGAATTCAGCCGCCAAGGCGGCCTCGCCCCCGACGGCCGCTGCAAAGCCTTCGCCGCCGAAGCCGACGGCACCGGCTGGTCCGAAGGCGCCGGCATCATCATCCTCCAACGCCTCAGCGACGCCCAAGCACAAGGCCGCACCATCCTCGCCCTCATCCCCGGATCCGCCGTCAACCAGGACGGCGCCAGCAACGGACTCACCGCACCCAACGGCCCCGCCCAAGAACGCGTCATCCACCAAGCCCTCACCAACGCCCACCTCACCCCCGACCAAATCGACGCCGTCGAAGCCCACGGCACCGGCACCACCCTCGGCGACCCCATCGAAGCCCACGCACTCCTCAACACCTACGGACAACACCACACCCCCCAACACCCCCTCTACCTCGGCTCACTCAAAACCAACATCGGCCACACCCAAGCCGCCGCAGGCATCGCCGGCATCATCAAAATGGTCCAAGCCCTCAACCACGACCACCTCCCCCCCACCCTCCACGCACACAACCCCTCACCCCACATCAACTGGACCACCGGCCACATCACCCTCCTCACCCAACCCACCCCCTGGCCCACACACAACCGCCCCCGCAACGCCGCAGTCTCAGCCTTCGGCGTCAGCGGAACCAACGCCCACCTCATCCTCCAACAAGCCCCCACCCCCACACACACCGACAAACCCACCCCGCCACACACCGACGAACCCACCACACCCCCACACACCGACGAACCCACCACACCCCCGCAGGACGACACATCCCTCGTCGCCCTGCCCCTCTCCGCCAAGTCCGCACCAGCGCTGCGCGCCCAAGCCACCCAACTACGCGACCACCTCACCGACCACCCCGACCTCGGCCTCCCACAAACAGCCACCACACTCGCCACCCGCGCCGTCTTCGAACACCGCGCCGTCATCACCGCTACCGACCGAGACCAGGCGCTGGCAGCGCTCACCGCCCTCGCCGAGAACTCTCCACACACGCTGCTCACCACCGGCCAGACCCCCACACCAGCCAGGAAACTCGCCTTCCTCTTCCCCGGACAGGGCTGCCAGTACCCCGGCATGGGACGCGGCCTCTACAACCGCCTCCCCGTCTTCACCGACGCCCTCGACGACACCTGCCGCGCCCTCGACGAACACCTCGAACACCCCCTACGCGACATCATCCTCGCCCAACCCGACACCCCCCAAGCCCAACTCCTCACCCGCACCGACTACACCCAACCCGCCCTCTTCGCCCTCACCACCGCCCTCTACCACCAACTCCGCGACCTCGGACTCACCCCCGACTACCTCATCGGACACTCCATCGGCGAAATCACCGCCGCCCACGCCGCCGGCATCCTCACCCTCACCGACGCCGCCACCCTCATCACCACCCGCGCCCGCCTCATGCACCAACTCCCCAACCACACCACCGGCATGCTCGCCGCCCACACCACACTCACCAACCTCACCCCCCACCTCACCAACCACCCCACCACCACCATCGCCGCCTACAACAGCCCCACCAACCACATCCTCGCCGACACCCACACCAACCTCACCACCCTCCAACACGACCTCACCACCCACGGCATCAAAACCACCCCCCTCCACACCACCCACGCCTTCCACTCCCCCCACATGAACCCCACCCTCGAAACCTTCCACCACACCGCACAACAACTCACCTACCACCCACCCACCATCCCCATCATCTCCACCCTCACCGGACAACCCACCACCACCGAACTCACCCACCCCACCCACTGGACCCAACACATCCGCCAACCCGTCCAACTCCACCAAGCCCTCACCCACACCCCACCCCACACCACCTACCTCGAAATCACCCCCCACCCCACCCTCACCCCCCACACACCACCCCACACCCCCACCCACACCACCCTCCACCGCAACCACAACGACCAACACCACCTCCACACCACCCTCGCCCACCTCCACACCACCGGCCACACCACCACCTGGCCCACCACCACCCACACCAGCCCCAACCGCAGCAGCAGCACGGCGAAACTGCCCACCTACCCCTTCCAACACCACACCCACTGGCTCACCCCACCCACAACAACCACCGCTTCTGCCACTGCCACCGCCCTCGGTCAGGGAGCAGCCCACCACCCGTTCCTCGGCGCTGTCCTCGACCTGCCCGAGCAGAGCACCACCGTGTTCACCGGTCAGATTTCACTCGACACCCACCCATGGCTGGCCGACCACACGATCCAGGGAACCGTGCTGCTGCCGGCAACCGCTGTCGTCGATCTCGCCCTGCACGCGGGGGACCATCTCGGCTGCCCCGTCGTCAGCGAGCTGACCCTGCACAGCCCGCTTGCTCTGTCCGGTGACACCGCGCGCGACCTGCGCCTCACCGCTGTACGGTCCGAGGAGGACGCCGCCTGCGCACTGACCGTTCATTCCCGTGCGTCCGAACACGACGAGTGGACCCACCACGCGTCCGCCACCCTCGCCGCCCAGGCGGCCGACGCAGTCGGCACCCTCGACGGAACCGACGCCTGGACCGCCTGGCCGCCCGCCGGAGCCACGCCCATTGATGTGACGACCACATATGACGAACTCTCCCGAAGCGGCTACCACTACGGGCCCCTCTTTCGAGGGCTCACGGCCGCGTGGCGGGACGGCGACGACGTGTACGCCGAGGTCGCCCTGCCGTCGGTCACGGACCCCGGCACCGGCACCGGCACCGGCGTGAGTACTGACGGCTACGGAGTCCACCCCGCGCTGCTCGACGCCGCGCTCCACCCCCTCGTCCTGCATTCCGACGAGACGGCCACGAAGCAGACTTCGTTGCCGTACAGCTTCGAGGGCCTCGCCCTGCACACCACCGGTGCCACGGCCCTCCGAGTCCGGCTCAGCCGTACCGGAGCCCATGCCCTCACGCTCACCGCGGCGGACTCAACCGGAGCGCCGGTCGCGACCATTGACACCCTGACATTGCGTCCCCAGGGGCCTTCCGTGCCCGCGCCACTGCATCACGTGCGCTGGATACACCGGCCACACCCCACCGAAACCCCCGACACCACCGCCACCCCCGACTTCACCCAACTCACCCTCACCCAAGCCCTCAACCAGCCAACCCCCACACCACCCCACCTCCTCATCCACCTCACCAACCCCGACACACCCCAAAACCAAGACCAACACCCCACCAACCACCAGACCCTCACCGACACCCTCAACCTCCTCCAACACTGGCTCACCGACGAACGCAACGCCCACACCCACCTCACCCTCACCACACACCACGCAGTCCCCATCACCCCCCACGACAACCCCAACCCCACCCACGCCACACTCTGGGGACTCATCCGCACCGCCCAAACCGAACACCCCCACCGCATCACCCTCATCGACCTCGACACCCACCCCGACACACCCACCACACTCCCCCACGCCCTCCACCACAGCCACACCCACCACGAACCCCAACTCGCCATCCGCCAAGGCCACATCCACACACCCCGACTCACCCGCCTCCCCACCCCACAACTCACCGGCACGGATCCGACCTGGAACCCGGAAGGCACCGTCCTGATCACCGGCGGCACCGGGGCGCTCGGGACCCACACCGCCCGGCATCTCGTCACCCGGCACGGCGTGCGCCGCCTCCTCCTCGTCAGCCGCAGCGGGCCCGATGCCCCTCATGCCTCACGACTCCGCCGGGAACTGGAGGAACTGGGTGCCGAGGTGACCGTCTCGGCGTGCGACGTCGCCGATCGCGGAGCCGTCGACGCACTGCTGCACGACCTCCCCGAACGGCATCCGCTGAGCGCCGTCGTACACATCGCCGGTGTCGTCGAGGACTCCACCTGCACGTCGCTGTCGGCGCGTGAGCTGGAAGCCGTCCTGCGCCCCAAGGCCGACGCGGCCTGGAACCTCCACCAGGCCACCCGCGACCTCGACCTCGACGCCTTCGTCCTCTACTCCTCCCTCGCGGCCACCGTCGGCTCCCCGGGGCAGGCCAACTACGCCGCCGCCAACGCCTACCTCGACGCCCTCGCCCACCACCGACACCACCAAGGACTCCCCGCCACCAGCCTCGCCTGGGGGCCGTGGGCCGACACCGACGGCATGGCCGGGCTGTTGAGCGAGACCGACGCGGCGCGCATCGCACGTACGGGATTCCCGGCGATGACGGCCGAGCAAGGGCTGGCCATGCTGGATGCCGCGCTGACCGGGCCGGACCATCCACTGCTCATCGGCACCGCGCTCGACACAGCCGCGCTGCGCGCCCGGGCCGACGTCGGGAGCCTCCCCCCGATCCTCACCGAGTTGGCTCCCCGTACCGTACGACGCACCCAGGGTGCAGGGGCACCGGCGGAGTCGGCCCCCGCCGCGAACTCACTCAGGGACCAGCTCGCCGGTCTCAACGCGGCCGAGCGGCAGGAGCGGCTGCTCGACCTCGTCCGACGCACCACGGCGTCGATCCTCGCGTACTCGGACCTGTCCGATGTTCCCGCGCGGTCGGGTTTCCTCGACCTGGGCCTCGACTCGCTGTCCACGATCGAGTTGCGCAACGTCCTGAGCCGGCTGAGCGGGCTACAACTGCCGGCGACACTCATCTTCGATCACCCCACGCCCTCTGCTCTGGCGCGCCATCTCGACGGCCGGCTCGCCGACAGTGGCGACGGGGAGCGGACGGACGTCCTGGGTGAGTTGCGCCGCCTGGATTCTTCTCTCTTCTCGGTTTCCGCAGGGAACGGCCGGTTGCGCGCCGAGGTGAAGGAACAGCTTCAGGCGATGTTGAAGCAGTTCGACGACGGGCGCGATGACAGCAGCGGGCGACTGGCGGACACACTCGTTTCGGCGTCCGCCGAAGAGGTCTTCCAGTTCATCGACCGAGAATTCAGTGACACCCTTCATGACTCCGGTGAGGCGGGTTCCCATGACTGATGAAAAGAAGCTCGTTGAGTACCTCAAACGGGTTACTGCGGATCTGTATCAGACGCGTCAGCGCCTGCAGGACGTGACGGACAGTGCCCATGAGCCCATTGCGATCGTGGGCATGGCGTGCCGCTTGCCCGGTGGGGTGAGTTCACCGCAGGAGCTGTGGAACCTGGTCGCACAAGGCCGGGACGCCATCTCCGACTTCCCGACCAATCGTGGCTGGGACCTGTCCGCCCTCTACCACCCCGATCCGGAGCACCCCGGCACTTCTTACACGCGTTCCGGTGGCTTCCTGCACGACGCCGATCAGTTCGACGCCGAATTCTTCAACATCTCCCACCGCGAGGCGCAGGCGATGGACCCGCAGCAACGTCTGCTGCTTGAGGTGGCATGGGAGGCTCTGGAGGATTCCGGTGTCGATCCGTATTCCATGGCGGACAGTAATACCGGGGTGTACACGGGGGTTTCAGCGCACGATTACGGCCCTCGGGTGACGCATGCTCCTGAGGAGTACCAGGGGTATCTGATGTCCGGGAGTTCGGGGAGTGTGGCGTCGGGGCGGATCGCGTACACCCTCGGGCTCCAGGGGCCGACCATGACCGTGGACACCGCGTGTTCGTCGTCACTGGTCGCCGTGCATCTCGCCTGCCAGGCCATCCGCAACGGCGAATGCGAGATGGCACTGGCCGGCGGAGCAGCCGTGCTTCCCACGCCCGCCGTCTTCCTGGAATTCAGCCGCCAGGGCGGCCTCGCCCCCGACGGCCGCTGCAAAGCCTTCGCCGCCGAAGCCGACGGCACCGGCTGGGCCGAAGGCGTGGGGTTGATCGTGCTGCAGCGTCTCAGCGACGCCCAGGCGCAGGGACGGACCATCCTCGCCGTCATCCCCGGGTCCGCGGTGAACCAGGACGGTGCCAGTAGCCGACTGACCGCACCCAACGGCCCCGCCCAGGAACGCGTCATCCACCAAGCCCTCACCAACGCCCACCTCACCCCCGACCAGATCGACGCCGTCGAAGCCCACGGCACCGGCACCACCCTCGGCGACCCCATCGAAGCCCACGCACTCCTCAACACCTACGGACAACACCACACCCCCCAACACCCCCTCTACCTCGGCTCACTCAAAACCAACATCGGCCACACCCAAGCCGCCGCAGGCATCGCCGGCATCATCAAAATGGTCCAAGCCCTCAACCACGACCACCTCCCCCCCACCCTCCACGCACACAACCCCTCACCCCACATCAACTGGACCACCGGCCACATCACCCTCCTCACCCAACCCACCCCCTGGCCCACACACAACCGCCCCCGCAACGCCGCAGTCTCAGCCTTCGGCGTCAGCGGAACCAACGCCCACCTCATCCTCCAACAAGCCCCCACCCCCACACCCCCACCCGACAACAAACCCACCCCGCCACACACCGACGAACCCACCACACCCCCGCAGGACGACACATCCCTCGTCGCCCTGCCCCTCTCCGCCAAAACCCCCACCGCGCTCACAGCCCAGGCCGACCGACTCCGCCGCCACCTCACCGACCACCCCGACCTCGGCCTCCCACAAACAGCCACCACACTCGCCACCCGCGCCGTCTTCGAACACCGCGCCGTCATCACCGCTACCGACCGAGACCAGGCGCTGGCAGCGCTCACCGCCCTCGCCGAGGGTTCTCCACACGCGCTGCTGACCACCGGGAAGGCCACGAGCGGTCCTGGAGAGGCCGGCACGGGCAAAGTGGTGTTCGTCTTTCCCGGGCAGGGTTCGCAGTATCCGGGTATGACCCGGGAGTTGCTCGCCACCTCCGACGGCTTCAGGCGCGGCATCGAGGAGTGCGAGGATGCTCTCTCTCCCTACCTCGACTGGTCTCTCCTCCAGGTGCTCGAAGAGCATCCCGACGCGCCCGGTCTCGACCGCGTCGACGTCGTCCAGCCCGTGCTCTTCGCTGTCATGGTCGCCCTGGCCCGCCACTGGCAGGACTCGGGCGTCCGCCCCCACGCGGTCATCGGTCACTCCCAGGGGGAGATCGCCGCCGCCCACATCGCCGGGGCCCTGTCCCTGGCGGACGCGGCCAGAATCGTCGCCCTGCGCAGCCAGGCGCTCACCACCCTGGAGGGACAGGGCGGCATGGCATCACTGCCCCTTGCCGCCGAGAAGGTCCAAGGACTCCTCGATCCCTGGCGCGAGCAGCTCACAGTCGCGGCCGTCAACGGCCCCGCCCACACCGTCATCGCCGGTGACGCCTCCGCCCTGGAGGAGTTCCTCGACCACTGCGCGAAGCGGGACGTCGAAGCACGCAAGATCAACGTCAGTTACGCCTCTCATTCCCATCACGTCGACGCGCTCCACGACGAACTCCACCAGGCCCTGGCCGCCGTCACGCCCCTCCCCGGTGAGATTCCCTTCCACTCCACCGTCACCGCCGGCCCGCTCGACACCCGCGAGCTCACGCCCGCCTACTGGTGGCGGAATCTCCGCCAGACCGTCCGGCTCCAGGAGACCCTCCACGAGCTTCTCGACACCGGTCACCACACTTTCCTCGAGATCAGCCCCCACCCGGTACTGACGCCGGCCGTCCAGGACACCGCCGACCGGCATGCCGTCGACTCGCCGGACGGCATCACGCCGCTCGTCACGGGCACGCTGCACCGCAACCAGGGCGACCACCAGGCACTCCTCACCGCACGAGCGCAGCTCCACACCCACCATCACACTCTCGACTGGCCCATCACTCCCGCGCGGGGCCGGGGCACGAAGCTGCCGACCTACGCCTTCCAGCGGGACTCGTACTGGTTGACGCCGCCCCTGTCGGCCGACGCGTCCGCCACCGCGCTCGGCCAGACGGCAGCCGGTCACCCTCTGCTCGGCGCCATGCTCGACCTGCCCGATCAGCGCGCGACGGTCTTCACCGGGCAGATATCCTTGTCGACCCACCCTTGGCTCGCCGATCACGCCGTGCACGACACGGCACTGCTCCCCGCCACCGGCGTCGTCGACCTCGCGCTGCATGCCGGTGCTCATCTGGCCTGTCCGTACGTGCACGAACTGACGCTGCACGCCCCGCTGCGGCTCGCCGACGACACGTCGTACGACCTGTATCTCCTGGCCGAGGAACCGGACGAGAGCGGTCTGCGCAAGCTCGTCCTGCATTCGCGCCCGCACGACCACGACGAGTGGACCCATCACGCCGACGCCGTCCTGGCCCCGCATCCCCTTTCGGAGGCGGCCCCTTCCGCCGACCTGACGGGGGTCTGGCCGCCGGCCGGATCCGTCCCGCTCGACACGAGCGCCCTCTACGACGAACTCGCCGGGCGCGGCTACCACTACGGGCCCGTCTTCCAGGGAATCACGGCCGCGTGGCAGGACGGTGACGACGTGTACGCCGACGTCGCCCTGCCGTCGAACACCGCCGCCGGGGGCTACCGCACCCATCCCGCGCTGCTCGACGCCGCGCTGCACGCTCTCGCCCTGCACCCGGACCGCGGCGACGGTACCGAAACGGCACTGCCCTATGCCTTCCGGGGCATCACGCACCACGGCGGACCGGCCGCCCCCGCCTCTCTCCGGGTCCGTCTCACCAGGACCGGACCACAAACGCTCACGCTGGTGACCAGTCACGCCGACGGCACACCACACACGACCGTCAGCGGTCTCACCCTGCTGCCGCAGTCGGCCGCCGCCCAGCCCGCGCCACTGCATCACGTGCGCTGGATACGCCGACCACTCCCCACCGAAACCCCCGACACCACCGCCACCCCCGACTTCACCCAACTCACCCTCACCCAAGCCCTCAACCAGCCAACCCCCACACCACCCCACCTCCTCATCCACCTCACCAACCCCGACACACCCCAAAACCAAGACCAACACCCCACCAACCACCAGACCCTCACCGACACCCTCAACCTCCTCCAACACTGGCTCACCGACGAACGCAACGCCCACACCCACCTCACCCTCACCACACACCACGCAGTCCCCATCACCCCCCACGACAACCCCAACCCCACCCACGCCACACTCTGGGGACTCATCCGCACCGCCCAAACCGAACACCCCCACCGCATCACCCTCATCGACCTCGACACCGACCCCGACACACCCACCACACTCCCCCACGCCCTCCACCACAGCCACACCCACCACGAACCCCAACTCGCCATCCGCCAAGGCCACATCCACACACCCCGACTCACCCGCCTCCCCACCCCACAACTCACCCCGCCCGCCGACGCGGCCGCGTGGCGGCTCGACCTGACCCGCAAAGGCACGTTCGAGGGCGTCGAGATGGTTCCCTACGAGCAGGCCGTCGCCCCACTCGCCGCCGGTTCGGTCCGGGTGTCGGTACGGGCCGCCGGGCTCAATTTCCGGGACGTGCTGGTGACGTTGGACATGGTCCCGGGCCAGGAGGGCGTCATCGGTGAGGGTGCCGGCATCGTGACCGAGGTGGGCCGGGCCGTGGAGGATCTCGCGCCTGGCGACCGGGTGATGGGCATGTTCTCCCAGGGAATCGGCCCCGTCTCGGTCACGGAACGGGACCTGCTCGTGCGGATGCCCGACAGTTGGTCGTTCACCCAGGCCGCCGCCGCACCGGTCGCGTACCTCACGGCGTACGAAGCGCTCAAGGGCCATGTCCGTGCCGGGGAATCGATGCTCGTGCACACCGCGACCGGCGGCGTCGGAACCGCGGCACTGCATCTGGCCAGGCACTGGGGCGTCGAGGTGTACGCGACGGCGAGCGAACCCAAGTGGCACGCTCTTCACGAACTCGGTGTCGACGCCGCGCACATCGCGTCGTCCCGCACCCTGGAGTTCGAGGACGTGTTCCGCGAGCGCACCGGAGGGCGAGGCGTCGACATAGTCCTCAACTCCCTCGCCGACGAGGCCGTTGACGCGTCACTGCGGCTGCTCGCCGACGGCGGCCGGTTCATCGAGATGGGCAAGACCGACATCCGTGACGCGAGTGAGGTCGCCACGTCGCACCCCGGCGTCGACTACCGCGTGTACGACCTGACGCGAACCGCACCAGAACGGATCGGTGCACTCCTGCACGAGATGGCCCCTCTGTTCGACACAGGGGTGCTGCTGCCGCCCCGCGTCAACACCTTCGGGGCCAACCAGGCCCGTGAGGCGCTGCGCCATCTCAGCCAGGCCCGGCACATCGGCAAGGTCGTCCTGACCTTCTCCGTGCCGCCGGGAACCGACGGTACCGTCCTCATCACGGGCGGCACCGGTGTCCTCGGCGCGCTGACCGCCCGGCACCTGGCCACCGAACACGGGGTACGCCGCCTCCTCCTCGCCAGCCGGTCCGGCCCCCGGTCCGAAAGCGCCGCCGACCTGGCCACGGACCTGCGGGCAATGGGCGCACATGTCGACATCGTCGCCTGCGACATGGCCGACCCCGCGGCAGTCGACGCGCTCATGGCCGCTGTTCCCGCCGAACACCCACTGCGGGCCGTCATCCATACAGCCGGGGCCATCGAGGACGCCACGGTCACCGCCCTCACCGCCGAACAGTTCCGAACGGTGCTGCGACCGAAGGCCGATGCCGCCTGGAACCTCCACCGGGCCACCCGCCACCTCGATCTGGACGCCTTCGTCCTCTACTCCTCGCTCTCCGGCACGCTCGGCGCTCCCGGGCAGGCCAACTACGCCGCCGCCAACGCCTACCTGGACGCACTCGCCCAGCACCGACGGGCGCTCGGGCTGCCCGCGACGAGCCTTGCCTGGGGTCTGTGGGCCGAGCACAGCGGCATGACCGGCCATCTCGCGGAGACCGACATCGCACGGATCACACGGTCGGGCTTCCCTCCGCTCGCGACCGAGGAAGCGCTCGCCCTGCTGGATGCCGCCCTCGTCACATCCGAATCCGCCCCCGTGCTCGCCCGGGTCGGCACGCCCGCCCTTCTCACCCAGTCGCGGAACGGCACGCTGCCCACGCTGCTTCGCGGTCTCGTACGCGCACCGGCGGTACGTACCCGGTCGGCCGGTGAGGGAGCCGCGGGAGACGGCTCCTCCCTGAAGACCCGCTTGACGGGGCTCAACGAACAAGAACGCCTCGAACACCTCCTCAACCTCGTCCGCACCACCATCGCCACCGTCCTCGCTCACCCCGATCCCCACCACATCGATCCCCACCAGCCCTTCAAACAACTCGGCTTCGACTCCCTCACCACCGTCCAGCTCCGCAACCACCTCACCCACACCACCGGACTCCACCTCCCCACCACCCTCGCCTTCGACCACCCCACACCCCACGCCCTCACCACCCACCTCAACCAACAACTCACCCCCCACACCAACCAAAAAGCCACCCACGACAAACCCACCACCACAACCACCACCGACGACCCCATCGCCATCGTCGGCATGGGCTGCCGCTTCCCCGGAAACATCACCTCACCCGACGCACTCTGGCACCTCATCACCCAAGGCCACGAAGCCATCACCGCCTTCCCCACCAACCGCGGCTGGAACCTCGACAAACTGTTCGACACCACCGGCAACACCGGTCACACCGGCGACACCGAGAGGAAACCCGGCACCTCAGCCACCCGTTACGGCGGATTCCTCCACGACGCCGGCGCCTTCGACGCCGCGTTCTTCAACATCTCCCCCCGCGAAGCCAAAGCCATGGACCCCCAGCAACGACTCCTCCTGGAAACCGCCTGGGAAGCACTCGAAGACGCCCGACTCGACCCCCACACCCTGGCCGGCACCCCCACCGGCGTCTTCACCGGCCTCTCCCCCAACCACTACGGCACCCACGGCGACACCGAACTCGAGGGCTACCTCCTGACCGGCACCGCCCCCGCCGTCGCCTCCGGCCGCATCGCCTACACCCTCGGCCTCCACGGACCCGCCCTCACCATCGACACCGCCTGCTCCTCCTCCCTCGTCGCCGTCCACCTCGCCTGCCAAGCCCTCCGCAACAACGAATGCACCCTCGCCCTCGCCGGCGGCGCCACCATCATGGCCACCCCCGAAACCTTCCTCGAATTCAGCCGCCAAGGCGGCCTCGCCCCCGACGGCCGCTGCAAAGCCTTCGCCGCCGAAGCCGACGGCACCGGCTGGTCCGAAGGCGCCGGCATCATCATCCTCCAACGCCTCAGCGACGCCCAAGCACAAGGCCGCACCATCCTCGCCCTCATCCCCGGATCCGCCGTCAACCAGGACGGCGCCAGCAACGGACTCACCGCACCCAACGGCCCCGCCCAAGAACGCGTCATCCACCAAGCCCTCACCAACGCCCACCTCACCCCCGACCAAATCGACGCCGTCGAAGCCCACGGCACCGGCACCACCCTCGGCGACCCCATCGAAGCCCACGCACTCCTCAACACCTACGGACAACACCACACCCCCCAACACCCCCTCTACCTCGGCTCACTCAAAACCAACATCGGCCACACCCAAGCCGCCGCAGGCATCGCCGGCATCATCAAAATGGTCCAAGCCCTCAACCACGACCACCTCCCCCCCACCCTCCACGCACACAACCCCTCACCCCACATCAACTGGACCACCGGCCACATCACCCTCCTCACCCAACCCACCCCCTGGCCCACACACAACCGCCCCCGCAACGCCGCAGTCTCAGCCTTCGGCGTCAGCGGAACCAACGCCCACCTCATCCTCCAACAAGCCCCCACCCCCACACACACCGACAAACCCACCCCGCCACACACCGACGAACCCACCACACCCCCACAGGACGACAAAACCCTCGTCGCCCTGCCCCTCTCCGCCAAGTCCGCACCAGCGCTGCGCGCCCAAGCCACCCAACTACGCGACCACCTCACCGACCACCCCGACCTCGGCCTCCCACAAACAGCCACCACACTCGCCACCCGCGCCGTCTTCGAACACCGCGCCGTCATCACCGCTACCGACCGAGACCAGGCGCTGGCAGCGCTCACCGCCCTCGCCGAAAACTCTCCACACACGCTGCTCACCACCGGCCAGACCCCCACACCAGCCAGGAAACTCGCCTTCCTCTTCCCCGGACAGGGCTGCCAGTACCCCGGCATGGGACGCGGCCTCTACAACCGCCTCCCCGTCTTCACCGACGCACTCGACGACACCTGCCGCGCCCTCGACGAACACCTCGAACACCCCCTACGCGACATCATCCTCGCCCAACCCGACACCCCCCAAGCCCAACTCCTCACCCGCACCGACTACACCCAACCCGCCCTCTTCGCCCTCACCACCGCCCTCTACCACCAACTCCGCGACCTCGGACTCACCCCCGACTACCTCATCGGACACTCCATCGGCGAAATCACCGCCGCCCACGCCGCCGGCATCCTCACCCTCACCGACGCCGCCACCCTCATCACCACCCGCGCCCGCCTCATGCACCAACTCCCCAACCACACCACCGGCATGCTCGCCGCCCACACCACACTCACCAACCTCACCCCCCACCTCACCAACCACCCCACCACCACCATCGCCGCCTACAACAGCCCCACCAACCACATCCTCGCCGACACCCACACCAACCTCACCACCCTCCAACACGACCTCACCACCCACGGCATCAAAACCACCCCCCTCCACACCACCCACGCCTTCCACTCCCCCCACATGAACCCCACCCTCGAAACCTTCCACCACACCGCACAACAACTCACCTACCACCCACCCACCATCCCCATCATCTCCACCCTCACCGGACAACCCACCACCACCGAACTCACCCACCCCACCCACTGGACCCAACACATCCGCCAACCCGTCCAACTCCACCAAGCCCTCACCCACACCCCACCCCACACCACCTACCTCGAAATCACCCCCCACCCCACCCTCACCCCCCACACACCACCCCACACCCCCACCCACACCACCCTCCACCGCAACCACAACGACCAACACCACCTCCACACCACCCTCGCCCACCTCCACACCACCGGCCACACCACCACCTGGCCCACCACCACCCACACCAGCCCCAACCGCAGCAGCAGCACGGCGAAACTGCCCACCTACCCCTTCCAACACCACACCCACTGGCTCACCCCACCCACAACAACCACCGCAACCCCCAACAGCCACCCCCTCCTTGGGAACGCCCTCGACCTGGCTGACACCCAAGAGCACCGCTTCTCCCAGGTCTTGGAGACCGCGAGGCCCTGGTTCCTGGAGCAGCACCAGCTTGTCGGCACCGTCGTGCTGCCCGCTGCCGCGATGCTGGAGTGGGCCGTCGCCGGAATGCGCGCCGTCGCCGGTGAGGAGGTCTCCGGGCTGCTTTTGGAGGACGTCACCTTCAACGAGTTCCTGCACTTCGGTGCCGACGTTCCCGTCAAGGTGCAGGCCTCCGTCGTGGCCGAGGGAGACGGGTACCGGGTCCGCTGCTTCGGCCGGCCCGACGAGACGGTCGACGGCGGCCGGGACGGGCGGTGGACCGAGCACATGACGGTCGGCCGCGCTTCGCGCGGCGCCCGCTCCTCCCTACCGCGCGTGGACCTCGACTCGCTGCGCGACGAGATGCGGACGGTGGACACGGACGGCTTCTACGAGCGCCTGTGGCACATCGGCGTCGAGTACGGTTCCGCCTTCCGCGGCCTCAAGCAGGTGCTGCGCCGGGGCGACGCCGAGGCGCTCGCGCTGGTCGAGGTCGAGGAGGCCGGGCGTGACTCGGGGGCGTACACGCTGCATCCGGTGGTGCTGGACGCGTGTTTCCACGTCGTCGCGATGTTCACGGAGGGCGAGGAGATACTTCGCCTTCCCGTGGGCCTCGACCGCGTCGCCGTGCACGGGGCGCTGCCCTCGCGGGTGTGGGGTCACGCACGCTGGCACGGAATCGGCGCGTCCGGCGAGTGCTCGATGGACCTGGACCTGGTGGCGGACTCCGGCGAGGTACTGGTGACGGTCGAGGGACTTCGGTTCCGTACGGTCTCCGTCGACGCGCTGCGCGGCATGGCCGTCACCCGTCCTCGTCGGTACGAGATCGAGTGGCAGCCGTTCGCGCCGCCGTCGCCGGTGGACGGCTCAGCGGCGGAGGCAGCCGGTGAGTGGCTGGTCATCGGTGCCGGCCACGGTGACGGACATGGCGGCGCGTCGGCCGCTGCGGACGGTCCGGTCACCTGGCACGGACGCTTCGCCTCGGAGAGCGACGATCGGGCCCTCCTGCCCGTGGACCCGGAGTCGGAACTCGATCTGGACCAGTTCTTCGGGGAACGCGTGACCAGTGCGCTCGAAGCGCTGTCTTCGCGCGACGGCGAGGCTCGGCCACAGCTCGCGGGGCTCGTGCTGGACGCGGCGTCCCTCGCGGCGGCGAGCGGGCCCGGTCCGCAGGAGAACGAGAACGGGGACGGAGCGGACAGGGACGAAGTGCACGGGGACGGAGTGGACGGGGACGGAGTGGACGGGATCTACCGGCTCGCCCGGCACTCCTTCCTTCTCCTCAAGCACTTCCTCCGGGCTCACGCGGAGGACCGACCGCACGTCGTCATCCGCTCGGCGGGCGCTGCGGCGGTGCCCGGCGAGGCAGGCCGTCCAGCGCTCGCGCAGTCCGTACTCACCGGCGTCGCGCGGGCCGTGATCTCTGATCACCCCGACATCAAGTGCGTCCAGGTCGACGCCCATCCCGCCGATCCCCCACGGTCGCTCGAGGAGACGCTGGAGCGTGTGGCCCTGCTTCCGGGGGCCGGGCATCTGGCGGTCCGCGGCGGGCGCTGGTACGAGGCGCGGCTCACGGAGCGCGAACTGCCGGGCGGCCGGCCGCCCGTCACCGTACGGCCCGACGGCACGTATCTGGTCACGGGTGGCCTGGGTGGTCTGGGTCTTGAGGTCGCGGGGTGGCTGGCCCGGCAGGGGGCGCGGTCGCTGCTCCTGGTGGGACGTCGCGTGCCCGGTGACGGCGAGGTGCCGGCCGAGGTCTTGGCGCTGCGCGCGAGCGGGGTGCGGGTCGAGCTGCGGCAGGCCGATGTGACGCGCCGGGACGACGTGGCGCGGCTCTTCTCGTCCGTGCGGTGGGAGTCGGCGCCGTTGCACGGGGTCTTCCATCTGGCCGGGGTCACGGATGACGCGGTGCTCGACAAGCTGACGTGGCCGCGCGTCGAGCAGGTCCTCGATCCCAAGGTCCGAGGTGCCTGGCATCTACACCAGGAGTGCGCGCGGGCCGGGCAGGAGCCGGACGCCTTCGTTCTGTTCTCCTCCATGACGTCGCTGACCGGCGCCCCGGGACAGGCGGGTTACGTCCTGGCGAACACGGTCCTCGACGCCTTTGCCGTCCACCGCAGGAGCTTGGGACTGGCCGCGCTGAGCGTGGGCTGGGGCGCGTGGGCCGAGGTCGGCATGGCGGCTCGCGGGGGCTCGTTGGAGGGCCTGGCCGCGACCGGTGTGGACGCGATGGATCCGCGGCAGGCTTTCGACGCGTTCACGCGCCTCGGGGCCGGCACCTCGGCGCATCTGGGTCTGGCCCGCATGGACTGGCACCGGTACGCGGCCGTCGCAGCGCGCTCGGTGCCGTACACCGTTCTGGACACCCTGCGTCCGCGGGGCGGGCGCGCGGTGGGGGGAGTCGCCACGACCTCGGCCGACGAACTGGCCGCGCTGGTGGGGACCGATCCCGAGCGGGCCCGCGAGGTGGTTCTCGGTGAGCTGCTCGGGAGTGTGGCGCTCCTCCTCGGACTGGCCGACGCGGAGCGCGACGCGCTGCGCGGCACCTTCGCCGGGACGCGTCTGAACGTGCTGGGGCTGGACTCGTTGACGACGGTGCGGCTGCGCAGCCGGCTGCTCACGGACTACTCCGCCGATGTGCCCTCGGACCTGCTGTTCGGCGGGGGAACCGCCTGGGACATCGCCGAGTTCGTCTGCCGTCAGCTCGCGCTGCGCAGCGTACTCGCGGGCGACGACGCCGGTCTGGACGACTCCGAGACAGAGGTGCTGACGCTGTGACCCACCGGGTTAGCTCCGCGTCGCGGCCGGTGCGGCGGAGCACGAGACGTCCGGCCGGCGCCCTGAAGTCCGACGCCCTCAAGCCCAACGCCCTCAAGCCCGACGCCCTGAAGTCCGACGCCCTGAAGGAAGAGGTTCCGCAGTGAGCACGGGAGGCATTGCCATGGTTGCGTCATTGCTGACTGAACTGGCCGGCAAGGGCATCAAGCTGAGGCTCGACGGCGACGATCGCCTGGAGGTGCAGGCGCCACGTGGCAGCCTGACGCCCGAACTGCGTGCGGAACTCGCCGCGCACAAGCAGGAGATCGTCTCCTGGCTCGCCCGGTCGCGGAGCGGCTCCGGTGCGCCGGGCGGCGACCTGCCGACGGTGCGGCACGATGCGGAACGGCTCCACGAGCCCTTCGCCCCGTCGGATCTTCAGCAGTCCTTCCTCATGGGCAGTCGTGAGGGGTTCGAGTTCCATGTGCGTCCGCATCAGTACGGCGAGTTCGAGTTCGACGAGCTGGACGCGGCCCGCTTCGAGGAGGCGTTCAACAGGGCGTTGCGCCGACAGCGCAAGAACATCGTGGTGGCGGGGGACGACATGCTGCTGCGCACGGTGCGCGATCCGGCTCCCGTCGAGTTCACGGTGTCCGATCTGCGGGGCATGCCCGTCGAGGCCGCCGAGCGACGGATGGAACGGACCCGCGAGACGATGCGCAGGCAGGAGCCTCCGCACGACCGGTGGCCGTGGCTGGCGCCTCACTTGAGCCTCTACGGCGACGGCCGGGCCCGGTTCCACTACAACAACAACAACCTGTTCGCCGACGCCCCGAGCGCGTTCCGGCTGCTCAGTGACGCGCTGCACTACTACCATCACCCCGACCAGGAGCTGCCGGAGCTGGAGGTGGCCTTCCGGGACTGCGTGCTGACGCTCGCCGAGATGGAGGACTCGCCGCTCGGGCAGGCGTCGAAGAAGTACTGGTGCGACCGGATGGCGCAGTGGCCGGATGCTCCGGAACTTCCCTTGGTCAGCGGCGCGGAGCGCCAAGGGCGTTCGATGCTGTCGAGGCGCGAGCTGCTGCTCGCGCCCTGGATCCTGGAGTCCTTGCGTGCGCAGGCGGAGGCGCGGGGGCTGACGCTGACGAACGTGATGCTCGGCGCGCACGCGGAGGTCATCGCGCTGTGGAGCGGTTCGCGTCACTTCCTGCTCAACAACATGATCACGCACCGTCTTCCGATCCATCCCCAGATGCCGGACATCCTCGGCAACTTCGCTTCGCTGTATCCCCTGGAGGTCGACTGGCGGCACCCGGAGGGTTTCGGGGAGCGGGTGCGGCGGCTGCAGGCGCAGGTGATGGCCGACACGGAGCACACGCACTGGAGCGGCAACAAGGTGCTGCAGACGCTCAATCAGGTGCGTCGTACGCCGGGCAGCGCGGTGTGTCCCTTCGCGGTGGGCAGTGCCCTGTTCGTGGGCCCGGCGGATCCCCCACGGTACAGCCTTCTGGAAACTCCGCAGACCCTTCTGGACACCGAGTTCTGGGAGTTGCGCGACGGGCGCCTGTGGGTGATCTGGGACGTCATCGAGTCAATGTTCCCCGACGGCCTGATCGACGCGATGCTGGCGGCGTACGAGTCCTTGGTCACGCGCCTGGCGGAGGACGAGTCGGCCTGGGCCGTGCGCGACTTCGATCTGTTGCCCCCAGGTCAGCGGGCGCAGCGCGCGCGGGTCAACGAGGAGGCGCTGGCGGCCGAGCAGGCGCCGCCCGTCCGTCTCCTGAGTGACCTGCTGCCCCGGCAGGCGGTCTCGCGCGCGCAGGCTCCGGCGGTGGTGAGCGATGGGAGGTCGCTCAGTTACGGCGAGTTGGATGGTCTGTGCCGAAGCGTCGCGGCGCGGCTGGCCGAGTGCGGCACGGGCCGGGGAGACTTGGTGGCGGTCGCGCTGCCGAAGTGTCCCGAGCAGATCGCCGCGGTCCACGGGGTACTCCGGGTGGGGGCCGCCTATGTGCCGGTCGACCCCGACTGGCCCGAGGACCGCGTGCGCTACATCCTGGCGGACACCGCGGCGGCGGCCGTGGTGACGGGTGACGCTCTGCGGGCGCGGTTCACGGGTGCGACCGACGCGCCGGTGGTGACGGTCGAGGAGTGCGGACCGGTCGGGGAGGGGACGGAGTACACGGTGCCGGAGGGCGCCGTGAGCGGCGGGGATCTGGCGTATCTCATCTACACGTCGGGGTCGACGGGCCGTCCCAAGGGCGCCATGCTCGATCACCGCGGCCCGCTGAACACGGTCACGGACGTCAACCGCCGGTTCGGGGTCTCCTCGTCGGACGTGGTGTTCGGGGTCTCGTCGCTGTGCTTCGACCTGTCGGTGTACGACGTCTTCGGAGTGGCCGCAGCCGGCGCGACGCTCGTGCTGCCCGCCGCCGCGCGGAGCGATCCCGCCTCGTGGATCGAGACGGTGCGCTCGCGCGGGGTGACGGTGTGGAACTCGGTGCCCGCCGTCATGCAACTGCTCGTGGAGGAGGCCGCCGCGGCCGGCGTCGGGTTGCCGTCGCTGCGGACGGTGCTCCTGAGCGGTGACTGGATTCCGGTGGGTCTGCCGGACCGCGTCCGTGAGGTGGCCCCGAACGCGCGGGTCATCAGCCTGGGCGGCGCCACCGAGGCGTCGATCTGGTCGATCTGCTTCCCCGTCGGGGAGCGGGACACGTCGTGGGCGAGCATTCCGTACGGGCGACCGCTCGCGGGACAGAGCTGGCACGTCCTTGACGCGTCGGGGCGGGACGCGCCCGTGTGGGTGCCGGGTGACCTGTACATCGGCGGGCGTGGGCTCGCCCTCGGATACTGGCAGGACGAGGAGAAGACGGCCTCGGCGTTCGTCAGCCATCCGCGGACCGGGGAGCGGCTGTACCGCACCGGTGACCAGGGCCGGTATCTGCCGGGCGGCGACATCGAGTTCCTGGGTCGTACCGACTTCCAGGTCAAGATCCAGGGGTTCCGGGTGGAACTCGGTGAGATCGAGCATGCGCTGCTCGACTGCCCCGGCGTGCGGAAGGCGGTGGTGGTCGCCCCCGACACGGGTACCGGTCGGCAGTTGGTGGCCTTCGTGGTGCGCGAGGCGGACGCCGGGGGCGGCGACGGGGAGGCGTTCGTCGGGGCGTTGCTCGCCGAGACGGCACGGCGGGTGCCGCGCTACATGGTGCCGGACCGCGCCACCGTACTGGAGGCGCTGCCGCTGACGGGCAACGGCAAGGTGGACCGGCGCGCACTGGAGGCGTCGGCGCTGCCCCGGGGCGGGCGGGAGCGGGAGCCCGCCCCGGCTCGGACCCCGCTGGAGTCGCTGCTCTGCGAGGTCTGGGAGGCGGTGCTCGGGGTCGGTCCGATCGGAGTGCACGACGACTTCTTCGATCTGGGCGGGCAGTCCTTCGCGGCGCTTCGGGTGCTGCGGCAGGTCGCGGAGCGGACGGGGCGCCGGGTGCCGCTCGGTCTGCTGCTCGAACGGCGTACGATCGCCGGCCTCGCGGACGGCTTGCGGGCGCCCAGTACTTGGTCGCCGCTGGTGACCCTGCGCGCGGCCGGACCCGGCGAGGACCGGACACCGTACTTCCTGGTGCATCCCGCGGGCGGGAACGTCGTCTGCTACCGGGAGCTGGCCGGGTTGCTGGACCGCCCCGTGCACGCGTTCCAGGCTCCGGGGCCCGCCACCGGGCAGGAGCCGTTGGAGTCGGTGGAGGAGCTGGCGCGACTGTACGTCGACGCCCTGCGTGACGTGCGGCCGGCGGGCCCCTACGTGCTGGGCGGCTGGTCTTCGGGCGGAGTGATCGCCTTCGAGGCGGCGCGGCGCCTGGAGGAGAGCGGCGAGGTCGTCGAGCGGGTCGTGGTACTCGACTCACCCGCCCCTTCGCTGACCCGCGAGGTCGACGAGGCCCGGCTCCTGGTGTGGTTCCTGGAGGACCTGGGCATCGGACTGCTGCCCGGGCACGCGCCGGTCGAGGAGGTGCGGCGCCTCGACGGGATGCGGGACGGCGACCGGATCGCGCGCACGCTGACGCTCGCGTACGGCAACGGTCTGCCCGACACGGGACTCGACACGGCCGACCTGGTGTCCGCGCTCGCCGTGTTCCGCGGTGTGGTGCGGGCCTGCAACAGCTACCAGGCCAAGTGCGTGGACGCCCCGGTGACGGTGGTGCGCGCGGAACTGGGCCGGGTCAGCGAGTTCGACGGGCATCCCGACGCGGCGGCGCCGGAATGGGGCTGGTCCCGCTGCACGCGCGGGGGCGCCACCGCGGTGCGCGTGGCGGCCTCGCACCACACGCTGCTCACCGACCCGGCGGCGCTCGCCACCGTCGCGGACACGATGCTGCGGTCCTCACCCGCCCCGAGACACACACCGCACGGACACGACCACTTGACGGCACGGGACTACTGAGGAGACGTGAGATGGCACAGGAACTACTGTCCGAGCTGCGCCGCAGGGGCATCAAACTACGACTCGCGGACGGCCGCCTGGACATCGTGGCGCCCGCCGGCTCGCTCACCGAGGAGTTGCGGGACCGGCTGAAGGGAAGCAGGGACGAGCTGATCGCGCTGCTGCGGCGCAGTCACACGGCCGAGGCGGGCACGGGCGTCGTACCACGCCCGGACGAACGGTACGAGCCGTTCCCGCTCACCGACATCCAGCACGCGTACTGGGTGGGGCGCGGCTCGGCTCTCGACCTGGGCGGTGTCTCCACACACCTGTACTTCGAGCTGGAGCGCACGGGGCTCGAGATGGAACGCCTCACCACGAGTCTGCGCAAGGTCATCGCGCGGCACGACATGCTGCGCGCCGTCATCCAGCCGGACGGCCGGCAGCGGATCCTGCCGGAGGTGCCCGCGTACGAGATCGCGGTGCGTGATCTGCGGGGGCTCGACGAGGCGGGACAGCAGGCGGGTGTCGAGGAGATCCGCGCGACGATGGATCACCAGGTGCTGCCCACCGACCGGGCCCCGCTGTTCGACATCCGTGCCTGTCTCCTGGACGGCGACCGCACGCGCCTGCACATCAGCATCGACGTGCTCATCCTGGACGGGCTGAGCCTGTTCGTGCTCTTCGGCGAGTGGCGGCGGTTCTACGAGGACCCGCGGTGGGACCCGGAGCCGCTGTCGTTGTCGTACCGCGACTACGTACTGCACGAGGAGGCCGCGCGCGGCGGCACCCGCTACAAGAAGGACGAGGAGTACTGGCTGCGGCGCCTCGACACGCTGCCCGCCGCCCCGGAGCTGCCGCTGGCGGTGCAGCCGGGGCAGGTGGCCCGCACCGAGTTCACGCGGCGCGGGGGCAAGCTGACCCGGGAGCGGTGGGGCGCTCTCAAGGAGGCGGCCAGGCGGCGCGGGGTCACACCGTCGGCCGTGCTGATGACCGTGTTCGGCGACGCGCTGCGGCTGTGGTCGGCGCGGCCCGACTTCACCCTGAACCTGACGCTGTTCAACCGGCCCTCGGTACACCCGCAGATCGACGACGTCATCGGTGACTTCACGACGCTGACCATGCTGGAGAACCGGGCACAGTCCGGTTCCGCGTTCGCCGACCGGGTCGAGTCGTTGCAGGCGCAGTTGATGCGCGACCTGGAGCACATGTCGTACAACGGCGTACGGGTGCTGCGGGAGCGGACCAAGCGGCTCGGCGGCGGACCGTCGGCCGCGGCGATGCCGGTGGTGTTCACGAGTGCGCTCGTGCTCGGCTCGGCGGACGGGGACCCGGCGGACGGCATCCGCTTCTTCGGTGAACGGGTGCACGGTCTGACGCAGACTCCTCAGGTGTGGCTCGACCACCAGACGTCGGAGGAACAGGGCGAGCTGCTGTTCAACTGGGACACCGTGGAAGCGCTGTTCCCCGACGGCATGCTGGACGACATGTTCGCCGTGTACTGCGAGGCTCTCGGACGACTCGTCGACGAACCGGAGCTGTGGGAGACGGCGGGTTCACCCGCCCGGCTGCCCGAGTGGCAGGCGCGCGAGCGCGCCGCGGCCAACGACACGGCAGCCGAACTGCCCGGTGCGGCCAGCCTGTGCGCGCTCGTCGAGGAGCAGGCGCGCAAGTCCCCCGACGCGGTCGCGGTGATCAGTGAGACGGGAGAGCTGACGTACCGCGAGACGGTGTGGCACGCGCGCCGCCTGGCCCGCCGCCTGGGGGAACTCGGCGCCGCTCCCGACACCCTCGTCGGTGTCGTCCTCGACAAGGGCTGGGAGCAGGTGGCGACGGTGCTCGGCGTGCAACTGTCGGGGGCGGGCTATCTGCCGATCGAGCCGGGCTGGCCCCGGGCCCGGCGCGACCGGCTGCTCGACGAGGCGGGGGCGCGGATCGTGGTGACCTCGCCGGCGTTGCGGGACGAGGCGGGGTGGCCCGACGGCGTGCGGGTGGTCACGCTCGACGACCCGGAGGTGGCGGCGGCGAGCACGGACCCCCTGGAGGTGATGCCGGCCGGGGACCACCTGGCGTACGTCATCTACACCTCGGGGTCCACCGGCCGCCCCAAGGGGGTGGCGATCGACCACCGGTCGGCCGTGAACACGATTCTGGACATGAACGCCCGTTTCCGGGTCGGCCCCGGCGACGCCGTACTCGCCCTGTCGTCGCTGAGCTTCGACCTGTCCGTGTACGACGTGTTCGGGCTGCTCGCGGCCGGTGGCAGCGTCGTCCTGCCGGCTCCCGGGCGCACGCAGGATCCCGCGCACTGGACGGACCTCGCCGAGCGGCACGGCGTCACCCTCTGGAACTCGGTGCCGGCACTGATGCAGGCCTGGGTGGATTCCGGCAGCGGCGGGGCGGAACCGCCCGACTCGAAACTGCGCCTGGTCCTGCTCAGCGGCGACTGGATACCGGTGGCGCTGCCCGACGCGGTCCGCCGTCGGCATGGGAAGGCGGAGGTCGTCAGTCTGGGCGGCGCCACCGAGGCCGCCATCTGGTCGGTGTGCTACCCGATCGGCGAGGTCCCCGCGAACTGGTCGCGCATTCCGTACGGCAAGCCGCTCGCCAACCAGACGCTGCACGTGTACGACGCGTCGTTCGAGCCCTGCCCGGTCTGGTCGACGGGTGAGATCTGCATCGGCGGCGCGGGGGTGGCCCGCGGCTACTGGGGCGACCCGGAGCGGACCGCGGAGCGCTTCGTGGTCCATCCGCGTACCGGGGAGCGGCTTTACCGCACCGGTGACCTGGGCCGCTATCTGCCGGGCGGCGACATCGAGTTCCTGGGACGCGAGGACCTCCAAGTCAAGGTGAACGGCTACCGCATCGAGCTGGGCGAGATCACCTCGGCGCTGCTGCGGCAGCCGGGAGTGGCCGACGCGGTCACCGGAGTGGACACCAACCCGCAGACGGGGCACCGGCAGCTCGTCGCCCATGTGGTGCCGGCCGTCGCGGCGGCAGCCGCCGCGACGCCGCGGACGCAGGACGGCGCCTCCGCCTGGCAGAAGGCGATCGAAGCCTGCGAGGCGGGGATGCGGCAAGGCACGGTGGAGCTGGCCGCGCAGCTCGCCGAGTACCGGCACATGCTGGAGACGCTGGAGGACATCGCGCCGACCGTGATGGCGCGCACCTTCGCCCGCCTCGGCGTGTTCACCTCGACGGCGGACACGGCGTCCGCGGCGGACGTCGTCGCCCGGTGCGGCATCAAACCCGGCTACCGCCAACTCGTCGAGCGCTGGCTGTCCGTCCTGGCCGCTGAGGGCGTGCTGCGCGCCGGCGCCGCCCCGGCGACGTACGCGTGTACCCGGCCCCTGGACGCCGAAGGGTTGACGGACCGCCTGCGCGACGCCCTGGCCGCCGCCGAGTTCGGCGGCAGCGAGGCGGTGCTGCGCGACTACTTCGCCGCCTGCGTCGAGCAGCAGGTCGACATGTTGCGCGGGCGGACCAGCCCGCTCAAGCTGCTGCTCGCGGGCGACAAGGACAAGGACCGGAATCTGACGGACGCGCTGTACGCGGACAACGCGGTGTCCGTCCTGCAGAACAGCGTCCTGGCCCAGGGAGTACGCGCCTTCGTGGAGAGCCGCGGCGGCACCGGACGCCCGGTACGCGTCCTCGAGGTCGGGGCGGGCACGGGTGCCACCACGGCCCAGGTGCTCAAGGAGCTTCCCGAGGACGTCGTCCGGTACTCCTTCACGGATGTGTCGGCCTACTTCACCTCCCACGCCAAGGAACGTTTCCGGCACGACGCGCGCGTCGAGTACGCCGTCTTCGACATCGACCGCGAGCCCGCCCCGCAGGGCGTGGAGCCCGGATCGGTCGATGTCGTCATCGCCGCCAACGTGCTGCACGACGCCAAGGACGTCCAGTGGAGCCTGACCCGGCTCCGCTCCGCCCTGGCGCCCGGCGGGCTGCTGGTGCTCCTGGAGGGAACCGTCAACTCGCGGCAGCAGATGGTCACGGTCGGCCTCATCGAGGCACTCGCCCAGGACCACGGCGGACAGCGCCTGCCGCTGCTCACCGTCCCGCAATGGCAGCGGCACCTGGAAGCCGCCGGGTTCACCCGCCTGGCCGCGGTGCCGGGTCCCGACGCCTCCGTCGACTTCCACGGCCAGCAGGTGCTGATCGGCCAGGCACCGGACGACGCGGCCGGGGCGAGGCCCGGGCCGGACCGATTGCGCCGCGGGCTGGAGGATCTGCTGCCCGGCTACATGGTGCCGCGCCACGTCATCGTCCTCGACCGCCTCCCGCTCACGCCCAACGGCAAGGTGGACCGCTCGGCCCTGCCCTCGCCGTGGGAAGAGGCGCCCGAGGACGAGCGCGTCACCCCGCGCAACGCGGTGGAGCAAACGGTCTTCGCCATCTGGTGCGAAGCACTGGGTCATGACGGGTTCGGGGTCACCGAGGACTTCTTCGACCTGGGCGGCGACTCGCTGCACGCGGTGACCATCCTGGGCCGGCTGCAGGAAGAGTTCGGCCTCGACGACGCGGAGGAGAACGGTCTGGACCTCCTCTTCGACAACCCGACGATCGCGGAGCTGTCCGAGGAACTCGCCGCACGCCGGACGGCCTGACCCCGGCCTGGCCGGACAGGCGGGCGCCCCTCCCGGACGATCCGGGAGGGGCGCTTCGCCGTGCCGGGGCGGTCGGGCGGTCCCGAGGTCAGGTGATGCCCAGCTCGTTGTTGATGAAGTCCAGCACCTCGCTGTCGCTGGCGGATTCCAACTGTTCCGGACCGCCGCGCGACGGGGCTCGGTCCTCCGGCTCTCCCTCGCACAGCCCCAGCAGGTCGCGCAGCCGGGCGGCGACCACGCCCCGCGCCGCCTCGTCGAGGCCGTCGCCGCCGTCCAGCACCTCACGTACGCCGTCGAGCCGGGACAGGAGGGGCGAGAGCGCCGCCGTACCACCGCCCGGGGACGACAACAGGGAACGCACGTGAGCGACGACGGCGTCCGGAGTCGGGTGATCGAACGTCAACGACGCGGCGAGCGCGAGCCGCGACGTCGCGCACATCCGCCGATGGAACTCGACCGCCCCCAACGAGTCGAAGCCGAGATCCTTGAACGTCCGCGCCCCGTCCACGGCCTGCGGACCGTCGGCGCCGACGATCGCGGCCACATGCGTACGCACCAGCAGCGGAACGGACTCGTGGGTCAGGGCACCGTCGGTGGGCTCGGGCGCCTCTTCCGGGGCGACGGAGGTGAGCCAGTGGGTGTGGTGTTGGAAGGGGTAGGTGGGCAGTTTCGCCGTGCTGCTGCTGCTGGTGGTGGTGGTGTGGGTGTGGGTGGTGGTGGGCCAGGTGGTGGTGTGGCCGGTGGTGTGGAGGTGGGCGAGGGTGGTGTGGAGGTGGTGTTGGTCGTTGTGGTTGCGGTGGAGGGTGGTGTGGGTGGGGGTGTGGGGTGGTGTGTGGGGGGTGAGGGTGGGGTGGGGGGTGATTTCGAGGTAGGTGGTGTGGGGTGGGGTGTGGGTGAGGGCTTGGTGGAGTTGGACGGGTTGGCGGATGTGTTGGGTCCAGTGGGTGGGGTGGGTGAGTTCGGTGGTGGTGGGTTGTCCGGTGAGGGTGGAGATGATGGGGATGGTGGGTGGGTGGTAGGTGAGTTGTTGTGCGGTGTGGTGGAAGGTTTCGAGGGTGGGGTTCATGTGGGGGGAGTGGAAGGCGTGGGTGGTGTGGAGGGGGGTGGTTTTGATGCCGTGGGTGGTGAGGTCGTGTTGGAGGGTGGTGAGGTTGGTGTGGGTGTCGGCGAGGATGTGGTTGGTGGGGCTGTTGTAGGCGGCGATGGTGGTGGTGGGGTGGTTGGTGAGGTGGGGGGTGAGGTTGGTGAGTGTGGTGTGGGCGGCGAGCATGCCGGTGGTGTGGTTGGGGAGTTGGTGCATGAGGCGGGCGCGGGTGGTGATGAGGGTGGCGGCGTCGGTGAGGGTGAGGATGCCGGCGGCGTGGGCGGCGGTGATTTCGCCGATGGAGTGTCCGATGAGGTAGTCGGGGGTGAGTCCGAGGTCGCGGAGTTGGTGGTAGAGGGCGGTGGTGAGGGCGAAGAGGGCGGGTTGGGTGTAGTCGGTGCGGGTGAGGAGTTGGGCTTGGGGGGTGTCGGGTTGGGCGAGGATGATGTCGCGTAGGGGGTGTTCGAGGTGTTCGTCGAGGGCGCGGCAGGTGTCGTCGAGGGCGTCGGTGAAGACGGGGAGCCGGTTGTAGAGGCCGCGTCCCATGCCGGGGTACTGGCAGCCCTGTCCGGGGAAGAGGAAGGCGAGTTTCCTGGCTGGTGTGGGGGCCTGGCCGGTGGTGAGGGCGACGTGGGGGGCCGAGTCGGCCAGTGCGTGCAGGGCGTCGAGGGCCTGAGCCCGGTCGTCGGCCGACACGACCGCCCAGTGCTCGAACGTGGTCCGCCGCGTCACCAGCGTCCGTGCCACCTCTCCCGGGCCGGCGTCCGGCCACCGCTCCAGATACTCCCGCAGCCGGCCCGCCTGCGCCCGCAAGGCCGTGGGCGACTTCGCCGAGAACGGCAACACCACGGACCCGTCGTCCGGTTGAACACCGACGGGCCGCGGAGCCGCCGGGACGGGCGGCGCCTGCGCGACCACGACGTGACAGTTGGTGCCCCCCATACCGAAGGAGCTGACGCCCGCCACGCGCCGGCCCTGACCGGGCCACGCCTCCGCCTCGCGCTGTACGCGAAGGCCCCACGCGTCGAACGCGATGGCCGGATTCGGGTGCTCGAAGTGGAGACTGGGCGGCAGTTCCCCCCGGCTGACGCAGAGCGCCGCCTTGATGAACCCCACGATGCCCGCGGCGCCCTCCAGGTGCCCCACGTTCGTCTTTGCGGAACCGACCCTCAGCGGCTGCCCCGGCTTGCGGGTGGCGGCGAAGACGGCACCGAGCGCCTCCGCCTCGACGGGGTCGCCCACCCGCGTTCCCGTCCCGTGCAGCTCGACGTATCCGACGTCGGCCGGGAGCACACCGCTCGACCGCTGGGCCGCGCGCACGACCTGTGCCTGCAGGGCGGCACTCGGCCGTGTCAGGGCGTCCGTCGCGCCGTCGTTGTTCACGTCGCCGCCCAGGACGACGCAGTACACGACATCACCGTCGGCGACGGCCCGGTCGAGAGGCTTCAGGAGAACGACTCCGGCTCCTTCACCACGGACGTAGCCGTTGGCCCGCGCGTCGAAGGTGAAGCACCGGCCGTCGGGAGAGAGAGCGCCGAACCTGGAGGTGGCCACGGCGCTCTCCGCAGCGAGGTTCAGGTTCACTCCACCCGCGAGCGCCAGTGTGGAGGAACCGGCGCGCAGCGACTCGCAGGCCGTGTGGACGGCGACGAGCGACGAGGACTGGCCGGTGTCGACCGCCATGCTGGGCCCGTTCAGGCCGAGTACGAAGGAGACCCGGTTCGCTATCACGCCGCGGTGCAGACCGGTCACGGAGTGCCGGGTCAGCGCCTCGGGACCGAGTCGGCGCGCGAGCGTCGCGTAGTCGTCGGCCATCACTCCGGCGAAGACGCCCGTCCTGCTGCCGCGCAGCTCACCGGGCACGATGCCGGCGTCCTCCAGCGCCTCCCAGCTCAGCTCCAGCATGAGCCGCTGCTGCGGGTCCATCGCGGCGGCCTCCCGCGGCGAGATGCCGAAGAAGTCGGCGTCGAACCCGTCGACGTGATCGAGAAAGCCGCCGCGTCCGGTGCCCGGGGCCGCCACGGGCGCGTCCTCGCCTCCTACCGCGCGCGGCAGGGTCCACCGCCCTTCCGGCACGTCCGTGACGGCGTCGCGTCCTTCCCTCAGGAGTTCCCAGAAGCTCTCGGGGTCGGGCGCCCCGGGCAACCGGCATGCCATCCCGACGACCGCGACGGCCGTGCCCCCGGACCGCTCTCGGCCGGGAGCGTCCCCGTATCCACCCATCGCACCCACATCCCCTCGGCGGCCCATGCCCAACGCGTGTGATCCGTGCGGCCGTTCGGCGCCCGGGGTGGCATCGGCCCCGCCGTGCCCCCGGGAGCCGGACGGCACCAGCAAGGCATCCTCGTCGTCCGGTGCGCCTCGCGGCATCTCCCACGTTGCCGGAGGCCCGGCCGCCTGCAACCGCTTCGCCGCCTGGCACGCGGCGAAGCGGTTGCAGGGATTCCGCGTCCCTGATTTACTGACCGTGCCCGCATATACCCCCGGGGAGTACCTGGGAAAGTTCGAGGAGCATCATGAAAAGCACCGCCATGGACGACCCCCGGAGCTTTCTCGAAAAGCTCTACAATAATTTCCAGAACGAGATTTTCAACGAAGAGGACTCGGGGGAGGTCATCGACCGGTACTATGCCCCGGGCTTCACTCTGGTGAGTGACGGGATCTCGATCGACCGGGAACGCCTGATCAAACACATTCGCCCCGTGAAGAAGAGCGTCCTGAGTGGCACCTACGAGGTACTCGAGGCCGTCGCCCAGGGCAATCGCCTCGCAGCCCGTTTCGTGATTCGCGCCGTCACCAAGCAGGGCGGCGAGACCGAGAACGAGGTCCACATGTTCTGCGAGATGACCGACGACGGCCGATTCACGCACATCGACCAGATCACACGCAGCATCAAGGGTTGAGCCCGGCGCCGCGGTGGCGCGCACCACCGCGGCCGCCACGCGCCCTCGGCGCGCTCTCCATCTGCCGTTTCACCACGGCAACTTGGGAGATGCCGCTACGTGCGGCCTCGGCGGAGAATGCCTGTGCCCGGGCAAGTGGGCCCGGCTGGATTCCCGTGAGAGGCAAACATGTTCCGCACTCCGACCAGAATCGCGGCCGCTTCGGTGGGCGCCCTTGCAGTTGTTCTCGCCGCGGCGCTCCCCGCGTCGGCCCATGTCACCATCAAGGACCCGGTCCAGGCCACCGTCGGTTCCTATCCCACCCTCACATTCCTCGTCCCGAACGAGCGCGAGAGGGCGAATACCGAGAAGCTGCAGATCATTCTTCCCACGGAAGCGGCCGCCAAGCTGCCGAACGCGCTGGTAAAGCGGGTTCCCGGCTGGAAGCACGTGATTGAGAAGCGGGGTGGTGACGGCATAGGCGAGGGAGTCGTCTCCGTCACCTGGATCGCGCAGTCCTCCAGGGCGTCCATCGACGCCGGCGAGTTCGAGGAATTCAAACTGTCGGTGGGCCGGATTCCGGACACCGAGAAGATCTACTTCGAGGCCGTGCAGACGTACAACAACGGTGAGGTCGTCCGCTGGGACCAGCGTCCGACTGCCGAGACCCCCCACCCGGAGCACCCCGCCCCCTCGCTCAAGGTCGTGCCGGCCGCCGCCGCGTCCACGTCGGCGACGCAGACCATGGCCCTCGCGGGCTCCACCACCTCGGGCGACGACTCCGGCAGCTCCCTCGCCGGATCGCCCGCTCTGGCGTCCGCCTCGGCCGCGGCGCTCCTCGCCGGAGCCGGCGGACTGATGTGGAAGCGTCGGCGCTCGCAGCGCGACGACGTCGCCACGACTCTGAACGGCTGAGAGCCCGTCAGGCGCCCGCCCGCTCCAGCCACGCGCGAACCGCGCGTGGCTGGAGCGGGCGGGCCGCTCGACTGCCCCCGCGCGCAAAGTCCCTGACCCGAAGAGGCACGCATGCCTGAAGACGCATGGCTCCAGCATTGGGACGACGTGATCGTGGGCGGTGGCTCCGCCGGCGCCGCGCTGGCCGCCCGGCTCTCCCAGGACCCGCAGCGCTCGGTACTTCTCCTGGAGGCGGGCGTCGACCGCCTCGGCGAACCGCAGGACTCCTACCCGCTGGGCATGTCCGTGCTGTCGGGCTACAACTGGGACTACACCGCGTACATGGGCACCGAGCCCAAGGGCCGACGGGGCCCCTACGGTGTGGGGAAGCTGCTCGGCGGCTCGTCGGCGGTCAACGGCGCGATCGCCCTGCGCGGCCTGGCCGCCGACTTCGACTCGTGGGCCGCGGGAGGCAGCCCGGAGTGGGCCTGGGAGGCGGTGCTGCCGTTCTTCCGCGCCCTGGAGACGGATGCCGACTTCACGGACGCGACACACGGCTGCGCGGGACCGGTTCCCGTACGCCGGCCGGCGGTCGACGAGTTCGACCCGGTGGCCCTCGCCTTCCTGGAGGCCTGCGAGGAGCGGGGCATCCCGCACACCGCCGACATGAACACCGGCGCCGTCGGAGCGGGCCCCCTGCCCAGCAACGCCCGGGACGGCCGCCGGATCTCCACGGCCGAGGCCTACCTGGAACCCGCGCGCCACCGGCCCAACCTCAGCGTGTGGACGCGGACGGAAGTGTCCCGGGTGCTGTTCGCGGGCAACCGGGCCGTCGGCGTGGACGCGCTGCGCGAGGGGCATCCCGTACAGGTTCCGGCCGACCGGGTGACGCTGTGTGCCGGAGGCATCAACACCCCGCTGGTGCTGGAGCGTTCGGGCATCGGAGGGAGCCGCCGCCTGGCCTCGCTCGGCGTGCCGGTCGTCGCCGACCTGCCCGGCGTGGGCGAGGACCTGGCCGACCATGTGGCGACCGTGGTCTGGGCGGTGCCCCGACCGGGTGTGTGCCGCAAGGGCGTTCCCTGGCACCAGGTGATGGCGCGCGTCGCGCATGCGGGGGGCGTACCGGGGCTGGGTGTCTTCCTGGCGAGCAACGTCACGGAGGAGACCATCCCGGAGGTCGGCAAGGTCGCCGAGGACCGTATCGCCGTCGTCCTGTCCGCCATGCTGCTCGATCCGGTCTCCCGCGGCGCCGTGCACGCCTCCGGCGCCGGTCCCGACGACGCGCCCGTGATCACTCTGGGGCTGTTGTCGGAGCGGTCCGACGCGGAGCGTCTGATGGAAGGCACCCGGCTGCTCTGGTCGCTGCTGAACGCCTCCGCCATGACGCGGACCCTGCGGCACGTCCTGCTGTGGACCGAGCGGATGATCCAGGACGAGGACCGGCTGCGGAAGGCCGTCAGGCGCTTCGCCACTCCCATGTGGCATCCCTCGGGCACGGCCCGGATGGGGCCGGCCGGCGACGCCTCGTCCGTGGTCGACCAGTACTTCAGGGTGCACCAGGTCGACCGGCTACGGGTGGTCGACTCCTCGGTGATCCCGTCACCCCTCCTGTCCCCCATGAACCTCAGTTGCATCATGCTCGCCGAACGCGCCGCCGCGTGGATGGCATGACCTCCACCGCACCGAAGACCCCGGGCCGGGCCGGTACCCGTGCCGAGGAAGCCACAGGACACTCACAGAACGGGGAGCGCACCGTGAGTACGACCGACGAAGGACCCTCGGCCGCCGTCACGCCGTCCGAGGCCTCCCACGAGTTCCCGCTGACGGACATCCAGGCCGCGTACATCGTGGGCAGGAGCCGTCTCGTGGAACTCGGCGGCCGGCAGCAGTACTACATCGAACTCGACGCGGTGGGCCTCGACCCGGCCAGGGCGGAGACCGCCCTGAACGCGCTGGTGGACCGGCACGAGACACTGCGCACCGTGTTCGGCGACGACGGCTACGGACGTGTCATGGGGCCGGGCCGGCAACCGCGGACATCGCTGACAGTCGTGGACCTGACACGTCTGGGCGCGGATGAACAGGAGGCCGGCCTCGCACGGACCCGCGAGCGCATGTGCACCCAGGGCCTCGACCCCACCGGCTGGCCGCTGTTCGAGGTCGTCGTGAGCCGGCTCCGGGAGCACCGCTGCCGCGTCCACTTCAGGTACAGCCTGATCCTCATCGACGCGCCGAGTTTGAACACGGCGGTCGACGAGTGGCTGGAGCTCTACCACGACCCGGACGGACAACTGCCCCCCGTGGAGAAGACGTTCCGCGAGTGGCGCGGGGAACTGCTCGCCCACGAGCGGAGCGACGACTTCCAGAAGCAGTGGGCGTACTGGGAGAACCGGCTCGACACGCTGCCCGAGGCCCCCAGGCTGCCGCTGGTCCGGGAACCCGACAGCATCGAGTCCGTGCAGTTCACCGCCCGCACGGCCTATCTGACCCAGGAGCAGTGGGACACCTTCTGCGTCAACTTCCGCAAACACAGGGTGCTGCCCGCCACCGCCCTGATGCACGTCCTCGCCGAGGCGCTCGGCTCCTGGGCCGAGACACCGCACTTCTGTCTGAACGTCGTCCACCTCAACCTGGTGGCCCGGCACCCGGGCCCGCCGGTGGTCGGTCAGCGCACCGCGACCCTCCCGCTGGAGGTGGACCAGCGCGGTGGCACGGGGTTCTGGCAACGCGCCAAGCTGCTGCAGCGCCGGCTGTGGAAGGACATGTCCCACAGCGACGTCACGGGCGTGCGGATCAGCCGCGAGCTGGCCGCCCGCAGTGGCTGGACCCGGCGTGCCGCCTTCCCCTACGTCTTCACCAGCAACCAGGGCCCCGGCTGGGACACCCCGCCGCCGCAGCCCAGGCCCGCCTTCCGGGCGGTGGAGCGCGTCCAGCACACCCCGCAGGTCCTGGTCGACAACCAGATCCGCGACCTGCCGGACGGCGGTGTGGCCTCCAACATCGACTTCGTCGACGAGGCCTTCCCGCCCGGCCTGCCCGAACGGGTCGTCGCCGCCTACCGGCACCTGCTGGACGTACTGTCCCGTCCCGACGGAGCCGAGACCGAACCCGACCCGGTCCCCGGCGCACACCGCGCGCTCGTCGCGACGGTCAACGACACCGCGAAGCCGCTGCCCGAAGGGCGCCTCGAGGACCGCTTCCTGCGGCGGGCGGACACCCACCCCGACGCCCCCGCCCTGCTCACCGACGCCCGCACCGTCACCTACGGGGAGCTGGAGGCCCGTTCCCGCGCGGTGGCGCACTGGCTGCTTCAGCGGGGCGTGCGGCGCGGTGACATCGTCCCCGTCGTCATGGTGAAGGGGTGGGAGCAGGTGGTCGCGGCGCTCGGCGCGCTGCGGGCCGGCGCCGCCTACGTACCGATCGACGCGCGCATGCCGACGGGTCCGCTGCGCGACCTGCTCGTCGAGTGCTCGGCGCCAGTGGTCCTCGCGCAGTCCCACGCCCTGCCGGAACTCGGCGCGTCGTCGACGCTGCCCGTCCTGGCCGTGGACGCGACGGACCCGGCCGAGCGCCCCCTGCCCCGTGTGCAGGCGGACCCCGGCGACTTGGCGTACATCATCTACACCTCGGGCTCCACCGGCCGGCCCAAGGGGGTGATGATCGAGCACCGCGCCGCCCTGAACACCGTCCTGGACATCAACGAGCGCATCCGGCTCAACCCCGACGACCGGGTGTTCGGGATCTCCTCGCTGGCGTTCGACCTGTCCGTGTGGGACGTGTTCGGGACGCTGGCCGCCGGTGGCGCCCTGGTGATCCCGGACCCCACGGAGCTGCCCGATCCCATCGCGTGGTCGGGGACCGCGCACCGGCACGGCGTGACCGTGTGGAACTCGGTGCCCGCGCTCGCCGAGATGATCGTGGAAGTGGCGGAGGAGCGCCCGGAGCTGGGACACGCACCGATACGCGCCTTCCTGCTCAGCGGTGACTGGGTGCCGACCACGCTGCCGGACCGGACACGGCGGCTGTGGAGCGACGTGCGTGTCATCGCGATGGGCGGTGCGACCGAGGCGTCGATCTGGTCGAACATCCACGAGGTCGGCGAGGTCGACCCCGCCTGGCGCTCCGTACCGTACGGCCGGCCGCTGACCAACCAGACGATGAGAGTGCTCGACCACCGCCTCGACATCCGGCAACCCTGGGCGGTCGGTCACATCCACATCGGCGGTGCCGGGCTCGCCCGCGGCTACTGGCGGGACGAGGAGCGCACGGCGGAGCGGTTCATCACCCATCCGCGTACCGGTGAACGCCTCTACCGCACCGGTGACCTGGGACGCTACTGGCCGGACGGGACCATCGAGTTCATGGGCCGCGAGGACCGCCAGGTCAAGATACTCGGCTATCGCGTGGAGCCCGGATCGGTGGAGGCCGCGCTGCGCTCCCACCCCGGGGTACGCGAGTGCGTGGTGTGCGTGGACGACGCGCCCGGCGGACAGCGCCGCCTGGTCGCCCTGGCCGTCCCGGAACCGGAGGTGGCGCTGGACGGCGCGGCCGTCTCCGCCCACCTTCGTGAGCACCTGCCGCACTACATGATCCCCGGTCACACCGTGATCGTGGACCGGCTGCCGCTGACGGCGAACGGCAAGGTGGACGCGGCCCGCGCCCTGGAACTGGTCTCCGCCCCGGGCGCGGCCCTGGACCGGCAGGGCGGCGCCGGCGCCGTGCCGGACGACGACCCGTTGCTCAAACAGCTCACCGAACTGTGGGGCGAGCTGCTGGAGGCACCGTCCGTCGGGCCGGACAGCGACTTCTTCGCACTGGGCGGCAACTCGCTGCTCGCCCTGCGCATGGTCAACCGCGTGCACGCGGAGTTCGGGGTGGACCTGCCGCTGGGGCGGGTCTTCGAGGCACCCACCGTGCGGGAGTTCGCCGCCTCCCTCTCGGACAGCGGACAGGACGCGCAGCGGCCGACGTGCTTGGTGCGGCTCTCGGACGGCGAGGGGCCCGGGCTGGTCCTGTTCCACGTGATGGGCGGTTCGGTGGCACCGTACGTGCCGCTGGCGCAGAGCTGGCCGGGACCGGTGCACGCCTTCCAGAGCCGGCCCCACGTCGACACCTCGGAGGAGGCCTTCGCCCCGGACCTGCGGTCCATGGCGGCCGGCTACCTCCAGGAGTTGCTGCGAGTCCGGCCCGAAGGGCCCTACATCCTGGGCGGCTGGTCCATGGGCGGCTTCCTCGCCTACGAACTGGCCTGCCAGTTGCGGGAGTCGGGCCGGACCAGTCAGGTCTTCATGCTCGACAGCCGCATCACCGACCTGCGGGTGGCCGACACGGAGCCGGAACGGCACCTGGCGTTCATCGTCACGCTCAATCTGGGCCCCGCGCCCGAGGCCGTGGCGGCCGCCGTCCGCTCGGCGCGTCCCGAGGACCTCTCCCAGGTCGCCAGGGACACCTGCGTCGCCCACGGTCTGCTGCCGGCCGAGGTCGACGTGGCGGGATACGAGCGGCTGATGCGCGTCCAGCAGCACGAGACCCGGCTGACCGCCGCCTGGCGTCCGGGGCCGCACGACCAGCCGACGCTGCTGTACATCGCCGACCAGGAGCCGCTCGCCGACCCGGCGCCCGTGTGGCGCGAGGTGTGCCCGGGCATCGACATCGAGCGCATGGCCACCGACCACGCGGGCATCGGACGCCCCGAACGGCAGCGGGCCATCGCCACCCACCTCGCCGCCTGGGTGTCGCGCACGGGGTGAGCGGTCCGGGCGCGGGCCGGTGTCCCGATCGCGCGAGCCAGGAACGGAGCGCGGCCCCGGGCCGCCGAGCCCGGGCGTCCGCCCCGGAGAAGGACGATCATGACCTCTCTGTCCACCATGAAGGCCGTCCAACTGCGCACCGCCCGGCGCGCGCCCGAACTGGTCGAACTGCCGGTGCCGCGGCCCGGTCCCGGACAGGTGCTGCTGTCCGTCACCGGCGTGGGCCTGTGCCATTCGGACTTCCTGCTCCTCGACACCCCCGCCGGCATGCTGCGCCGGATGGGCATTCCGTTGCCGCTGACGCTGGGGCACGAGGTGGTGGGTACGGTCGCCGCGCTCGGGGCCGGCGCGAGCGGCGTGAGCGAGGGTGAGGCCGTCGCCCTGTACGGACCGTGGGGCTGCGGGCGGTGCAGGCGATGCGCCGACGGCGCGGAGAACCTCTGCGTGCGGCGCGAGGCGCTCGGCATCGCCCCGCCCGGGCTCGGCTCCCCCGGCGGCCTCGGGGAGTACATGCTGGTGGAGTCGCCGCGCCACCTGGTCCCGATCGACGGCCTGGACCCGCTGCAGGCCGTCCCGATGACCGACGCCGGACTGAGCGCCTACCACTGCGTCAAACGGTCTCTGCCCAAGCTCGGGCCGGGCGGCACGGCCGTCGTCATCGGCGTCGGCGGCCTCGGGCATCTGGCGGTGCAACTACTGCGGGCACTGACACCGGTGCAAGTGATCGCGGTCGACGTGTCCGAGGCGAAACTGACGTTGGCCTCCGACCTCGGCGCCCACGCCACGCTCGTGCCGGACGAGACCGCCGTCGGACGGGTGCGCGAGCTGACCGACGACGCGGGCGCCGACGTGATCCTCGACTTCGTCGGTACGCAGGCCACGGTGGAGATGGCGGGCGCCTGCGTGGCCACGGGCGGCGACGTGACAGTAGCCGGAGTCGGCCGGGGCGCCCTGCCGGTCGGCTTCGACACCCCCGCGTACGGGGTCTCGGTCGCCGGCACCTACTGGGGCACCCGCACTGATTTCACCGAGGTCATCGAGTTGGCCCGGGACGGCGTGCTCACGGCCCGCCTGGAGACGTATCCGCTCCGGGAGGTCCCCAGGGCGTACGACCGACTGCGGCAGGGCCTGATCACCGGCCGCGCCGTGGTGCTGCCCGGCGGGTGAGCCGGACGGCCCCCGGTCCGCACCCCGGCCGGGCACCGGGCCCCCGCCGACCGCGGGGGCCCGGCGCCCGCTGCCGGTTCCGGGTACGCGCGGGCTCAGGCCGTGCGGGCCGCCGCCCTGGCCCCGGCGCGCGCTTCCCGCGCGGTGGCGAAGTCGGCGACGCCGTCCTCCAAGGCCCGTAGCAGCGTGGCCACTTCCTCCTCCGACCAGGTCAGCGCGGGAAAGACCTGAAGCGAGCTGGGCCCGGGGTAGACCAGGACACCGCGGGCGCGGACCGCGTCGATCATCTGCATGACGTGCGGCTGCCAGAACGGGGCCCCGGTCCGCGTACGCAGGTGCAGTGCCTGGAAGCAGCCGGTGCCCGTCGCCTCCGCGGCCAGGTCGGAGCGCGCCACGATGCCCGCGAGGCCCTCCGCGATCAGCCGGCCGTTGCGCCGGGCCGTGTTCAGCGCGTCCAGTTCCTCGATCTGCCGGAGCGTGGCGAGGATCGCCGCACAGCTCGCCGGCGTACCCGCCTGGGTCTCGCCGTGGATGAGGGTCGCGTCGTGCCGGGCGAACTCCTCCCAGACGCGGTGGGCGACCAGGACGGCGGAGGCGGCACAGGTGCCGTTCGTCAGCCCCTTGGAGCTGAGCAGGAGGTCGGGCGACTCGGGCCACAGCTCGCTGGCGAACAGGGTTCCGGTACGGCCGAATCCGGCGGCGACCTCGTCGCAGACCACCAGGAACCCGTATTCGTGGCGCAGGGTCACCAGGGCCTTGACCATGTCGGCGCCGAGTGCGAGCGAACCGCTGCCGAGGACCGGTTCGACGACGACGGCCGCGACCCGGGAGCCGCACTCGCGCATCAGCGCCGCCAGCTCCTGCGGGTCGCTGTGGCCTACGTGCCGGATCAGGCTGGTGTCCGCGCCGTACATCGGCTTCTGGAAGTCCTCGCCGGACAGGGCGAAGCCGCCGTAGGTCTGGCCGTGGTAGCTGCCGTGCAGGCCGACGACCAGCTTGCGGTCCTCCTCGCCCCGCAGACTGGCGTACTGGCGGGAGATCTTCATGGCGACGTCGTTGGCGGAGCTGCCCGACGTGGAGAAGAGCACCCGGGCGTAGCGGTCGGGGCCCGCCGCCTCGATGAGCGCGCGTGCGGCGTCCCGCGCGTAGTCGTGACTGCGGCGGAAGGTGGCCATGTAGGACGCCTGGGCCGTGGCCTCGGCGACCGCTCGGGCGATGGCCTCGTTGCCGTAGCCGAGGCTCGCGTTCCACAGACCGCAGGTCGCGTCGAGGACGTCGGCGCCGTCGGCGAAGGTGAGGCGGTGTCCGTGGGCGCGGACCACGTGCCGCTCGGGGGTGCCGTGCTCGCTCGGGGGCAGGAGCAGGTCCCACACGGGGTGATCTGCGACGGGCTGTTCGGTCATGGGGTTCCCCTTCGGGTCAGTCGAGCCAGGGCGGGCGTTCGGCGATGCGTACGGCGAGGGTCGTTCCGGTCCAGCCGGGCGCGGCGGCATGCAGGATGACGTGGTCGCCGGGCCCCACCGCCCGGGAGGCGAGCATGCGGTCGAGCGAGATGAACTGGTCGCATCCGCCCACGTGGCCCACGGTTCTGCCGATCTCCCAGCTCGTGCGCCCCGCGGGGATGCCCAGTGGCTCCAGGAACCACTGTTCGAGCGCGCGGCCGTCGGCGTTGACGGAGATCAGTGCGGCGACGTCCGAGGCGTTGATGCCCGCGTCGACGATGGAGCGCTGGACGAGGTCGAGGCTGAACTTGCTGATGAGATCGATGGCCTCGGTCATCGCCATGGTGCTCTTGGTGAACTCCTCGACGGTCCTGCCCAGACTGAGCGGCTGGAACCTCGGCTCCCGCGGCGGCAGCAGGTCGTCGTCTCCGCGGTGCCAGCCCTCCAGCGCGGGCAGGGTGCTGGAGTTGGCGGCCACGATCTCGGCGAAGCCGCCCTCCGAGCTGAGCGTCACGGCGGCCGCCCCGTCGCCCATGACGATGCCGGGCGCGGAACCGCGCCAGCGGTCGATCAGCGGCGTCGAGTGGTTCTCCGCCGAGGTGATCAGGGCGCTGTCGCAGCGTGCCGCGCCGGTCAGCCGGCCCACCGCCACCTCGACGCCCGCCAGCATGCCGTTGCAGCCCTGGCGGATGTCCAGCGACGGAATGCCGTCGAGGCCCAGCTCCCGCATGATGTAACCGGGTACGGACACCTCGTCGGGTCCCTGGTAGAACGCACCGGAGTGCAGGAAGGACTCGACGGGTTCGCTCGGCTCGCCCTGACGCCCGAGGGCCTGTCGCGCGGCGCGGACCGCCATGTCCGGGGCCGACTGCCGGCCGGCCACGTGTGTACCGCGCCAGCCGATGGTGTCGTACAGCTCCTGGTCGTACAGGCCCTGCGCGATCGCCTCCTCGGCGCTCACGGGCTGTGGCAGGTACGTTCCGATCGAACTGACGTACACGCCTTGCACTTTCATGGATGGCCTTCCTCGGGTGGGCGTTCGACGGTCAGCGGAGCTGTTCCCTGAGGTGCCGCACCAGCAGGCCCGTGGTGGGGAACGAGCGGACCAGCGTGGTCGGCAGCTTCAGTCCTGTGGCCTTGCCGAGACGGTTGCGGAACTCGATGGCGCTGAGCGACTCGAGGCCCAGGTCCTTGAACGAGCGCCCGGTGTCCACCTCGTCGGGTGAGGCCTGGGCGAGGACGGCCGCCACCTGGTCGCGCACGAGCCGGGTCAGGAACGCGTCGCGTTCGGTGTCGGCGAGCGCCGCGAGACGGGCGCGCAGCGCGCCGCCCGACTGCGGGGCCGTCTCCGTCCTGACGACTCTTCTGGCCGGCCACGGCACCAGGTGCCGCAGCAGCGGGTGGAGGGTCGCGGCCCGGTCCCGCAGCGCGCCCGCCCGGACCTGGGCCGGGAGGATCACCGCGGCTCCGCCGGGGGCGAGTGCCGCGTCCAGCAGGGCCGTCACGTCCTCGGTGCCGAGCGGGGTGAAGCCCGTGCGGTCGTCCCGGTGCACCGGCTCCCGCCGGCCGGCCGCGGGCTTCCCGGGCGCCCCGGCGCGCCGGTCGACCGCGATGCCGAGGGCCGCCTGACGGGCCGCGCGCCGGGTGTGTGCCAGGGCTTCGAGCAAGCAGGCGTCGACGGCCGGGCCCGGATGGTGCGGGGCGCCGAGCGTTCCGTCGGCGGAGAGGAACAGGACGAAGGCGTCGAGGTCATGGCCGCTTGTGAGCCGGTGCAGGTGCCAGGCGGCGACAGCGCCGACCGGTAGCTGCTCGGTTCCGTCGCCGTCGGGCGCGTCCCTTTCGGCACCCGCCGCGTGGACGACGGCGGTGACCGGATGCGCGTCGTCCACGGCGTCCAGGACGGCGGCCAGCGCCGCGGCGTCGGTCAAGTCGCAGTCGACGACGGCGACTTCGGCCCCGAGTCCCGTCAGTTCCTTGACCAGCGCCCCGGCGTCCGGGGCCGCGGACCCGCCACCGCCGGCCAGCAGCAGATGGCGCACCCCGCGGCGGACCAGGTCGCGGGCGACGGAGGCGCCGAGCGCTCCCGTGCCGTCCGTGATCAGGACCGTGCCGCCGGGTGTGAGCTCCCGCCGGTCGCGCGGCCATGCCAGCGGCTCCAGGCGGGGCACGCGCAGTGCGCCCCGGCGCAGGGCTGCCTGCCCCGGAGCGCCGGACAGCACGGCGGCGACGGCGCGCAGCGACGCGGGCCTGTCGTCGACGTCGAGCAGCGTGCAGCCGCCCGGGTGCTCGTCCCGGGCCGACCTGACCACACCCCATACCGGCGCGTCCAGGAAGCCGGGGACGTCCTCGCCGTCCCGAGTCGCCACCGCGCCCCGGGTCACGAAGACGAGCCGAGTGGCCGCGAACCGTTCCTCGTCGTACCAGCGCCGGGCGGCCTGCCGGGCGTACCGGGCTCTTTCGCCGAGGTCCGTCGCCCCCGCACCGCCTTCCACGACGGCACCGGTGCCGCCGGTGCCGCCGGTGCCGCCGGTCGAACTGCCCAGGATCAGCACGGAGTCCGGAACGCGGTCTCCCGCGTCGATCGCGTCGCACAGAGCGTCGAGGTCGCGGTAGGCGTCCGTATAGGTACCGGTGGCCATGAGGGCTCCGCGCAGCCCCAGCGCGTCGGTGCCGACCAGCACGCAGCGGCCCGGTTCCCGCACGGCCTCCGGAAGCGGCGCGGCGGCCCAGCGCACCTGGTACGGCGTTCCCCGGCGCACGGTGCCGTCCGTCGTGCCCGGCCCGCTCACCAGCCGCAGGCCACGCACCGACAGGACCGGCTCCCCCGAGTCGTCGGCGGCGTCGAGCGCCTGACCGTCGGGACCCGCTGTGACGCGCACCCGCAGCGAGGTCGCGCCGGTCGCATACAGCTCAAGGCTTCGCAGACTCAGTTCGCGCACCTCGGACGGCTGCCCCGACTGCGCGATACGCGCCACGTCCAGGGCGCTCTGCAGCAGCGCCGGCTGAATGCCGTACGCCTGTGCCGTACCGTGCAGGGCCTTGGGGAGCGCCACCTCCGCGAACGTCTCCGCACCCCGCCGCCACAGTCCGCGCACGCCGGGCGCCGGTGGCCGGGGACCGCCGGTGAACTGCGCCACGGCGTCCACCGGCGGCCAGGCCTTCAGGCCGGGGCCAGGCCCCTGTCCGCCGTGCCGGGGCGCCGCCGCGGCGGCGCTCGCGGAGGCGTGGCGGGTCCACGGCCGACCCGGCAGGGAGTCGTCCGGCCTGCTGTGCACGGTCAGGGGACGCAGTCCGTTCGCGTCGGAGGCACCCGCCGACACCCTCAGCGCCAGCGCGTCGCGCTCCGGGGGGAGCAGCGGGGTGTGGACGGTGAGGTCCTGGACCCGGCCGCACCCCGCCTCGTCGGCCGCGCGGACCGCCAGTTCCAGCAGCAGACCCGACGCGAGGGCGGCGGGGTTCCGCGTGGGCGACGGCAGGGTGCGTGCGGTCAGCCGTCCGGTGAGCGCGAGGGCGTCGGAGTCCGGGAGTTCTAGTACGGCACCGAGGACCGGGTGCCCGGCGGGGGCGAGCCCGGCCGCCGTGACGTCGCCGGCGGCCGACGGCTCCGGCTCCGCCCAGTACCGGCCGCGCTGGAAGGCGTACGTGGGCAGGTCCACCCGGGCCGCGGGGCCGGTACCGCCGGTCACCGCGGCCCAGTCGACCGGTGTGCCGTGGACCCAGAGCCGGCCGAGCGCGGCGAGCAGCGAGCCGTGCTCCGGCCGGTCCCCGAGCAGCGCGGGGGCGAACACGGGTTCCCGCTCGGCCGTGTCACGAGCGTCGAGTGCCTCCGGTCCGAGGCCGCTGAGCACGCCGTCGGGGCCGAGTTCCAGGAACACCGCGGCGCCCTGTTCGGCCATCGCGTTGACTCCGTCACCGAACCGCACGGCCTGCCGGACGTGCCGTACCCAGTAGTCCGGCGAGGTCAGCTCCGCGTCCGTCGCCGGTCTGCCGGTCACGTTGGAGACGACGGGCAGCCGCGGGGCGCGGAAGGACAGGGCCCGCAGTTCCTCGCGGAAGGCGTCGAGCATGGGGTCCATCCGCGGCGAGTGGAAGGCGTGCGACACCCGCAGGCGCTTGGCCTTCCTGCCCCGCGACCGCCAGGCCTCGGCGAGTGCCACCACGGTGGGCTCCGCGCCCGAGATCACCACGGAACCGGGCGCGTTGACCGCCGCCACGCCCACGTCGTCGGCAGTGCCGATCAGCCCGAGGGCATCCGCCTCGGTGGCTTCGAGGGCCGCCATCGCGCCGCCCTCCGGAAGCTCCTGCATCAGGCGCCCGCGCGCCGCGACGAGCCGGGCCGCGTCCGGCAGGGAGAAGACCCCCGCGGCGTGCGCCGCGACGACCTCGCCGATGGAGTGCCCGCCGAGGAGACCGGGCCGGACACCCCAGGACTCCACCAGCCGGAACAGCGCGGTCTCCAGCGCGAAGAGCCCGGCCTGGGTGTACACCGTCCGGTTCAACAGGCCGGCGGCGCCCGGCACTCCCTCTCCGCCGGGCCTGACGCCGGACACCACGTCGGCGACCGGCTCGGGGACGTGCCCGGCCAGTTCCCGGTCCAGCGCCGCACAGGCCGCGTCGAAGGCCTGGGCGAACACCGGGTAGCGGGCGTGGAGTTCGCGCCCCATGCCCAGGCGCTGTGCGCCCTGTCCGGTGAACAGCACCGCGAGGCGGGCGTCGCCGCGCGCCACCCCCTCGACGACCCCCGGGGCCGGCTCTCCCTCGGCCAGCGCCCGCAGACCGTCGAGGAGTTGGTCAAGACGCCCCTCCGGCGCGATCACGACGCCGCGGTGTTCCAGTTCCGCCCGGCCGCGAGCGAGCGCACCGGCGATGTCCGCCACGCCCTCGCGGCCCGCCGCGGCACCGTCCGCCACGCCCTCGCGGCCCGCCGCGGCACCGTCCGCCGCGCCCGTCATCGCCGACGCGCTCCGGGCGGCCCAGGACCGCAGCCGCCGCGCCTGCTCGCGCAGGGCCCGTTCGCCGCGCGCGGACACCACCCAGGCCACTGGGCCGTCCGGGGCGACGGGGGCGCCATGGCCGGGAGCCGGCCGCACGCCGGGACGCGGGGTCCGCGAGGCGTCGGAAGCGGACCGCGGAGCCTCCTCCAGGATGAGGTGCGCGTTGGTGCCACTGATCCCGAACGAGGACACCGCCGCCCTTCTCGGGCGCCCCGTCGACGGCCACGGCCGCGCCGCGTGCAACAGCTCCAGCCCGCCCCCGGACCAGTCCACCCGCGGGGTGGGTTCGGCCACGTGCAGTGTTCTGGGCAGGGTGCCGCGCGTGAGGGACAGCACCATCTTGATGACGCCGGCGACTCCGGCGGCGGCCTGGGCGTGGCCGAGGTTCGATTTCAGCGATCCGAGATACAGCGGGCGGCCCCGCTCGCGTCCCGCGCCGTATACCGCGAGCAGCGCCTCGGCCTCCACCGGATCGCCCAGGGCGGTGCCCGTGCCGTGTGCCTCCACGGCGTCCACGTCGGCCGGCGAGAGTCCGGCGTCCGCGAGGGCCTGGCCGAGGACCCGCCGCTGCGCACGCCCGTTCGGCGCGGTCAGACCGTCGCTGGCACCGTCCTGGTTGACGGCGGAGCCGCGGATCACGGCGAGCACCGGGTGGCCGTGCGTCAGCGCGTCCGAGAGCCGTTCGAGGAGCACCACGCCGACGCCCTCCGCCCACGCCGTGCCGTCGGCGGCCGCCGAGAACGGCTTGGCCACACCGTCCGGCGCGAGGCCGTGCAGTTTGCTGTACTCCACGAACATCGCCGGGGTCGACATGACCGTCGCACCGCCCGCGAGGGCGAGCGTGCAGTCCCCCTGGGCCAGTGCCCGGCACGCCAGGTGAAGGGCCACCAGGGATGCGGAGGACGCCGTGTCCACGGTGACGGCGGGCCCTTGCAGGCCCAGTGCGTAGGCGACGCGACCCGACAGGACGCTGCCCGCGGTGCCCGTCAGCGTGTGGCCCGCCGCCCGGTCCCGCGCCTGCTGGAGAACGGTCAGATAGTCCTGTCCGCCGGTGCCGGTGAAGACACCGACGGGTCGGCCGCGTAAGGAAGTCGGTGCGATGCCGGCCCTCTCCAGCGTCTCCCAGGAGGTTTCGAGGAGAAGCCGTTGCTGCGGGTCCATCGCCAGCGCCTCGCGCGGGGAGATCCCGAACAGGGCGGGGTCGAAGCCGGCCACGTCGGACAGGAAGCCGCCCCGGTGCGGGGTGGAGACCCCGGGGAGTCCGGTGTCCGCCGACCGCAGCCGCTCCAGGTCCCACCCCCGGTCCTCGGGGAAGTCCGAGAGGCCGTCACGTCCCTGGGCCACAAGTTCCCAGAGTTCCTCCGGCGTGGTGACGCCCCCGGGCAGCCTGCATCCCATGGCGACCACCGCAACGGGTTCGCGTTCCCCGGTGCTCACTGTCTCCACCCCACAATCACCTCACGACGCCGGCCCGCACGTGCAGTCGGCCGGCGGCTTGGGGGGTCGGCCGTCCGGGCCCGGACGGGTCACGCGGGCATCGGCCGGCCGACCCGTCGGCCCAGCCAAGACTGCGATGGTCCACCGAACCTGTCATCGCCGAGATTGCTCAGCTCGTCGCGCGCCGGCGACGCGGTGTCGCCCGGTCCCGGCAGGCGGACCGTGGGCGTCGTGGGCTGGTTGCGGCGCCCTGCCACCCCTGTTTTACTGAACACCACCTATACCCGCCCGGGGTATCGTCCACCCAGGGAGAAGCATGGACATGAAGGCCGTCGCGGACCCTCGGAGCTTCATCGAGGATCTCCACAACAGGTACCACAACGACGTCGTCCACGGAGACGAAGATCCCGCCACGGTCATCGACCGCTACTACGCGCCGGACATCGAACTCGTGAGCGACGGCGTCAGCATGGGGCGCGAGCGCCTGATCAAACACTGCAAGCCCGTGCGCAAGAGCGTCGCGGGCGGGCACTACGAGGTGCTGGAGGCCGTCCGGGACGGCAACCGCATCGCCGCCCGCCTCATCATCCACGGCGTCACGCAGACGGGGGCGACGGCGAAGATCGAGGTCTTCGAGTTCTGCGAGATGACCGACGACGGCAAGTTCGCGAACGTCACCTCCCTCACCCGGACCCTCAAGGACTGAGCCCGACCGCATCTCCCGGACCGTCCGCGCGGCCGTCCCCCCTTCCCCCGCACCGCTGGCGCCTGTCCGCCACGCGGGCCCCGCCCTGCGGGCCCCGGCCTGCCACGGCCGCACGGTGGCCGGCCCCACGGTGCCGAGCCACCGCGCGCCGGCGGCCCCGCTGTCCTTTCTTTCCGACTCCGCCGGTGCCTCTCACCCCGGCGTCCGCGGTGAGCAGCGTGTGCAATCCAGGAGTTGAGGGGCCCGAATCCGGGGTGCGACTCTGTTCCGGGCCGACACCGCGCCCCGCCCAGCGGCACCGGTCACGGATCCTTCTCGCACGCGTATCCGATCCCGTGCCGTGCGCCGGGCGCCGCATCCGGCTGAGCAGAGAGACTCCCGATGACGCGAACCTCCCCGGAACCGGTGGCCCTGCCCACGGTCCGCAGTTGCCCGTTCGACCCGCCCGCCGAGCTGATCCGGCTGAGCGCCGAAACGCCCCTGCGACCGCTGGCGTTCCCGGACGGATCCGTGGGCTGGCTGGCGACCGGGCACGCAGTGGTCCGCACCGTACTCAACGACGCCCGCTTCAGCGCGCGCACGGAGCTGCTGCGCATGCCGGTTCCCTACCCGTGGCAGGCGACACCCGCGCCCCCCGGCTTCTTCGTCGGCATGGACGCCCCGGAGCACACGCGCTACCGCAAGCTCCTCACCGGCCAGTTCACCGTGCGTCGCATGAAGCAGCTCACGCCGCACATCGAGCGGATCACCGAGAGCTTCCTCGACGCGATGGAGGAGCAGGGCCCGCCCGCCGACCTGGTGCAGGACTTCGCCCTGCCCCTGCCGTCCCTGGCCATCTGCGAACTGCTCGGCGTGCCCTACGACGCCCGCGACTCCTTCCAGCGGCACGCGGCCACGACGGTGGCCACCGACGGCACTCCCGAGCAGATGATGACGGCACACGCCGCTCTCGACGAACTCATGCTGCAGACGGTCGCCGGCAAGCGGGCGGCACCGGGTGACGACATCATCAGCGGCCTGGTCGCCGACGGCGGACTCACCGACACCGAGATCGCGGGCGTCGGCAAACTGCTGCTCGTCGCGGGCCACGAGACGACGGCCAACATGCTCTCCCTCGGCGCGTACGCGCTGATCAGCAAGCCGGATCAACTGGCCCTGCTGCGTGCGGACCCCGGCCGCATGGACTCGGCCGTCGAGGAGCTGATGCGCTACCTGAGCATCGGTCAGTTCGGACCGCTGAGGGCGGCGCTGGAGGATGTGGAACTGGCCGGACAGGTCGTGCGCAAGGGCGACGTGGTGCTGACCTCGATCCCCGCCGCGAACCGGGACCCCGAGCGCTTCGAGCACGCCCACGAACTCGACGTCAGCCGGTCGGCGGCCGGCCACCTGACCTTCGGCCACGGCATCCACCAGTGCGTCGGCCAGCATCTGGCCCGGATCGAGATGCGTGTCGGCTACTCCGCCCTGTTCCGCCGCTTCCCGGACCTGCGACCGGCGGTGCCCACCGAGGAACTCCCGCTGCGCTCGGAGATGTTCATCTACGGCATGCACCGGTTCCCGGTCACCTGGTGAGGCCCTACGGACACCGGCCCGGGCACCCGCGCCGCCGCCGGCCCTTCCCGCACACGAGAGGTTGACGCACGTGGACGAAGCACAGGGCAGGGGATCAGCACAGGACGGTGAGGCCGCGGCCGGACACGACCGGGCGGAGGTCGGCGGCTTCTACGACCGCTTCACCAAGCTCACGATCGGCAACACTCCCGGCGCGAACCTGCACTACGGGTACTGGACGTCGCCGGACGACGCCGCGACCTTCGAGGAGGCGGCCGCACAGCTCACCGCCCTGATGATCCAGAAAGTACGGCTGCCGGCCTCCGGTCACCTGCTCGACGTCGGCTGCGGCATCGGCGGGCCCGCCGTCCAGCTCGCCCGCGTCACCGGTGCCGAGGTCACCGGCATCACGGTGAGCCACGAACAGGTCACCCTCGCCAACGAGCTCGCGGCCGGCCTCGACCTGGGCGACCGGGTGCGCTTCGAGTACGCCGATGCCATGAAACTGCCCTACCCGGGCGGCTCGTTCGACGCCTCGTGGCTGCTCGAGTCCATCATCCACATGCCCGACCGCGGCCATGTGCTCGGCGAGATCGCCCGGGTGGTCCGCCCCGGCGGGCGCGTGGTCTTCACCGATCTGTGCGAGCGGTCCCCGCTGACCGCCGACGAGCAGAGCACCGTCGACGAGTTCTTCCAGGCCGCCAAGATGAGCCCGATGGTGACGCTCGACTCGTATCCGCGTCTGGTGCGAGAAGCCGGTCTGGTGCTCGACGAGGTCCTCGACATCAGCGACAACGTCATGTGGCGCACCACCCAGGAGCTCTCCCGTCAGATGCGGGAGGCCCGCGCGGAGATCGACGAGAAGTTCGCCACCGACCCGGCCTACCACCTCGATCCCGCCCGGCTGAGCGACATCACCGCACTGGGCTACGTACTGGTGGTGGCCCACCGTCCCGAGGCGTGACCAGTCCCGCGGCAGCAGTTCAGGACACGGAAGTGAGTGAAGAGCCAGCCATGGAGCAGACACCGCCCGCCACGCTGACGGTCACGGCCCGCCGTGACGACGCCGCCGAGTCCGTCTTCCTCGAGATCATGCAGAATCCCGCCGCCGACGACCCGTACTCGGGTTATCGCAGGCTGCGCGAGACGGCACCGGCTCTGATCACGGGCGACGGGACGCTGGTGCTGACCGGGCACGCGGAGTGCGACGCCGCGCTGCGGCACCGCTCGCTGGGCCGGGGCGACGACATGGACGGGTTCCGTCTCGCGCCCGTGCCCCAGGAACAGGTCGCGGAGGTGATGGCCGCGCTCAAGCGCAGCATGGCCTTCGTGGACCCGCCCCGGCACGCCCGGCTGCGCAGACCCGTCAGCTCCGTCTTCACCCACCGGCAGGTCGAGGGGTTGCGCCCCGCCATGGTGGCGCACGCGGACCGGCTGCTCGCCGGCCTCTACGGGACCGCGGGCGGCGACTTCATGGAGGCCGTGGCCAAGCCGCTGCCGGAGATCGTCATCTCCGACCTGCTCGGCATTCCCGAGAGCGACCGTCCTTCCGTACTGCCCAACTGCCAGGCGCTGGCCGCCCTGATGGAGCCCGTCACCGACGCGGCGGTGTTCCGCGCCGCCGCCGAAGCGCAGCGCGCGCTGTGCGACTACTTCGCCGAGCTGCTCGCCCGCCGCCGGGCCCAACCGGCCGACGATCTGCTGAGCCGGCTCGGCACCGCGCCCGAGAGCGGCGGCCTGAGCGACGACGAGATCGTCTCCACCGCGCTGCTCCTTCTGGGAGCGGGCATCAAGACCACCACCCATCTGCTCGGCAACGGCATGCGGGCCCTGCTCGACAACCCCGGCCAGTGGGCGCGGCTGCGCGCCGATCCCGGCCTGATCCCTTCCGCCGTACAGGAGTTGCTGCGGTACGACACCCCGGCGCAGCTCGACGCGCGGGTGGCCCTGGAGCCGGTGTGGTTCGCGGGCGTCGAACTCAAGCCGGGACAGACGGTGATGACCGTCATCGGCGCCGCCAACCGGGATCCCGCGCGCTTCCCGGACCCGGAACGCCTCGACGTGGGCCGGGGCGAGAACGCCCACCTGTCGTACGCGGCCGGGGTGCACTTCTGCCTCGGCGCACAACTGGCCAACCTGGAGGCGGAGGTCCTGCTGCGGCGGCTGGTGGCGGGCACCCGCGCGATCACCGCGGCCGGGCCTCCCCGGCGGCGGCTCGGCCTCGGACTGCGGGGCTTCGACACGCTGCCTGTCACGCTCAGCCGGTGAGGCGTCCGAACGCGTGGGGCACATCGCAGATCCGACCGAGCCAAAGCGGAAAGGCCACCAGATGACAGAGACCGCACCGGAGCCGGTGGCACTGCCCACGGCGCGTACCTGCCCCTTCGCCCCTCCCGAAGAACTCGCGGCGCTCCGTACCCGGACCCCGGTCAGACGCCTCACCTACCCGGACGGCACGCTCGGCTGGCTGGTCACGGGGCACGCCGAGGCGCGCAGCGTACTCGGCAACCCCCTGTTCAGCTCCCGCAGCGAGCTGCAGCGCCTGCCCGTCCCGTACCCGTGGGTGGCGGAACCGGCGGCGCCGGGCCGGTTCATCAGCATGGATCCCCCCGACCACACCCGGCTGCGCAAGCCGCTGGCCGGCCTGTTCACCGTCCGGCGGATGAACCGGCTCCTGCCGCGGGTCGAGGAGATCACCCGTGAGCGGCTCGACGCCATGGAGGCACACGGGCGCCCCGTCGACCTCCTGAAGCACTTCGCGCTGCCGATCCCGTCGCTGGTGATCTGCGAACTCCTCGGTGTGCCCTACGACGAGCGCCAGGTCTTCCAGGACAATGCGAGCGTCCTCATGTCCACCGACAGCTCGATCGACCAGGTCGTCGCCGCGGCCGCCGGGATCGACGAGGTCATGCTCCGCACCGTGCGCCGCAAGCGGGCCGAACCGGCGGACGACATCCTCGGCGGGCTGGTCGCCGACGGCGATCTGACGGACGAGGAGATCGCCGGCATCGGCGGGCTGCTGCTCGTCGCCGGACACGAGACCACGGCCAACATGCTCACGCTCGGGACGTTCACTCTGCTGAGCCACCCGGACCAACTGACCGCGCTGCGTACCGACCCGGGACTGATGGACGGCGCGGTGGAGGAGTTGCTGCGGCACGGGAGCATCCTTCAGTTCGGGCCGACCCGGGCGGCGCTGGCGGACGTGGAGGTGGCCGGCCGGCTCATCCGCGCGGGCGAGGTGGTCACCGTCTCACTGCCCGCCGCGAATCGCGATCCACGCCGGTTCGAACGGCCGGAAGAACTGGACATCACCCGGTCTGCGGCCGGCCACCTGGGCTTCGGCCACGGCCTGCACCAGTGCCTGGGCCAGCAACTGGCCCGGATCGAGCTGCGGGTCGGGTTCACCGCCCTGCTCGACAGGTTTCCCGGCCTGCGCCTCGCGGTGCCCGTCGACGACGTGCCGCTTCGGTCGGAAATGATCGTCTACGGCGTGCACGAGCTGCCGGTCACCTGGTGAGCGGCCGGGTCCTGCGGGTCGAGGCGGATCTCGAACTGTGCTGTTCGGCGGGGATGTGCGCGCTGACGGTCCCCGAGGTGTTCGACCAGTCCGATGCGGACGGCACGGTGGTCGTGCTGGACGCACAGCCGGCCGACCGGCATCACGCGGCGCTCCGCGAGGCGGTCCGGTCCTGCCCGAGCGGAGCGATCGGGTACTCGGTGCGGGATGTGTCAGGAAAGGTTGTCGCAGGTGAGTGAGGGGACATCAGCAATGCAAGGGATCAAGGCGCCGGACCCGACCGAGGTCGGCGGGTTCTACGACCGGTTCGCGCAGTTCTCGGTCATGGCGGACCCGGCGGCCAACCTGCACTTCGGGTACTGGGACTCTCCGGACGACGACTCCTCGCTGGCCGAGGCGGCCGCCCGCCTGACGGAGATCATGATCGACAAGGCGCGGGTCGGCACGGACCGGCACCTGCTCGACGTGGGCTGCGGCATCGGCGGGCCCGGCGTGCGCCTCGCCCAGGCCGCCGGCGCCCGGGTCACCGGGGTGACGGTCAGCCAGGAGCAGGTCAGGCTGGGCAACCAGCGGGCCGCCGAGGCGGGCCTCGCCGACCGGGTGCGCTTCGAACTCGCGGACGCCATGGACCTGCCCTACGAAGCGGACTCCTTCGATGCCGCGTGGGCGCTGGAGTCCATGATCCACATGCCGGACCGTGCCCGGGTACTGGGCGAGATGGGCCGGGTGGTCCGCCCCGGCGGGCGCGTGGTGCTGACCGACATCTTCGAGCGGGCCCCCATACCGGAGCACAAGAGGGCAGTGGTTGAGGCGTACTACCGCGAGACGCTGCTCGGCCCGGCCGTCACGGTCGACGACTACCCTGGACTGCTCCGAGGCGCCGGTCTGATGGTCGACGAGATCATCGACATCAGCGAGAACGTGATGGCGAAGACCATGCGGGAGGCGTCGCGGCAGAAGGCGACGGTCCCGGCGGAGATCGAGGAGATGCACGGCGACGATCCGGCCTACCAGCTCGATCCGGGTGACCTCGCCGAGGTCTGGGAACTCGGCTACCTCCTGGTGGTGGCGCACCGCCCGGTGCGGTGACGGGCGCCTCGGCCTGAGCGTGCGAAGGCGGAGGGGGCGGCGACCTCGCGGTCACCGCCCCCTCCGCGTTTGCCGCCTCGTCAGGCGCGGCCGGACATCTCGTACCCGATGTCGTCGAGCGCCCGGGCGAGCGCGGCCTCCTCCAGCTCACGCTCGGAGCTGACGGACACCTGTCCGCTCTGGACGTCGACATCCACGTCGCGCACGCCGTCGAGGCCGGTGATGGCCTCGGTAACGGAGGTGGCGCAGTGCCCACAGACCATGCCTTCGACGACGTAGGTCACGGTGACGCCCCCGGCCTCGGAGGTTTCACCGGTCCCGCTCGCCGCGGCGTCACCGTTGGGAGTTGCGGGGGAGGCCATGAGCTACTCCTGTCGTCGTTGCCCCGGTTCGTTCATCGAGAAATACCCTTGGGGGGTATATGCAGGCTACCCTACCCGACGGACGACCGCACGCTCGATGACACAGCGCACGCGCCCGCGCCTTCGAGAACGCGGACCGTCCTCGAAGGCGCGGGCGGCGGAGCCGCTCGTCACCGCTCGGTGACGAGGTCTTCCCGCTCCCGCGGCACCGGCCCGCTCCCCTGGCCCGCCGGCGCCTCCAGGGCGACTCGCGGCAGGGCCCTGTCCAGTGGGCCGGGCAGCCACCAGTTGGCATCGCCGATGATGTGCATCAGCGCGGGCACCAGCAGCATCCGCAGGATGAAGGCGTCCACGGCGACCGCTCCGGCGAGCGCGACACCCGTCATCACGGCGGCCTGGTCGGCGCTCAGGACGAAGGAGCCGAAGACACAGACCATGACCAGCGCCGCACAGTTGATCACCCGGCTGGTGTCCGTCAGGCCCAGGCGCACGGCGCGCGCGTTGTCCCTGGTGTGCACCCACTCCTCGTGCATCCGGCTCACCAGGAACACCTGGTAGTCCATGGAAAGACCGAAGAGCAGGGGCAGCATGAACGCCGGGATGTACGAGGTGATCGGCCCCTCCTTGCCGAGGCCCAGCACGTCGATGCCCCAGCCCCACTGGAAGATCGCGACGATGACGCCGAACGCGGCGCCCGCCGCGAGGAGATTCATCAGCGCCGCGATCAGCGGCACCACGACACTGCGGAAAGCCACCATCAGCAGCAGCGCACCGAGTACCGCGATCAGCGCGATGAACAGCGGAAGCCGGTCGGTGATCGCCTCCGCGAAGTCTCTCTGCACGGCGGTGTTGCCGCCGACGTAGACCTCCAGTGTGTTGCCGCGCTCCGCCTGCGGCACGGCCGAGTCACGCAGTTCCGTGATGAGGTCGTCGGTCTCCTCGTCCTGCGGCGCGTGCGCGGGAACCACCTGGTAGACCCGTGACCCGGCGCCGTCGGGCGTGCTCAGCTCGGCGACGTCCGCGACGCCGTCCATGGTGCGCACCCGGTCGACCAGTGCCTCCAGGGCCCGTACGTCGGCGTCGCCGCCGGGGACGTCGGCGACCAGTTGCAGCGGACCGTTGAACCCCGGGCCGAAGCCGTCGGCGAGCAGGTCGTAGGCCTGCCGGGTCGTCTGCGACTGCGGATGGTTGCCCTGGTCGCTGGCACCGAGCCGCAGCGAGAGTGCGGGCAGTGCGAGCACGACCATCACCACGACGGCGACCACGGCGACCACGCCGGGCCGCCCCTCCACGAACGCCGCCCAGCGCACGGCGAGCGGTCCGGCGCCCTCCTCGGCCCGCCGTCCGTCCTCGGCCTGCGCGCGGCGCTCACGCCGGCTGAGCACCTTCGTCCCGAACAGCGCGAGCAGGGCGGGCAGCAGGGTCGCGGCGCAGGCCACGCTGAGCAGCACGACGACGATCATCGCGAGGGCCAGCCCGTTCAGGAACTGCATGCCGAGCGCGAACATCGCGAGGAAGGCGACGCACACCGTGCCGCCGGCGAACACCACGGCCCGTCCGGAAGTGTTCAGCGCGCGCTCGGCGGAGGCTTCGGGGGTCAGTCCCGCCTTCAGGCCCTTGCGGTGCCGCGTCACCACGAACAGCGCGTAGTCGATGCCGACCCCGAGCCCGACGAGCGAACCGACGATCGGCGCCGAGGCGGGGAGTGTCATGGCGTGGCTGAGCACTCCCAGCAGGGAGACACCCGTGCCGACGGCGACGACGGCGGTGATGATCGGCAGCAGCATGCCGAAGAGCGAACCGAAGGCGAGCAGCAGGACCACGGCCGCGGCCACGATGCCCACCAGCTCGGCGGCGCCCTCCGCCGGCTGCTGCGCGTACTCGATCGCCATGCCGCCCAGTTCGACGTCGAGTCCGTCGGTGCGGGCGTCCTGGGCCCGGTCGATCACCTTCTTGGTGTCGTCCTTGTCCAGGTCGTACGCCTGCTCGGTGAAGATGATCTCGGCATAGGCGATCTTGCCGTCCTCGCTGATGTGCGCGCCGCCCGCCGTGTCGTACGGACTGAGTACTTCGCCCACGTGGGGCAGGCCCGCGATGTCCCGCAGCGCGTCCGTCATGCGGTCGCGCACCGCGGGGTCCCGCACCGTGCCGTTCTCGGTCCGCCACACCACGGTGGTCACGTCACCGGCGGCCTCGGGGAAGACCTCCTCCATGCGCTCCATGGCGCGCGTCGACTCGGTGCCGGGCACGTCGAAGGCGTTGGAGAAGGCGTTGCCGCCCACCGATCCGCCGGCCGCCGTGCCGAACAGCGCCCCCAGCCACAGGAGCAGGACCACGATCCGGTGTCGGAAACACCATCGCGCCAGGGCAGTCATGTCAGTCCTCGTATCTCACGTCTCGCGGCAGGCAGCACCGCGGGGATCCGGCGAGGTCGAGGGAGGGGGCCGCGTGGATGGCGGGCCGCCCGGGGGATTAGCAGTACCGCGCCGCCCCGTGCCCCCTCCCGTCTGTCGGCCGAACGGCCAACGCCGTCGAGGCTGCCCCCGCCCGCTCACAACGCGCCCTCATGTCGCTCACATTGAGCAATCATGCGCAGCTCGTCCGGGTGACACGGATGTCACCATGGGGGAATGCATGTGGGCTTTCTCGGACCGCTGGAGGTCCGGAGCGGGGAGAAGTCCGTCGCCGTGGGCGGCATCCGGCTCCGCACCCTCCTCATCAGGCTGGCACTCGAATCGGGCAGGTCCGTCCCGGTCGGTTCGCTGGCGTCCGCACTGTGGCCCCAGGAGCCGCCGGCCGACCGCGGTCACGCCGTGCAGGCTCTCGTCAGCCGCCTGCGCAAGGCGCTGCCCGACGGGACTCCCCTGCGGTTCGCCGGCGGCGGCTACCGCCTGGACATCGCGCCGGACTCCGTGGACGCACTGCGGTTCGAGGTGCTCGCCCGTCGGGGCAGCCGCCTGCTCCAGGAGGACGATCCGCGGGCCGCCACCCGGGTCCTGGGCGAGGCGATCGGTCTGTGGCGGGGCGAGCCGCTCGCCGACATGGCCGATTCGGCGTACGCGCAGGGCACCGTCGTACGCCTGAGCGAACTCAAGCTCACCGCCCTAGAGGACCGCGCCGCAGCCGGCCTGTCGCTGCGCACCGAACTGCCCTGCATGATCGCCGAACTGGAGTCGCTGGTCTCGCTGCACCCGCACCGCGAGCGTCTGTGGTCGCTCCTGATTTGCGCCCTGCACGCGGACGGCCGGTCCGCCGAGGCGCTGGCCGCCTACGAACGCTGCCGGACCTGGCTCGCCGATCAGCTCGGCACCGACCCGTCGCCGGAACTGCAGGAGACCCATCTGCGTGTGCTGCGGGGGCAGGACGGCGCGGACCGGCGGCACGGGGCGCCCAGAGGCCTGCGCCGCGACAATCTGCGCGCGCAGCTCACCAGCTTCGTGGGGCGGTACGCGGAGACGCTGCGGCTCGGCAACCAGATGGCCGAACACCGCCTCGTCACGCTCGTGGGCACGGGCGGCACCGGAAAGACCCGCCTGGCCACCGCGCTCGCCGGCGAACTCGCGGACGGCACACCCGGCGGCGTATGGCTGGCCGAGCTGGCCGCGGTGACCGACGAGAGGGACGTGGCACCGGCCGTGCTGGCGGCGCTGGGCACCCGCGGCGTCAGCCTGTCCGACTCCGCCGACGGCACGGGCGACAGCACGGACCGGCTGATCGAGGTGGTCCCGGCCGCCGGCACACTGATCGTCCTCGACAACTGCGAGCACGTCATCGGGGCGGCCGCCCGGCTCGCCGACGAACTCCTCGCTCGCTGCCCGCGGTTGAGGATCCTCGCGACCAGCAGGGAGCCGCTCGGCATCCTGGGGGAATCGCTCTTCCCGGTGCCGCCGCTGGCCCTTCCCTCGCCGCTCTCCAGCGCCACGACCGTGGCCGCCTGTCCCGCCGTACAGCTCTTCAGCGACCGCGCGGCCGCCGTCCGTCCCGGTTTCACGGTCACGGCGGACAACGCCTCGGCCGTGGCCGACATCTGCCGCAGGCTCGACGGGCTCCCGCTGGCCATCGAGCTGGCCGCGGCCCGGCTGCGTACGCTCTCGGTGGAGCAGTTGGCCGCCCGCCTCGACGACCGCTTTCACGTCCTGACCGGCGGCAGCCGCACCGCCCGGCCCCGGCACCGGACACTGCGCGCCGTGGTCGCCTGGAGCTGGGATCTGCTCACCGACGACGAGCGGGGTCTCGCGGAGACGCTCTCGGTCTGCCCGGCCTCGATCACGCTGGAGACCGCGGAGGCCATGGCCGGGCTGGGCACCCGCACTCTCGACACACTCACCTCCCTCGTCGAGAAGTCGGTCGTGCAGGTCGTGGACGGTGGGGAGATGCGCTTCCGGATGCTGGAGACGATCCGCGCCTACGGTCTGGAACGCCTCGCCGACCGCGGTGCGGTGGAAGCGGCGCGGCGCGCCCACGCCCACTGCTTCCTCGCCCTGGCCGAAGCCGCGGAGCCGCACCTGCGGGGCGGCACGGAGCAGATCGGCCGGACCAGGGCGCTCACCGCCGACCGCGACAACCTCCTGGCCGCGCTGCATTTCGCCTACGAGCTGGGCGACGCCGACACCGCCGTCCGGCTCGGCGCCGCGCTCTCGTACTTCTGGACCCAGCGCGGCGAGTACGGCCAGGCGGTGCACCTGCTGCGGACCGCGCTGGAGGTGCCCGGAGAGACCGAGCCGCAGAAGCGGGCCGTCGCCGCGGCGGGGTGCCTGCTCAACGGCATCCTCTCCGGCGACCCGGTCAACGCCCTGGGCGTGCCGGTGGATCCATGGCTGGGCACGAACCGCGGGCCACAGGCCGGGGACCATCCCGCCGTCGCCCTGGTGACGCCGCTGCGTGCCTGGATCAGCGGCGACGTGGAGGAGGGGCTGCGGGCGATCGACCAGCAGCCCTCCCCGCCCGATCGGTGGACCCGGGCGATGCTGTGGCTCATCCGTTCCATGTTCAGCCTCAACGAGGGCAACCCGGAGCAGGGTTGTCGCGATCTGCGCTGGAGCGCACGGGAGTTCCGCGTCATCGGCGAGCGCTGGGGCCTGGCCACATCACTGACGTATCTGGCCGTGGGGCTGATGTCCCAAGGGAAGTACGGCGAGGCCGTGGCCGCGCTGACGGAGGCGATGGGCCCGGCCCGCGAGCTGGGCGGAGACGATCTGCAGCGGGTCTGGCTGGCCATCGCCCACCGGCACACCGGTCAGCGGGAGGCGGCCCGCGAGGAACTGCTGCGCGTCGTCGACAGCCCCTCCCCGGCGCCCCATCTGCGCATGGCGCGGTTGAACCTCGGTGACCTGGCGCGCCTGGAGGGCGATGTCGAGGAGGCGTCGAGACAGTACGCGCTGGCCCGCGAGACCTGCTCCACCGACACCTTCCACGACGTGGCCTTCCACACCCTGTACTGGACGGGCACCGCCCGGATCGCCCTCGCCCGGGACGACCTCGAGGGCAGCCACCGTGCGTTGCGCGAGGCTCTGGAACTGGCCGTCGACGCGGCCGACATGCTTCTCGTGGCGCTCGTCTGCGCCGCGGTGGCGCACTTGCTGCAGCGCTGTCGGGACCCCGAGTCGGCGGCGCTGCTGCTCGGCGTCTCGCACGCGCTGCGCGGTGCCTCCGAGGCGGGCAACCCCGACATCGCCCAGCTCGCGGCGGCCCTGACGGAGGATCTCGGCGAGGCGGCACACGCCCAGGCGTACGAAAGAGGGCGGTCCCTGGGGCGCGGCGACGCCGCCGAGCTGATCAGGGCCCGCCTCGACCAGGACAGTCTGCTCGAGTCCGCCCGACCGACACGAACCTGACGGTCGCGGTCGAGCCGTCACCCGCCGGCGCACGGCCACCAGAGCAATCGCGGACATGACACCACTCCATCCACTGTACAACGATGGGCCGGTGACCTGCCCTCACCGCTTGGAGCAACGATGGCGCCTGCCTGTGAACCGCTGCCGGTCCAGCTCGGAGCCCCGTCCACGGCAGACCCGCATGCCCGGTACGCCCGGCTCAGGGAGGCAGGACCAGTCCATCCCGCGCGCCTGCCGGACGGCACCGTCTGCTGGCTCGTCACCCGGTACGAGGAGGCCCGGAAGGCCCTCGCCCACCCCTGCCTGAGCACCGATCCCGCGCACGCCTCACCCAAGTACGAGCACCCGCCCTGGGAACACGGCCCCCCTCAGGCACTCCTCGCCGAGGCCGCCGGCCGGCACGTGCTGCACAGCGATCCGCCCGCGCACGACCGCCTGCGAAACCTGGTGAACCGCGCCTTCGGCACGCCGCGTTCGGCGTTCTGGCGTCGCGACGTCGAGCGGATCGTGGACGGCGCCTTGGCCCGGCTGGCGGGCCGCGACGAGCCGGAACTCCTGAGCGGGTTCGCCCTCCCCGTGGCGCTCGCGGTGATCTCCGAGGTGCTCGGTGTTCCGCACGCCCTGCGGGCCCGCCTGGAGGAATCCGCCGAGGCCCTGGTCACGGTGGGCGGGCGGCCCGCGACGCCCAACGCCGCGCGTGCCGCGGCCGGTGAGGTCATCCGGCTCATGACCGGCCTGTTCCGCGAGAAGCGCGCGGCGCCCGCGGACGACCTGCTCTCCGACCTCGCGTCCGCAGCCGACGAGGAGGGCGGGCCCCTCGACGAGGGCGATCTCATCGCGACCGCCTGCCTGCTGCTCTTCACCGGGTACGAGACCGTGGCCTATGCCCTGTGCAACAGCGTCATCAACCTGCTTGTCCGGCCCGACCAGTTGGCGGCCGCCCGCGCCTCCCCGGCGCTGCTCGCGTCCGCGATCGACGAGCTGCTGCGATTCGAGGGCCCGGGCGACTCCGCCGCCCTGCGCTACACCACCGCCTCGGTGCGGCTCGGCGACGTGGACATCCCCCGGGGCGAGTGCGTCCTGGTGTCGATCCAGTCGGCCAATCGCGACCGGTGCAGGTTCGCCGAACCCGAGCGGCTCGACATCTCCCGCGAGCCGGGCGACCACCTTGCTTTCGGCCACGGAATCCACCACTGCGTCGGAGCCCCCCTGGCCCGGCTCGAGATCGAGGTGGCGCTCCACCGGCTCCTCACGCGCTTCCCCGCCCTGCGCCTCGCGGTGGACGCCACCGAGCTGGAATGGCATCACCTCATGCCACTGCGCAGCGCACGCAGCCTTCCCGTACGCCTTTGAGCCACGAGACCCCAACACCATTGGTGTGCTTCCCGGTTGGGGTGTATACCTGGGGAGGGTATCCAGCAGGCAGGACCGAAAGGAATGGCATGTCCGTCGATCTCGGCACCACCCCCGAGGAATTCGCCAGCGACTTCTTCAACTCGTACGTGAAGGACGTCATCTTCGGGGGCGAGAATCCCGAGCAGAGCATCGACCGCTATTACACGCCGGACTTCGTACAGGTCACCGACGGCACCGAGACGGACCGGGCGGCACTCGCCGAGCACGCCCCCGCCGCGAGCCAGACCTTCGAGAGCGTCCAGTACACGGTGCGTGAGGCACTGCAGAGCGGCAACACCCTCGCCCTGCGCCTCACCTTCGACGGCTCCCTCAAAGCCGGCGGCGCCATCCAGATGGAGTACTACACGTTCGCGGAGCTCGCCGACGACCGCCGCTTCAAGCGGATCAACCAGATCACCCGCACGCTCAAGAACGACATGATGCCCTCCTGAACACGGCACCAGCCGGCAACCGGACGACGCCTCACGACGCACCCGGAGGGAACGCCGCGGTGGCGGACTGAGAGGCGGACCGGGTGCGGTACCCGCGCTCCCGCCTCGCGGCGCGTCCCCCGTACGGGCGGTAGTCCGCGCTGCCGCGGGAGTGCGGCGCCGCCCGGCACGGTCCGCCGCCGTCGAGACGGTCATCACCGGGACCACCCGGCCGCCGCAGCGCTCGCACTCGGGGGAACGACACGGGTCCGGGCGCACTCCGTGCGAGGGCTCTCGGCAAGCGGCATCGCATTCACGATCGCCGAGGGCGAGATCCTCGACATCGGTGCGCTCGGGGCGGTGCTCGACGCCGTCCGGGACCAGGATCCGGCCCGCACCGAGCGCGCCATGCGCGACCTGCTCGCCGAGTCCACCGAGGACACCGACCACCTCACCAACGCCTCGGAGGCAACCGGAACCCGATCCACCTGTTGACGCGTCCTGACGACCGACAACGAGTGGACGGAAAACGATGGCCGAACGGACGAAAGCGCGGGGCCGGTCGGCCTGGACGCGGGGGCGAGTGCTCGCCGGGGCGGCGGCACTGACGGCCGCCCTGACGCTGTTCCACGGGGCGGTCCCCAATGCGGTGGGCGGGCTGGGCAGTCTGCTGGAGTCGTTCCTGCCGTGGCTCGGCCTGGTCGTCGTGGTGCTGCTCGTCCTCGCGCTGGTGCGTCGTTCGGCCGTCGCGCTGGTGGCCCTGCTCCTGCCGGTGGCGGCCTGGACGTACCTGTTCGGCGCACTGCTCCTGCCCGCGCCGGAGCCCGGCGCCGCCGACCTGGTCGTGGTGCAGCACAACGTCAGCGACGAGAACGCCGACCCCTCGGGCACGGCCCGCGCCCTGGCCGGGACCGGAGCCGACCTCATAGCGCTCCAGGAGCTGGTGCCCCGGGACCTCGCCGTGTACGAGAGGACTCTCGCCCCGGAGTACCCGTACCGGACGGTTCAGGGCACGGTCGGGCTCTGGTCGAAGCGTCCGCTCACCGGTGCGCGGCCGCTCGACATCAAGCCCCGGGGCATCACGGACGAGTGGAATCGCGGGCTGCGGACCTCGGTGCGGACGCCGCACGGTGAGCTGGCCGTGTACGTCGCGCACCTGCCCTCGGTACGGGTCCGGGCGAGCGGCCTCGCCTCGTCCTGGCGGGACGAGAGCGCCGGCCTGCTGGGAGACGCCGTGGCGGCCGAGCGGCTGCCCCGGGTCGTCCTGCTGGGCGATCTCAACGGCACGGTCCACGACCGTGCGCTGGATCCGCTGACCACGCGTCTGAACGTCGCCGAACGGGGTGTCGCCCTCAGCTTCCCCGCCGCCTTCCCGCTGGCCCGCATCGACCAGGTCATGGCCCGCTCCGCGACCGTCGGCCACATCCGCACCCTCCCCGCCACCGGAAGCGATCACCTTCCGGTCGTCGCCCGGATCAGGATGGACTGAACGGGGCATACGCCGCACAGCCGGACGTAGCTGCCTCAATGAGACTGGAGAGCAAGCGGCTTGCGGGACTTGCGCTAGTCTTGCGTATGTGACGCGACGACTTGCTCAAGTAGCGAAGAAGGTTGGGGTCAGCGAGGCCACGGTCAGCCGGGTGCTCAACGACAAACCGGGGGTTTCCGAGGCGACCCGGCAGTCCGTGCTGAGCGCGTTGGACGTCCTGGGATACGAGCGGCCGACGCAGTTGCGGGGCGAGCGTGCGCGGCTGGTGGGGTTGGTGCTGCCCGAGTTGCAGAACCCGATCTTCCCCGCGTTCGCCGAGGTCATCGGCGGCGCCCTCGCCCAGCAGGGGCTGACGCCGGTGCTGTGCACCCAGACCCAGGGCGGCGTCTCGGAGGCCGACTACGTCGAACTGCTCCTACAGCAGCAGGTGTCGGGCGTGGTCTTCGCGGGCGGGCTGTTCGCCCAGGCGGACGCCCCGCACGACCACTACCGGCTGCTCGCGGAACGCAACATCCCGGTGGTGCTGATCAACGCCTCCATCGAGGATCTCGACTTCCCGTGCATCGCCTGCGACGACGCCGTGGCCGTCGAACAGTCCTGGCGGCACCTGGCCTCCCTCGGCCACGAGCGCATCGGTCTGGTGCTCGGCCCCACGGACCACATCCCCTCCCGCCGGAAGCTGGCCGCCGCACGGCAGGCGGCGCAGGCGGTGAACGCCGAGCTGCCCGAGAAGTTCGTCGAGCGCGCCATGTTCTCCCTGGAGGGCGGCCAGGCAGCCGCGTCACGCCTGCTGGAGCGCGGCGTGACGGGCGTCATCTGCGCCAGCGACCCCCTCGCCCTCGGCGCCGTCCGCGCCGCCCGCCGGCGCGGACTCCACGTACCCCGCGACGTGTCCGTCGTCGGCTACGACGACTCCGCCTTCATGACCTGCACCGAACCCCCGCTCACCACCGTCCGCCAGCCCATCGAGGCCATGGGACGCGCCGCCGTCGACCTGCTCTGCGCACAGATCCAGGGCACCGAAGTGCCCCACAGGGAGCTGCTCTTCGAGCCCGAGCTCGTCGTCCGCGGCTCCACCGCGCAGGCGGCCACCCGGTAGCGGCTCCGCCCCCTCTGGCGGACATCTTCGGCAGACTGTCGAGCAATTACGAAATCAGCGCGAGATATTGCGTCCACTTGTTCGCGGTGGTTGAGTGAGCGGCGCCCCACAACGCATCGGCGGTGGGGCGCCTTCCACGTTCATGCCCGAAGGGGACCACCCATGAGAAGTGCTCGGTTCCGCCGTACTCGCCGTGCCGGCGCCATCACGCTCGTCTCCGCTCTCACCCTGACCGCTCTGGCCGCCTGCGGCACGAGCAGCAGTGACGACGGCGGCGGTTCCGAAGGCGGCAGCGGGTCCTCCGACCCGGCTGCTCCGCTGGACCCGAAGACCAAGGTGACGATCACCATCGACTGCATGCCCCCGGCGGCGAAGGCGGCCGAGCTGAAGGAGTGGAAGGAGGACGTCAAGGCGTTCAACGAGAGGTACCCGAACGTCACCATCGACGGCCGCTCCACCCCGGGCCAGTGCCTGGAACCGCCGCGCTTCACGGCGATGCTCAAGGCCAAGTCCCAGCCCGACGTCTTCTACACGTACTTCACCGACCTGCCCCAGGTGCTGGACAACGACGGCGCCGAGGACATCACCGCGTACGTCAACGAGAAGACCGTGCCGGCCCTGAAGGACATCGATCCGAGCGTCCTCGGCTCGCTCGAACACGAGAACAAGCTCTACGGCCTGCCCGAGAGCAACTACACGATGGGCCTGTTGATCAACCGCAAGCTCTTCGAGCAGGCCGGCCTCGACCCGGACTCCCCGCCGCGCACCTGGGACGAGGTCCGCACCGCCGCCAGGAAGATCTCCGGCCTCGGCGAAGGGATCGCCGGCTTCGGCGAGTACAGCGCGGGCAACACCGGCGGCTGGCACTTCACCGCACAGATGTACAGCCTCGGCGGCGAGGTCGTGGACGCGAGCGGCAAGAAGGCGGCGTTCGACGACGAGCTGGGCAAGCAGGTCGCCGAGAACCTCCACGCCATGCGCTGGGAGGACGAGAGCATGGGCAAGACCCAGCTCCTCAAGTGGGGCGACCTGCAGAAGCAGATCGCCACCGACAAGCTCGGCATGTTCCTCGCCGCGCCCGACGACATCACGTACATGGTGCAGCAACTCGGCGCCGACTACGAGAACTTCGGCATGGGCCCGATCCCGGGCGAGAAGAACACCCTCGCCGGCGGCAACGGCTACATGATCAAGGAAGGGATCTCCCCCGACAAGATCAAGGCGGCCGTCGCCTGGCTGAACTTCAAGAACCTCACCGTCGGCCGGGGACAGTTCGACTGGGCCCGCAAGAAGAAGGACGACCTGCCGGTCGGCCTCCCGCAGCCGAACTTCTGGCTCAACGAGTCGAAGCGGAGGGACGACGCGGCCCGGATCGAGCACGCCACCATGCCGGTCGAGAACTTCAAGACGTTCATGGACAACCCGGTCCCGGGCAAGGCCGAGCCGCCGAAGGCCCAGGAGGTCTACAAGGTCCTGGACAACGTGATGTCCGGCATCCTCACCAACGAGGACGCCGACGTCGGCCAACTGCTCTCCACCGCCGAGCAGCAGGTCGACCAGGTTCTGGCCACGCAGTGACCGGCTCCCCCGGGGGGCGGGCCGCACCGCCCCCCGGGGCCCATGAGATCAGTCCCGAGGAGCGACGATGTCGGCCCCCAGCCTGACCCCGAGCAAAGCGGGGAGACCCCGCCACTCCCAGCCGCCGCCGGCCGGCCCGCCCTCGCCCGGCGGGTCCTTCGGCAGGAGCCTGAAGCGCAATCTCACCGCGCACGGCTTCCTGATCGGAGCGGTTCTCTGTTTCGCGTTCTTCTCCTGGTACCCCATGGTCCGGGAGTTCTTCCTCGCCTTCCAGAAGACGGATCAGGGCGAGGTCTCCTGGGTCGGCCTGGACAACCTGCGCACGGTCTTCAACGACCCGGCCTTCTGGCAGGCCTGGCGCAACACGCTGCTGTTCACCGTGCTGGCCCTCGTCTTCGGCTTCGCCGTGCCGTTCGTGGTCGCCCTCGTCATCAACGAACTGAGGCACGGCAAGGGATATCTGCGACTGCTGGTGTATCTGCCGGTGATGCTGCCCCCGGTCGCCGCCGTGCTGCTCTTCAAGTACCTGTACGACCCCGGCTACGGTCTGCTCAACGAGTTGTTCGGCTCGGTCGGGCTGCCCGAGCAGCAGTGGCTGCAGGATCCCGACCTCTCCATGCTCTCCGTGGTCATCGCCTCGACCTGGATGAACATGGGCGGCGCGGCCCTGATCTACCTCGCGGCGCTCCAGGGCATACCCGGTGAGCTGTACGAGGCGGCGGAACTCGACGGCGCCGGACTGCTGCGCAAGATCTGGCACGTGACGATCCCGCAGACGCGGCTCATCCTCTCGCTGATGCTGCTCATGCAGATCATCGCCACCATGCAGGTCTTCGTGGAGCCCTTCCTGCTCACCGGCGGTGCCGGCCCCGAGGGCTCGACCACCACCGTCGTCTACCTGATCTACCAGTACGCCTTCAACTTCAACGACTACGGTGCCGCGGCGGCCCTCGGCCTGCTGCTCCTCGTGCTCCTCGCCGGATTCTCGGCGGCGTACGTGAAGCTCAGCCGCGCCGAGGACGAATAGGCCGGGGGAAACCACAGATGTCCACACGCACGCTCATCTCGCCGGCGCAGCTCGCCAGGCCCCGCGGCAAGGCCCTGTACTGGGTGACGTTCGGCGGCGTCGTCACGCTGTTCACCGTGGTCTTCCTCGGCCCGATGTACTGGATGGTCTCCAGCGGGTTCAAGGACACCCAGGAAGTCGTCCGGACACCTCCGACGCTGGTTCCCGAGTCGTTCGAACCCGACAACTACTCGCAGGCCTGGAACGTCATGGACCTGGCCGGCCTGCTGGGGAACACGCTGTACTACGCGTTCGGCGCACTGGCCTTCCAACTGGTCCTCGACGTGGCGGCGGCGTACTCGCTGTCCAAGCTCCGCCCGGTCTTCGGCAAGGCCGTCCTGGGCATGATGCTGGCGACGCTGATGATCCCGGCGACGGTGCTGGTCGTGCCGCAGTACCTGACGGTGCTCGACGTGCCGGTCTTCGAACGCAACCTGCTCAACACGCCGTGGGCGATCTGGCTGCCCTCGGTGACCAACGCCTTCAACATCTTCCTGCTCAAGCGGTTCTTCGACTCGATCCCGAGGGAGCTGCTCGACGCGGCGTCCATGGACGGCGCCTCTGCGGTGCGCACCCTCTGGTCGATCGTCCTGCCCATCTCGCGGCCGATCCTCGGCGTGGTGTCCATCTTCGCGATCGTGGGCGTCTGGAAGGACTTCCTCTGGCCCATGCTGACGCTGCCCGACCCCGCCAAGCAGACGCTGAACGTCGGCATCTACTCCCTGTCCAACGGCGTGCCCGTCAACGTGCTGATCGCCGCGCTCACCATGGCCTCGCTGCCGACCCTGATCATCTTCCTGATCTTCCAGCGCCACATCATGAGCGGACTCACCGCCGGCGGCCTCAAGGGCTGAGGCCCGACCGGCTCGTCCCCGTCAACCTTCGCCGCCGGCCCGTCCGACGCCCCGCCCTGTCCGGGCCGGCGGCGAAGATCCTCCCTGCCCGAAAGGACCCTCACGTGGCAGCCCCCAACTCGCACCGCACCGACGACTGGTGGCGCGACGCCGTCATCTACCAGGTGTACCCCCGCAGTTTCGCCGACGGCGACGGCGACGGAACCGGTGACCTCGCGGGCGTCCGGGCGAGACTGCCGTACCTCGCCGAACTCGGGGTCGACGCCGTCTGGTTCACCCCCTGGTACCTCTCGCCGCTCGTCGACGGCGGCTACGACGTCGCCGACTACCGCACGATCGACCCGGCCTTCGGCACCCTCGGCGAGGCCGAGAAGCTGATCGCCGAGGCACGGGAGCTGGGCATCCGCACCCTCGTCGACATCGTCCCCAACCACGTCTCGGACCGGCACGCCTGGTTCCGGGCGGCGCTGGCCGCCGGTCCGGGCAGCGCGGAGCGGGAGCGCTTCCACTTCCGCCCCGGGCGCGGGGCGAACGGCGAACTCCCGCCCAACAACTGGCCCTCCCAGTTCTCCGGCCGTACCTGGACCCGGGTCCCGGACGGCGAGTGGTACCTCCACCTCTTCACCCCCGAGCAGCCCGACCTCAACTGGGCCCACCGCGAGGTGCGCCGGGAGCACGAGGACGTGCTGCGCTTCTGGTTCGACCGCGGTGTCGCGGGCGTGCGCATCGACTCCGCCGCCCTGCTCGCCAAGGACCCGGCGCTCGCGGACTTCGAGGAGGGCGTCGACCCGCACCCGTACATCGACCAGGACGAGCTGCACGACATCTACCGCTCCTGGCGGGCCGTCGCCGACGAGTACGGGGCCGTGTTCGTGGGCGAGGTGTGGCTGCCCGACGCGGAACGCTTCGCCCGTTACCTGCGGCCCGACGAACTGCACACCGCCTTCAACTTCAACCTCCTGTCCTGCCCCTGGGACGCGGACCGGTTGCGCCGCACCATCGACGACACGCTGGCCGAGCACGCCCCCGTCGGCGCCCCCGCCACCTGGGTGCTCTGCAACCACGACGTGACCCGCACCGTCACCCGGTACGGCCGCGAGGACACCGGCTTCGACTTCGCCAAGAAGGCCTTCGCCACCCCGACCGACCTGGCCCTCGGGACCAGGCGCGCCCGGGCCGCCGCGCTGCTGACGCTGGCCCTGCCCGGATCGGTCTACCTGTACCAGGGGGAGGAACTCGGGCTGCCCGAGGCGGACGTCCCGCTGGACCGGATCCAGGACCCGATGCACTTCCGCTCCGGGGGCACCGATCCCGGCCGGGACGGCTGCCGGGTGCCGCTGCCGTGGTCGGCCGACGCCCCGTACTGCGGTTTCGGCTCCGAGACGGAGCCCTGGCTGCCACAGCCGGCTCACTGGTCGGCGTACGCCGCGGACCGCCAGAGCGCCGACCCGGAGTCGATGCTCACGCTGTACCGCGAGGCACTGTCCCTGCGGCGCTCCACCGACGGTTTCGGTGACGGCCCCATGCGCTGGCTGCCCGCGCCGCGGGGCGTCCTCGCGTTCCAGCGCGCGGGCGGTCCGGTCTGTGTCGTCAACCTGTCCGCCGGACCGGTCGATCTGCCGGCACACGGCACGCTCCTGCTGCGCAGCGGGCCGCTCGACGCGGACGGCCGGCTGCCGCGGGACACGGCGGTGTGGCTGGGCGCCTGAGGCGATCTGGGCGGCGGTGCCCCGGCCGGTGGAGCCACCGACCGGGGCACCGCCGTCGCCGCTCGCCCCGAGGCAGGGCAGAATCGGGGGCAGGAGGCCGTGGGAGGAGGCGACGCGTGCGGGAACGACCGTGGCTGCGCGGGGTGCGCCTGATTCCCGACCCCCTCGTCGGCGGCCGCCGTACGCTCAAGGCCGCCCTGCGCCCGGTGACCGAGGCGGTGCGCGCCCGGCGCCGGCTGGCGTGGCTGAACGAGGCCGGGGTGCGCATCGGGACGACGCTGGATCTGCGGCGCACCGCCGAGGAACTGGCCGGCTTCACCGTGCCCGAACTCACCGACGGATGCGCGGTGGACCTGCTGGAGTCGGTACTGCGGTTCCAGGAGGGCGACCACTTCGAGGGGGAGACGGGGACCCCCGAGCTGAGGGCGATGGCGGTCTGCGAGATCCCCGGGCTGGACCTCGCTCCGGACCCGGTGGGCGAGGTGTCGCTCTACACCGCTGACCGGCTGGTACGCACGTGCCTGACCACCCGGAAGCCGGTTCTGATCGCCCGGATGGAGCCGTCCGACTTCCACGCCGTCGCGCCCACCCCCGAGGCGGCCCGTCTGATGCGGCGCGCGGGCGTGCACTCGTACCTCGCGGTGCCGCTGATCGCCCGGGGAGTGCTGCTGGGCCTGGCCGACTTCGTCCGGGCCGGCAGCCGGACCCCGTTCACCCGGGCCGACGTGGCACTGGCCATGGAGCTGGCGTCCAGGGCGGCCGTGTCCATCGACAACGCCCGGCTCTACGGGCGCGAGCGCGAGCACGTGGTCACACTGCAGCGGGCCCTGCTCCCCCGGTCCAGCCCGAGTACCCCAGGCCTCGACGTGTCCTCGTGCTACGACCCGGCCGTCGATCCGGCGGCCGTGGGCGGCGACTGGTTCGACGTCGTCGCGCTGCCCAGCGGCCGTACCGCGCTGATGGTGGGCGACGTGATGGGGCGCGGCCTGGCCGCCGCCGCGACCATGGGCCGGCTGCGGACGGTGGCCCGGACCCTGATGGCGCTCGACATCGCGCCCGAGCGGCTGCTGGCCCGGCTGGACCTGGCCGCCCGCGACCTGGAGGAGGACCAGGTCGCCACCTGTCTGTGCGCGGTCTACGACCCGTACGGCAGCACCTTCCGCATCGCCAGCGCCGGTCACCCGCCGCCGCTGCTGACCGGTCCCGACGGCACCGCCTCGTTCCTGGACGTGCCCGCCGGGGCTCCGCTGGGGGCCGGGGTGATCCCGTACGACCCGGTCGACTGCCCGGTGCCCGAGCGGGGCCGGCTGACGCTGTACACGGACGGTCTGATCCGGTCGCGCACCGGCGACCTCGCCACCCAGATGGAGCGGCTGCGCGAGGCGGTCGGTGACGGTGTGCCCGGGGACGGCACGGTGTGCCGGTCGGTCACCGAGCGGGTCGGCGGTGACCGGTCCGACGACGCGATCGTCCTGATCGCGGGCGCCCGGCCGCTCGGTCCGGAGGGTGAGGTGTACGTACGGACGCTGCCGCCGGACGGCAAGGCCGCGGGGCAGGCGCGGACCGCGGTGCGCGAGCAGTTGGTGAAGTGGGGCCTGGACGACCTGGTCGACTCGACGGAGCTGGTGGTCAGCGAGCTGGTCGGCAATGCCCTGCGGTACGGGAACGCCCCCGGTGAGCTGCGGCTGCTGCGGCACGAGCGGCTTTCGGTGGAGGTCTCGGACTCCGGCCCGGACCTGCCGCAGATCCAGCACGCGGACGTGAGCGACGAGAGCGGGCGCGGGCTCCAGCTCATCAACATGCTGTGCCGGCGCTGGGGCTCGTGCCGCACCCCGCGGGGGAAGGTCGTCTGGGCCGAGCAGGACCTGCCCGTGCGGGCCGGTCCGGCGGGTTCCCCGTAGCCCGCGCCGGTCCGGCCCGCTCGCACCGGCCCCCCTACGCCGCCCGTTCGGCCTTCGCCGGGGTCCGCCGTCCGAAGCGGGTGCGGTGGAGCTGGGCGTAGCGGCCGTCGGCGGCGAGGAGTTCGTCGTGGGTGCCGCGTTCCACGATGCGGCCGGCCTCCACCACCAGGATCTGGTCGGCCGCCCGGACCGTGGACAGCCGGTGCGCGATCACCAGGGCGGTCCTGCCTTCCAGTGCCTCCGTGAGGGCCTCCTGGACGGCCGCCTCGGAGGTGTTGTCGAGGTGGGCGGTGGCCTCGTCGAGGATGACGACGCGCTGGCGGGCCAGCAGCAGCCGGGCGATGGTCATGCGCTGGCGTTCACCGCCCGAGAGCCGGTAGCCGCGTTCGCCGACCACGGTGTCGAGGCCGTCGGGCAGGGACCGTACGAGGTCGGTCAGGCGGGCCCGGCGCAGCGCGTCCCACAGTTCGGTGTCGGTGGCACCGGGCCGCGCCAGCAGCAGGTTGGCGCGGACCGTGTCGTGGAAGAGGTGGCCGTCCTGGGTGACCATGCCGACGGTGTCGCGCAGTGACCGGGCGTCCAGGTCGCGGACGTCGACGCCGCCGACGCGGACGGTGCCGCCGTCGGCGTCGTACAGGCGTGGCAGCAGCCCGGCGATGGTCGACTTGCCGGCGCCGGAGGACCCGACGAGCGCGATCGTCTGGCCGGGTTCGGCGCGGAAGGAGAGGCCGTGCAGGACTTCCTCGCCGCCCCGGGTGTCCAGGGTGGCGACCTCTTCGAGGGAGGCCAGGGAGACCTTGTCGGCGGAGGGGTAGCCGAAGCGGACGTCGTCGAACTCCACGGCGACGGGACCGTCGGGGACCGGGCGGGCGTCGGGCTTCTCGTCGATGAGCGGGGCCAGGTCCAGCACCTCGAAGACCCGCTCGAAGCTGACCAGGGCGCTCATGACCTCCACGCGGGCCCCGGCGAGCGCGGTGAGCGGCGCGTACAGCCGGGTCAGGAGCAGCGCGAGCGCCACGACGGCGCCCGGGTCCAGGGTGCCGCGCAAGGCGAACCAGCCGCCGAGGCCGTAGACGAGGGCCAGGGCGAGGGCGGAGACGAGGGTGAGCGCGGTGATGAAGGCCGCCTGGGCGGTGGCGGTGCGCACGCCGATGTCGGCGACGCGACGGGCGCGGTCGGCGAACTCGGCCGACTCGTCCTCCGGGCGGCCGAACAGCTTGATCAGTGTGGCGCCGGGGGCCGAGAACCGTTCGGTCATGCGGGTGCCCATGGCGGCGTTCAGGGTGGCGGCCTCGCGCTGCATGCGGGCCATGCGGCGGCCCATGTGCCGGGCCGGGAGCACGAACACCGGGAGGAGCACCAGCGCGAGCAGGGTGATCTGCCAGGACAGGGTGAGCATGACGGCGAGGGTGAGCAGCAGCGTGACCAGGTTGCTGACCACACCCGACAGGGTGTTGCTGAAGGCCCGTTGGGCGCCGATGACGTCGTTGTTGAGTCGGGAGACCAGCGCTCCCGTACGGGTACGTGTGAAGAACGCGACCGGCATGCGCTGCACATGATCGAACACAGCCGTGCGCAGATCCAGGATGAGTCCCTCCCCGAGCGTCGCCGAGAGCCTGCGGGAGAGGATGCCGAGCACCGCCTCGGTGACCGCGATGAGCGCGATCAGCAGGGCGAGGCGTACGACAGTCGCCTCGTCGTCGCCCGACACGATCGCGTTCACGACGTTGCCGGCCAGGACGGGCGTGGCGACGGCGAGCAGCGCCGTCACCACCCCGAGCAGGACGAACCGGGTGAGGCGGCGGCGGTGCGGGCGGGCGAACGCGCCGATGCGGCGCAGCGTCGCGCGGGCGAGGGGCCTGCGCTCCTGTTCGGCGTTCATGACGCTGTGCAGTTGGGTCCAGGCCGTGGTCTCCATGCTCATGCGAGTGACGGTAGAACCTCAATCATCCTTGAGGTCAAGGGGCGGCCGCCTGCCGTCCGTAAGCCCCCGTCCGCGCGTCGGACATCCGTAGTTGGCGCGGGAGGGGGAATCTCTTGCGATGTGACAGAGGTACGACTCCCCGAGCGGCCCGTCGCCGGCCGCGTCCCCGTCCGCCGCGACGGCCGTGCCCACCTGGTCCGGCGGGTCTTGTGCGTGCTTCCGCTGCTGCTGGTCACCGTGGTCGCGGTGCGGCACCGGTCCGTGCTCGCCGAGGGTTTCGGTCACCTCGCCACCGCTCGGTGGCCCTGGTTGCTGGCCGCGGCCTGCGCGACCTGTCTGACCTGGGTCGCGGCGGCCTGTACCCGGCAGGGCGCCGTGGTGGAGCGGCTGCCGCGGCGGCGGTTGCTCGCCACGCAGTTCGCGGCGGGCGCGGCCAACCACCTGCTGCCGACGGGGCTGGGCGCGAGCGCGGTCAACCTGCGGTTCATGACGGTGTGCGGGCTGCCGCTCGCCCGTTCCTCGGCGGCTCTCGCCCTGTACCTGCTGGCGGAGAGCGTCGGCCGCGTCGCCCTGCTGGGCGTCCTGCTGATCGCGTTTCCCGACGCCCTGCGGCTCGGCACGCTGCTGCCCGAGGGGGCCGTGGGGCCGTTGCTGGTCGTGGCGGGCGCGGTGCCGGTCGTGGCGGCGGGCGTGCTCGTGCTGGCGCCACGGCTGCGTGGGGCGCTGGTCGCCTTCCTGCGGACGGCGCTCGGCGAGGCCCGCGCGGTGCACGCCCTCCCGGCGCGGGCGCTGGCGCTGTGGGGCGGCGCGTTCGCCTTCCCCGCGCTGCAGGCGGCGGTGCTGGTCCTGGTGGGGCGGGCGCTGGGGTTGCCGGTGCCGGCCGGGCACATGGCGGTGGCGTATCTGGCGGCGACGATCGCGGTCGCGCTGGTGCCCACGCCGGGCGGCATCGGTTCGGTCGAGGCGGCGCTGGTCGTGGCGCTGGTGGCGGTGGGCGGCCCGGCGGCCGTGGCCACGGCGGTGGTGCTCGCGTTCCGGCTCATGACCGTCTGGCTGCCGCTGCTGCCGGGGGCGCTGACACTGGCGGCGCTCGTACGGACGCGGGTGATCTGAGGGCGGGCGGCACGCTCAGACGACGGTGACGCGCACCGGGCCGCCCCGCGGGTCGACCCGGTGGGTCCAGCACGCCGGCAGCGTCAGGGGCCGGTCGGGCGGGACGGTACGCGGGCCCGGCTGCTCCCGGTGCAGTCGGCGGCCGTTCTGGGTGACCTGGAGGACCGGCCGGGTCAGGGGGGCCGCCGTGCGCAGGAGGTACGGGAGGCCGTCGGCCGGGGTGACGCGGTTCGGGACGATCCGGCGCAGGGGTGCGTGAGCGGTCAGGGGGACGCTCGCGGGCCACTCGGCGTCCGTGAGCCAGTCCCGTACGGCGGTCGCGGCGTAGGCGCCCTCACGGGCCGCCGTCCCCGCGCTCTCCACTGCGTGCAGCAGGCTGCCGACCGCGAAGACGCCCGGCCGCGAGGTTCGCAGGGCGCCGTCCACGCCGGGACCGCGGGTGCCGGCGTCCAGGGTCAGCGCGCCGCGCCGGGCGAGTTCGTGGTCGGGGACGAAGTCGCCGGTGAACACGACGGTGTCGCAGGGCAGCGTCGCGGTACGGCCGTCGCGGTGGCGGACGCGCACGCCCGACAGACGTCCGTGCCCGAGGAGTCCGGTGACCGTGGCACCGGTCAGGAGGGGGATGCGGCGGCGCAGGCGGGCGTCCAGGGCCCGCGCGGGCGCGGTGTGCGCCCGGGGCCGGTCGGTGACCAGGGCGACGACGTCGGCGCCCGCGGTGCGCGCGGTGTCGGCGGCGGCGTAGGAGACGTCCTCCGCTCCGACGATCACCACGCGGGTGCCGATGTGCTGTCCGTACAGGTGGACGGCCTGCTGGAGTTCGCCGGTGGTGTACACGCCGGCGGGGCGGGTGCCGGGCACCAGGCGGGCGGCGCGGGGGCGTTCGCGGGCGCCGGTGGCGAGGACGACGGCCCGGGCGGCGAGGGTCTGGGCGCCCCGGGGCCCCACGGTCGTCAGTGTGCGCGGGCCCGCCCAGTCGAGGGCGGTGACGCCGGTCCGTACGTCCGCCCCGGCGCGGACCGCCGCGTCGGCGAGGAGACGGGCGTAGGCCGGGCCGGTCAGCGCGCGCGGCCAGTTGCCGAAGCCCCGGTGCGCGCAGTGCCTCGGCACTCCCCCGGCCCGCCGCTCCCGCTCCAGGACCTCGACGCGGACGCCGGTCACCGCGAGCAGGGACGCGGCCACGAGTCCGGCGGGGCCGCCCCCCACCACCAGGACGTCGACCTGACGGGTCATCCCTGAGCCTCCGCTCGCCCCTGGGCCTCCTCGAACAGCGCCCGCACCGCGGCCCCGCAGTAGAAGCCCTGGCAGCGCCCCGACCGGGCGCGGGTGCGGCGGCGCAGTCCGTCGAGGGAACGGGGCGGGATCGTACTGGCGAGGGCGTCGCGGATCTCGCCGCGGGAGACGCGTTCGCAGTGGCAGACGAGGGTGCCGTACTCCGGGTCGGCGGCCACGAGATCGGGCCGCTGGTGCGGGCGCGGGAAGGCCTCGCCGAGGTTGGGCATCCGGACCGGCTCCGGCGGGCGTCGCGGGCCGAGGTCGAGGCCGGTGCCGGCGAGCAGGCCGGTGACGTGCGCGGCGATGGCGAGGGAGGCGGTGAGGCCGGTGGAGCGGATGCCGCCGACGGTGACGCGGCCCTGGCCGGGGTGGGCGGTGATCCGGTAGTCCTCGTGCTCGGTGGCGGCGCGCAGGCCGGCGTACACGGCGGTGACCTCCTCCTCCAGCAGGGCGGGGAGGATGCGGCGGCCCTGTTCGCGCAGCCGTGCGAGACCTTCGGCGGTGGAGTGGGTGGCGCGCTTGTCGTCGAGGTCCTCGGCGGTGGGGCCGAGCAGGACGTTGCCGTGGACGGTGGGGGTGACCAGGACGCCCTTGCCGAGGGCGGTGGGAACGGGCAGCAGGATGTGGCGGACGAGGTCGCGGGCGAACTTGTCGTGGACGATGAGCTGGCCCCGGCGCGGGGTGACGGTGAAGTCGTCGTGGCCGAGTTGCCGGTCGAGGGTGTCGGCGTGCAGTCCGGCCGCGTTGACGAGCCGGCGGGCGCGCAGGGGGCCGCGCGGGGTCGTCAGGCGGTACACGCCGTCCCGGTGGCAGGCCTGGGTGACCGGCGAGTCGAGGTGCAGGTCGACTCCGCCACGGACCGCCTGGGTGGCGTACGCCAGGGTCGTCGTCCACGGGCAGATGATGCTCTCGCCGGGTACGTGCAGGGCGCCGAGCGCGCCGGGGCCGAGGTGGGGTTCGCGGGCGTAGAGGTCGTCGGGGCCCAGGAGGCGGGTGTCGTGGTACTCGTTGCGCCCGGCCTTCTCGGCGAGGCGGGGCAGGGCCGCGAGCTGTTCCTCGTCCCAGGCTACGAGCAGTGCGCCGACGCGTTCCACGGGGATGCCCGACTCGGCCGCGTAGGCGGCGAGTTCGCGGGCGCCCTCCCGGACCAGCCGGGCCTCAAGGGAGCCGGGCACGGCGTCGAAACCGGTGTGCAGGATGGCGGTGTTGGCCTTGGAGGTGCCCTGCCCGACGTCGTCCTGCGCCTCGACGAGGGCGACACGCAGACTCGGATGGTGCGCGAGCCGCCGGGCGATCGCGCAGCCGACCACCCCGGCGCCGACGATCGCCACGTCGTACGGGGCGGCGGGCAGGGGTCCGGACGCGGTGACCGTCATACGGGAGTCCGTTCGAGCGGCGTGGGGGCGGCGCGGCGGGGCGGGACGTCACCTGTGACGGTCCGGCTCGGCGCGGGCGTCGGCCGCGGGCCCGCGCCGATCGGCGCGGAGCGCGGCGACCGTGCCACGGTCCGCGGCACACCGCGTTCCGCACCGGCCGGGCGGCGTCCGGCGGCACGGCGCCGGCCGACCTCGCCGCCGTGCGCCGCGCCGGGGCGGGACAGCACGCTCGAGGTCAGGGACACGCGGGACGCCCCGCCCGCGCCCCGACACCCGGCGGCACGGCACCCGGCTGCCCGACACCGGGCGGCACGACACCCCGCCACCCCACACCCGGCCACACGACACCCCGCCACCCCACACCCGGCCACACGACACCCCGCCACCCCACACCCGGCGGCACGGCCCCGGCCACGACGCCGGCCCGCCCCACCGGTGCCGGACACCGCGGGGCACGCGGGCCCGGTCGCCGTACGTGTCATGCCGGGCTCCCGGCGAGCAGTGCGGCGACCGCCGTGCGGAAGCGCGCGAGGCGTTCGGCGGCCTCGTCGGCGGTGACGCGGGGCTCGTACACGGCGGCCGGTCCGCCGGCGGGCAGCGCCTCGGCGACCGTGCGGCCGGGGTCGGCGCCGAGCCGGGCCAGGACGCCGACGCCGAGCGCGGTGGCGTCCGGCAGGGCGGACACCTCGACGGGGCGTTGCAGGAGGTCGGCCTGGGTCTGCATGAGCAGCGCCGAGCGGGTCAGGCCGCCGTCGGCGCGCAGGACCGTCAGCGGGGTGCCGAGGTCGGTCGCGGCGGCGTCGGCGAGTTCCACGACCTGCGCGGCCAGGCCCTCGCACAGGGCGCGCACGAGGTGGCCGGGGGCGGTGTCCAGGCCGAGTCCGGTGATCGAGCCGCGCAGGTCGCCGCGCCACCAGGGGGCGGCGAGGCCGGCCAGCGCCGGCACGAAGGTGACGCCGCCGCCGTCCGGCACCGTGGCACCCACGGTGTCGAGGTCGGCGGCGCCGGTGAGGACGCCGAGGCCGGTCAGCCAGCGCACGGCGGACGCGGCCGCGTACACCTGGCCGTCCAGGCAGTAGCTGGTGTGTCCGCCGAGCCGCCAGGCGATGCAGCTCACCAGGCCGGAGGCGCCACGCCGGGCGCCGTCGCCGGTCTGGGCGAGCAGGAACGCGCCGGTGCCGTAGGTGCACTTGGCGGTGCCGGGCTCGGTGACGCGCTGGGCGAGCAGGGCGGCCTGTTGGTCGACGGCGAGGCCGGTGAGCGGGAGTTCGGGGCCGAATGCCGTGGTGGTGCCGATGTGGGCGGCGTTGTCGACGACGTCCGGGAGCCGTTCTCCGGCCAGGCCGTACAGCTCCAGAGCGCGCGGCGACCACTCGGCGCGGTCGAGGTCGAGGAGCTGGGTGCGGGAGGCGGTCGCGGCGTCGGTGACCAAGGCGCCGGTGAGCCGGTGGACCAGCCAGGCGTCGGAGGTGGTGACGTGCCCCTCCCGGGTGAGGTGCCGTCGTATCCAGGCCATTTTGGGCGCGGCGAAGTACGGGTCGAGGGGCAGACCGGTCAGATGCCGCAACTCGTCGGCGTGGTCCGAGAGTTCGTCGCAGACCGTCTCGGCGCGGCGGTCCTGCCAGACCAGCGCGTCGGTGAGCGGGCGGCCGGTGCCCGAGTCCCAGGCGAGCACGGTCTCGCCCTGGTTGGCCAGGCCCAGGGCGGCGACCGGCTCGCCCGCCTCGGCCAGCGCGCGGCGGCCCGCGTCGACCACCGAGCCGTACAGCTCCTCGGGATCCACCTCCACCAGGCCACCGGGGAGGTATCTGGGGCGGACCTGTGCGAAGCCGGTGCCGACGACCCCGCGTTCGGGGCAGATCACCAGGGCCTTGGTGCCGGACGTGCCCTGGTCGACGGCGAGCACCGAGCCCGGCATCGCGTCCCTCCCCGGCTTACGCGCCGACGGTCTCGGCGATCACTGCGCGCCAGCCTGCCGTCGCGGGCACACCGCGTCAAGTGCGGCTGACTGACAGTCAGTTATCCCTGGTGGCAATGAATTTGCCCGGGCGAAGCAAAACCGGACTGAGGCGGAACCTCCGCCTCTATAGTGGCCGCCGACCGGCACGACCGCTTGATCGCCGCCCAGGGGAGGGCTGTTTGTTACTCCACCCTGCCGTCCCGCCCGTTCCGTACCCGGGAACGGGCGGGTGATGGCCAGAGACGGAGCGCAGCCCGCCTACGATCCCGCCGGCCACGACACCGCGCTGCGCTCGGCGCTCCAGGAAGTGCGCGCCGGACGCTGGATGTCGATGCGCGCCCTGCTCGAGCAGACCGCCTCCTGGTCGGCGTGGACGCGGCGCACCCAGGTCCTGGCCACCTCGGCGGCCGGTACGGACGTGGTGCGGGCCTGGCTGGCGGAGGAGCCGGACAGCGTTGCGGCCGCCGTGATGCACACCCGGGTCGTCGTGGAGCGCGCGCTGCGGGCGCACCGCGAGAGCCACCCCCGCACGCGCGAACTGTGGCCGCTGGCCTGGCACGCCTGTGACGCGGCGACGCGGGTGGCGCCCTACGACCCGGTGCCCTGGGTGTGCCTGCTGGCGCTGGCCAGGCTGGACGAGGAGCAGCGCTGGGCGGAGCACCGGGCGGCACCGCCGGAGCCGATGCTGCCGCCGGGCCCGTGGGGTCTGCTGGCCGAGGCGGGCAAGCGGGACCCGTACAACCGCGAGGCCCACCACCGCATGCTGCAGTTCCTGTATCCGCGGGGCGGTTCCGAGCGGCTGGCCCGGGCGGCGGGCTTCGCGCAGTGGGCGGCGGGTTCGGCCCCGCCGGGCTCGGCGCTGCACGTGCTGCCGCTGTACGTGCGGGTGGAGCGCTACCGGCGCTCGGGCGGGCGGGAAGCCGCCCTCGATCTGCACTGGGTGGCCGAGGACGCCACCCGTGAGGCACGGCAGGCGTTCCACTCCTGGTTCACGCTCACCCAGGACGACGAACGGTCCCTGCTGGACATGAACCACCTGGCCCACGCCCTGTGGGGCGCCCTCCGGTTCCCGGAGGCGGCTCAGGTGTTCGACGCGCTCGGCCCGTACTGGACGCCCCTGCCCTGGGCCTCCCGGGCCGCCGGCGGGGGCGGTTCCCAGCAGCCGGTGGAGATCTTCCTCCAGGCCCGGACGCGCAGTCGGTCGGCCGCCCGTGGCGGTGGCCGGCGTTCCTGACCCCCCACCCTTCCGTCCCCGGAGGTTTTCGGCATGTCCCGCCCCTCTCGCCCCTCCGGACCGCCCGCTCCCGGGCCGTCCGCCGCCCCCGACGAGGAACAGCGCCTGCGCGAACTCGGCTACCGTCCGGTGCTGGCCCGCCGCATGGGCGGCTTCGGCAACTTCGCGATCAGCTTCTCGGTGATCTCGATCCTGTCCGGCTGCATGACCCTGTACGGCTTCGGCCTGGGTGCCGGCGGGCCCGCCGTGATGCTGTGGGGCTGGGCGGGCGTCGGCCTGTTCGTGCTGTGCGTGGGGCTGGCGCTGGCCGAGGTCACCAGCGCGTATCCCACGTCCGGTGCCCTGTACTACATGGCCGACCGGCTCGGCGGCCGGCGCTGGGGCTGGTACACCGGCTGGCTGAACCTGCTGGGGCTGCTCGGCGCGATCGCCGGGATCGACTACGGGGCCGCGCTGTTCACGGGCGCGTTCCTGAACCTCCAGTGGGGCTTCGAGCCGACGCCCGAGAAGACGATGCTGATCTTCGTCGCGATCCTGCTGGTGCACGCGGTGCTCAACCTGTTCGGCGTGCGACTGGTCAGCGTGCTCAACTCGATCAGCGTGTGGTGGCACCTGGCCGGTGTGGCGCTGATCGTCGGCGCGCTGGCCGTCGTCCCCGACCACCACCAGTCGCCGTCCTTCGTCTTCACGGAGTTCGTCAACGACACCGGCTGGGAGAGCCCGCTGTACGTGGCCGCGATCGGTCTGCTGCTCGCGCAGTACACCTTCTCCGGCTACGACGCCTCCGCCCATCTGTCGGAGGAGACCTCGAACGCCTCCGTGTCGGCGGCGCGCGGCATCGTGCGGGCGATCTGGGTGTCGTGGCTGGCGGGCTTCGTGCTGCTGGCCGGTCTGACCTTCGCCATCCAGGACTACGAGGCCACGCGGAACACCGAGACGGGGGTGCCGCCCGCGCAGATCCTGCTGGACGGCCTGGGCACGGACGGCGCGAGCGCGCTGCTGCTCGTGGTGATCGTCGCGCAGTTGTTCTGCGGCAACGCCGAGGTGGCCGCCGCGAGCCGGATGGTGTTCGCGTTCAGCCGGGACGGTGCCCTGCCCGGCTCGGCCCTGTGGCGCACGGTCTCGGCCCGTACCCAGACCCCGGTCGCCGCGGTGTGGCTGTCCGTGGTGGTCGCCTGCCTGCTGGCCCTGCCGTCCCTGTACTCGGCGACGGCGTACGGCGCGGTCACCGCGATCAACGTCATCGGCATCACCCCGGCGTACGCCATCCCGGTGCTGCTGCGGCTGCGGGCGGGCGACCGGTTCACGCCGGGCCCGTGGAGCCTGGGCCGGTGGAGCAGGCCGGTCGGCTGGACGGCGGTGGTGTGGGTGGCGTTCGTCACCGTGCTGTTCTGCCTCCCCCAGTCGTCGCCGGTGACCGTCGACACGATGAACTACGCCGCCGTCGCCCTGGCCGTCGTACTGGCATTGGCCACGGTGTGGTGGTTCGTCGCCCGCCGTTCGTACGGCACTCCCACGACCGCGGCGTACGGCGACGACCGTGACCAGGCCGAACTGGCCGAGGGCATCGTCTGAAACGCTCCGTCCCGCCCCTGTGCGCGGTACGAACCACCCCTCGGAATACGGCAGGATGAACGCTCGCGCCGGTCGAACTGCCTTGCGGGCCGGCGCGAGCGCGCAACCCCGGAATCCAGCAGGTATCGAGCAGGTGACGACGTGACGAGACTTCACATCGGGTCGTCGGCGAGGGACTTCGCCGCGGCCGTTCTCCTTGGAGGTGGCCGGTGACGGACGACCCGACCATGGACCACCTGGTGCCCGCCGGCATCGCCCTGGCGGCAGGTCTCCTGGGCGCGTTCCTGCTGCGCGTGGTGCTGCGCTGGCTGGCGGGACACGCCGGGCGCACCCGCTGGAGCGGCGACGACGTCATGGTGGCCGCGCTGCGCACGGTGGCGCCGTGGGCGGCCGTCGCGGGCGGCGTGGCGGGCGCGGCGGCGGCGCTGCCGCTGACCCGGACGGTGCAGCACGGCGTCAACCAGGTGCTGACCATGCTGCTGATCTTCGTGGTGACGGTGTCGGCGGCCCGGGTGGTCGCCGGCCTGGTGCGCACGGTGACCCTGTCCCGTTCCGGGGTCGCCGGATCGGCGACGATCTTCGTCAACATCACCCGCGTCCTGGTGCTGGCCATCGGTTTCCTGGTGATGCTGCAGTCGGTGGGCATCTCCATAGCGCCGCTGCTCACCGCGCTGGGCGTCGGCGGTCTGGCGGTCGCGCTGGCCCTGCAGGACACGCTGGCCAACCTCTTCGCGGGCGTGCACATCCTGGCCTCGAAGACCGTGCAGCCGGGTGACTACATCCAGCTCAGCAGCGGCGAGGAGGGCTACGTCGAGGACATCAACTGGCGGCAGACCACCGTCCGGGAGCTGTCCAACAACCTGGTCGTGATCCCGAACGGTCAGCTCGCGAAGTCGAACATGACCAACTTCATGCGGCCCGAGCAGCGGATGACCATCCTGGTCCAGGCCGGCGTCTCCTACGACAGTGACCTGGAGCACGTGGAGCGGGTGACGACGGAGGTGGTCGCCGAGGTGATGACCGAGATCAGCGGCGCGGTGCCGGAGCACGAGCCGGCGGTGCGTTTCCACACCTTCGGCGACTCGCGGATCGGTTTCACGGTGATCCTCGGCGTCGGCGAGTTCAGCGACCAGTACCGGGTCAAGCACGAGTTCGTCAAGCGCCTGCACCGGCGCTACCGCGAGGAGGGCATCCGCATCCCGGCGCCCGCCCGGACCGTCGCGCTCCAGCAGGGGACCGTGGTGTTCCCGCAGCAGCGGGCGGGCGAGGACACCGTCCCGTTCGCGTGATCATCCACTGATCCCCCCTGCTCGCTCACCTGTTCGACAGAGGTCGCGCGGCCGGTTGTCCGGAATCTCCGCACGGCCCCTGTCGAGCCCGGGTCGATCACGAGATATCTTGATGTCGAGCAATGTTGCAGACGTGGAGCGGAGCACCCGGTGACTGACTCGACCATCATCTATACACACACTGACGAGGCCCCGGCCCTGGCGACGTATTCGTTCCTGCCGGTGATCCGGGCGTACGCCTCGCAGGCGGGTGTCGCGGTCGAGACCCGCGACATCTCGCTGGCCGGCCGCATCATCGCCCTGTTCCCGGAGTACCTGACCGAGGACCAGCGCATCCCGGACGCCCTCGCGGAGCTCGGCGAGCTGGCCAAGACCCCCGCCGCCAACATCATCAAGCTGCCGAACATCTCGGCGTCCATCCCGCAGCTCAAGGCCGCCATCGCCGAGCTGCAGGGCCAGGGCTACGCCCTGCCGGCCTACCCGGACGACCCGAAGACCGACGAGGAGCGCGACATCCGCGCCCGCTACGACAAGGTCAAGGGCTCCGCGGTCAACCCGGTCCTGCGCGAGGGCAACTCCGACCGCCGCGCCCCGGCCTCGGTGAAGAACTACGCCAAGACCCACCCGCACCGCATGGGCGCCTGGACCGGCGAGTCCAGGACCAACGTGGCGACCATGGGCGAGAACGACTTCCGCTCCACCGAGAAGTCCGTGGTGATCGCCGAGGACGGCGCGCTGCGGATCGAGCTGGTCGGCGACGACGGCACCACCACGGTGCTGCGCGAGTCGGTACCGGTGAAGAAGGACGAGGTCGTCGACGCCTCCGTGCTGCGCGTCGCCGCGCTGCGCGAGTTCCTCACGGCGCAGGTCGCCCGCGCCAAGTCCGAGGGCATCCTGTACTCCGTGCACCTGAAGGCCACGATGATGAAGGTCTCCGACCCGATCATCTTCGGCCACGTGGTCCGCGCCTTCTTCCCGAAGACCTTCGCCCAGTACGGCGAGGCGCTCGCCAAGGCCGGCCTCACCCCGAACGACGGTCTGGGCGGCATCTACAAGGGCCTGGAGTCCCTGCCCGAGGGTGCCGAGATCAAGGCCTCCTTCGACGCCGAGCTCGCCGAGGGCCCGGAGCTGGCGATGGTCGACTCCGACAAGGGCATCAGCAACCTGCACGTGCCCTCCGACGTCATCATCGACGCCTCCATGCCGGCCATGATCCGCACCTCCGGCCACATGTGGGGCCCGGACGGCCAGGAGCACGACGCCCTCGCCGTCATCCCGGACTCCTCCTACGCCGGCGTGTACCAGGCCGTCATCGAGGACTGCCGCGCCAACGGCGCCTACGACCCGTCCACGATGGGCTCGGTCCCGAACGTCGGCCTCATGGCGCAGAAGGCCGAGGAGTACGGCAGCCACGACAAGACCTTCGAGATCCCCACCACGGGCACGGTCCGCCTGGTCGACCGGAACGGCGACGCCGTCCTGGAGCAGACGGTCTCCGCCGGTGACATCTTCCGCGCCTGCCAGACCAAGGACGCCCCGATCCGCGACTGGGTCAAGCTGGCCGTCACCCGTGCCCGCGCCACCGGCGACCCGGCCGTCTTCTGGCTGGACGAGGGCCGCGCCCACGACGCCAACCTGATCGCCAAGGTCAAGGCGTACCTGCCGGAGCACGACACCGAGGGCCTGGACATCCGGATCCTCAACCCGGTCGAGGCGACCAAGCTGTCGGTGGAGCGCATCCGCCGCGGTGAGAACACCATCTCCGTCACCGGCAACGTGCTGCGCGACTACCTGACCGACCTGTTCCCGATCCTCGAGCTGGGCACCAGCGCCAAGATGCTGTCGGTCGTCCCGCTGATGGCGGGCGGCGGCCTGTTCGAGACCGGCGCGGGCGGCTCCGCGCCCAAGCACGTGCAGCAGCTCGTCAAGGAGAACTACCTGCGCTGGGACTCCCTCGGCGAGTTCTTCGCCCTGGTGCCGTCCCTGGAGCAGTACGCCGAGGTCACCGGCAACACCCGCGCCAAGGTCCTCGCCGACGCCCTCGACCGCGCCACGGCGACCTTCCTCAACGAGGACAAGTCCCCGACCCGGCGCGTCGGCGGCATCGACAACCGCGGCAGCCACTTCTTCCTGTCCCTGTACTGGGCGCAGGAGCTGGCCAGGCAGACCGACGACGCGGACCTGGCCAAGGCCTTCGCCCCGCTCGCCGAGACGCTGTCGGCGAGCGAGCAGCGCATCGTCGACGAGCTGAACGCCGTCCAGGGCAAGCCGGCCGAGATCGGCGGCTACTACCAGCCCGACCCGGCCAAGGCCGCCGAGGTCATGCGCCCGTCGGCCACCTGGAACGAGGCGCTGGCGTCCCTCGCCTGATCCTCACCCGGCGCCGAAGACCCGCGGGCGGCACCCCGTCTCCGTTCCACGGAGGCGGGGTGCCCGTCTCTCCCCTCTCCCCGTCTCCCGCCCCTTCCCGTCTCCCACCCCTTCCCGTCTTCCCCCTCCCCGTCTCCCACCCCTTCCCCTCTTCCCTCTCCCCGTCTCTCCCGCCCGTCCCCCCACCCCTTCCGGTCCCCTCGCCGCTCCCGGTCGGGGCGAGCGCCCGTCCTCGTACAGCCGCCCTTGGAGCAGCCCCATGACCGACGCCCCGCAGACCTTCGAGCTGCTGCCCGGCGCCGCGCGGTCCCCCGTGATCCTGCACGTGCCGCACTCCTCACGGGAGATACCCGCCGACGTCCGCCCCGGCATCGCCCTGGACGACGCGGCGCTGGAGCGGGAGCTGGACCACATCACCGACTCGCACACCGCCCGGATCGCCGAGGCGGCGGCCGGCCTGGCCGGACGCACGCCCTGGCGGTTCGTCAACCGGGCTTCGCGGCTGGTCGTCGACCCGGAGCGGTTCCCGGACGAGCGCGAGGAGATGACGGCCGTCGGGATGGGCGCCGTGTACACGCGGACCTCGCACCGCGAGGTGCTGCGGCCCGACGGCACCGACCCGGAGCCACTGATCGAGCGGTACTTCCGCCCGTACGCGCGGGCGATGACCGACGCGGTCGCCGACCGGCTCGCGGCCACCGGACGGGCCGTGATCATCGACGTGCACTCCTACCCCGCCGAGCCGCTGCCCTACGAGCTGCACGGTGAGGGCCCGCGCCCGCCGGTCTGCCTGGGCACCGACGAGTTCCACACGCCGTCCGAGCTGCTCACCGCCGCCCGGAAGGCGTTCGCCCCGTGCGGGGAGACGGGGCTGGACAGCCCGTTCAGCGGGACGTACGTGCCGCTGGACTTCTACGGGAAGCGGCGCGAGGTGGGCGCGCTGATGGTGGAGATCCGCCGGGACACCTACATGACCGAGCCGGGCGGTCCGGCCGGCCCCGGTCTGTCGCGCCTCGCGGCGTCGCTGGCGGCGCTCGTCGACGCCGTGTCGGGCTGACCGGCGGGCCCGCCCACCGGCTGGAGCACTCCCGCGCGACAGCCGCCCCGGGGCGCCGTGAGGGTGGGTGTACGACGCGGGAGACCACCACACCGACCGGCCAGTCCCCGCCCCCGGTGCGGGGCCGGCCCGCTCTCGACCTGGACGGGCCCGGGGTCGACCCGGCGCTCGCCGGTCTGATGCGCGAGGGACCGCTGACCCGCGTCGGCTTCCGCACGGCGAGGGCTGGGCGTGGCCGGCCACCCGGTACGAGGACGTGAACCCCCTCGCCAACGACCCGCGCTTCGGGCGCGCGGAGGTGACGAAGCGGCAGGTCACACGACTGACCCCGCACTTCGAGCCGCGTCCCGGCTCGCTCGCCTTCGCCGACCAGCGCGACCAGCCCGACCAGTCCGACCAGTCCGACCAGTCCGACCAGCTTGACCAGCCGGCCACGACCGGCTGCGGCGAACGCTCACGGGTGCGTTCATCCTGGACACTGACAAGGGGCCGCGGCCCCGGGCGCGGGAGATCCCCGACGGCCTGGTGGAGGGAGTCGTCCGGGACGGGCCGCCGGCGGACCCGGCCGAGCGGTTCCTGGAACCCTTCCCGAGCGCCGTCGTGAGCGAGGCGTGGCCTTCGGCAACGGGTACCACCACTGCACGGGGGCCGTGCTCGCCCGGATGCGGACGGAGCTGCTGATCGGCACCCTGCTCGAGCGGCTGCCGGGGCTGTGGCGCGAGGTCCCCGCCGACCGGGTGGCCCGGCGCCGCAGGACCATGATCCGCGGGCCGCGCACCCTCTCCTGCGCCTGGTAGGCCGTGACGGCGCACCGGCGGCTCAGGCCCGCAGCCACTCCGTCACGACCACCTCCCGGCCGGTCCGCAGCCGGAGCGCGAACGGGCCGGCGGGCGGGGCGTCGCCGGTGAACCGGCCCATGTCGTCCGCCGTCAGCCGCGCGTGGGCCAGCGGACCGCTCAGCACCTCGATCCGGGCCGGCCCCGGCGGCAGCACCTGCCCGATCAGACCGTCCTCGGTCACCTCGACGTCGACGGTCACCTCGTCCGCGCGGAAGGTCAGCATCCGCGGCGGGTCCGTCTCCCCTCTGACCGGGATGGCGTCGACCAGTGAGTCGAAGGTCAGCTCGGCGACGCGGGCGTCCAGGTCGTGCAGGGCGAAGGCGTCGACGGCGATCTGCCGCAGCCCGGCCGGGACCGGGTCGAGGATCGCGGCGGCCTGCCGCAGCTCCTCCTCCAGTAACCCGGCGCCGAGTTCCTCGTCCGTGAAGGGCCCGTCGGACCGTTCGTCCCCGAAGTCGTCGTTCATGTCGCTCATATCGTCCCCCGCGCCTCTAGCCGGGCCCGCAGCCGGCGCAGACAGCGCTGGCGCATCGGCCCGATACTGCCCACCGCGATTCCCAGCGCGGTGGACACCTCCTGGTAACTGGGCGGCGGCGAGGAGATCAGCACCCGCAGCAACTGGCGGCACCGCTCGCCCAGTTCCTCGAACTCCTGCCACAGCCGCCGCACGCGCTCGGTCTGCGCGGCGGCCTCCTCGGAGTCGAGCACCGACTCCTCCGGCGTACGGTCGTCGCTCGGCCGGTCGAGGAGCTGCGGGTCGTCGGTCGGCGTCCACCGCTTCGACGCCCTGAGCACCTTCAGGCACTCGTGCCGCGCCGTGCTCGCCAGCCAGGAGCCGGTCTTCTCCGGTTCCCGGATCCGTCCCAGGTGCTGGGCGAACCGGAACCAGGCGGTCTGGTACACCTCGTGCGCGTCGGCGTCGGACAGCCCGTGGGCCCGCACGACGGACCACACGAGCGGGCCCAGCCCGTCCACCAGTGACTTCCAGGCCGCCGCGTCCCCGTCGGCGGCAGACTGGACGAGCACCCCGACATCTGCACGGTCCACGGTCCCACCCCTCGTGTACGACAGGCCATCGTACGCCGTGGAGTGGGTGGTTCCGCCCAGCACGGGGCCCCTCACGCCCCGCCGGTCGGCGGGTCGAGGGTGACGGGGCGCCAGGTGGGCGGCAGCAGTGCCGGTACGTGCGCCCCACGCACCTCCGCGTACTCGGTGTTGGCCGCGAGCAGTTGGGTGCGGGCCGCACGCGGGTCCCGCTCCTTGTGGGCCGTCATGTGGGAGGCGACCAGGCCGGCGACCACGGGGGTGGCGAAGGAGGTGCCGCTCCACTGCGCGTGCCCCTCGAACATCACCTGGTCCGGCTTGGCGGGCGCTTCGCCCGGCTCGCTCAGGACCCCGCTGTGCCGGGGGTACTGGCAGGTGCAGGCGTAGGCGAAGCCGTACCGGCAGTCGTCGTAGGTGGAGTGCTGGTAGACATACGGCACGGGTGTCTTGAAGCCGGTGAGGGCGCTGGTGAGACGCTCACCGGGGGCGTAGGCCTTGACCCAGCCGCCGTGGTTGCTGAAGCAGGCGCCGAACTCCCCGTCGGCGCGCAGCGCGCCGATCGACAGCACGGAGTTCTCCCAGCCGGGCAGGTCGGCGTAGGCGGCGGGCCAGAACGGCGTGGCGCTGGCGTTGTTGCCGGCGGCGGCGACCAGCAGGGTGCGCTGGTCGCGCAGTTCCTCCATGAAGGCGTGGACGCCGAGCAGGCCGTCGGTGCGGCCGTTGGAGGTGCCGGCGGAGAGGCTGATCACCTCGGGCCAGCCGCCGCGGTCGACGGCCTCGAAGAGCTTCTCGCCGAGCTCCGACTCCAGGATGGCGCCCGCGTCGTTGAGGGTGTTGCGGACGGTCACCTCGGTGTTGGGCGCGACGGCGGCGACGAGTCCGGCGATGAACGTGCCGTGTCCGACGTACTGCTGGAGGACGCCGTCGTCGTCGCACTCCCTGAGCTGGGCGTCGCCCTCGGTGTGGGCCAGCAGCGGGCAGGACCGGTAGTCGTGCATGAGGCCGGTGTCGATGACGAGGACGCCGACGGCGGTCCCGGCGTCGTACGGCGTCCCGGCGGCGGCCGGGTTCGGCGGCTCGCTGATCGGGACGGGGACGGGCTCGTCGCCGGGGCAGGCGTTGACGGCGATGGACACGACGTGGTTCCGGCTGATCAGCCGGCGGCCCGCGCGTCCCTCCATGGTCCGCAGGGAGCGCAGGGCGTGGGCGACGGTGGGGTCGCCGCCGCGGTCGCCCTCGCCGGGGCCGGCGACCTGGATGCGGGTGATGCCGGTGCGGTTGGTCTCGGGGCTCGCCCGGCGCACGTGGTCCGGGGTCAGGCCGGCCATGGTGGTGAAGTGGTCGCGCACGGTGTCCTCGACGAGACGGGCCTCCTCGCCGTCGCGGGCGAGGACGACTCCCTTCTCGTAGAAGAACTCGGCGGAGTCGTCCGGTCCCATCGCCAGCGGGACCTCCGGCATCGAGCGCTGGATCTGGTCGAACTGCTCGCGGAATCGCTGTGGTGCCATGGCATGTCCTCCACTGGGACGGCGGTGGTCGCGACGGTCGCCGCTTCCGTCTCGGCGAAGGTCTTGGTGCGGTCTCGGCGACGGTCGTCAATCAGAGTCCGGGGGTGGCTGATTGATACAGACTCGAACCTGTGGTGTGCGGTTCCGGAGCACTACCATCCGTGGGGTGACAGCGGGAAACGACTCGGTACTCCAACTGCTGCCGATGGTGTTCGCCGCCCCGGGCGAAGCGCTGGCGCGGGCGGAGGAGCTGCTCGGGGCCGATCCCGCACCGCTGCACGCCTCGATCGCCCATCAGGTGATCGGCATCTGGCAGCGGGACTTCGGGGACACCCGGCGCGCGCTGGCCCATCTCCGGCGCGCCCGCGATCTCGCGGCTCGCGCGGATTCGGCCGAGCGGGAGGCGGACGTACTGGCCACGCTCGGGGTCGCGCTGGTGCACTCCGGCCGTACCCGGGAGGGTCTGGCCGCTTTCGAGCGGGGCGTGGCACGCGGCACCGGGCACACCCGGGCGCGGGTGCTGTACCGGCGGGCGTACGTGTGGTGGGTGCTGGGCCGGCACGGCGAGGCGCTGGAGGACGTGCGGCGGGCGATCCCGGTGCTGCGGCAGGCAGACGACGTGATCTGGACCGCGCGGGCGCTGACCCTGCGGGCCACCGTGCATCTGGCGCTCGGCGCGGTGGAGCGCGCGGACGCGGACTTCACCGCGGCGGAGGCGCTGTGGGACACCACCGGCCAGGAGCACGACAAGGCGGACGCGGTGGAGAGCCGGGGGCTGGCGGCGTTCCGCTCGGGTGACGTGCCGGCGGCGCTGCGGCTGCTGGACGAGGCGGAGGAGCGGTACGCGAAGCTGGGCGTGCCGACGTTCATGCTCACCATCCGGCGCTGCGAGGTGCTGATGGCGGCGGGGCTCGCCCCGGAGGCGCTGACCGAGGCGGACGGGGCGATCGCCGCGCTGGACGAGATCGGCGGGCAGTCCACCCGGAAGGCGGAGTTGCTGCTGGTCGCGGCGCGGGCGGCCCGGCTGGCGGGCGATCCGCAGACCGCGCTCGCGCGTGCGGCCGTCGCGGTGCGGCTGTTCGCCGGGCAGCGGCGCACCTGGTACGAGACGCACGCCCGGCTGGTGCTGATCGAGGCGCGGGTCGCGACGGGGCGTGCGTCGGGGCGGCTGGTCGCGGACGCGGCGGCGGTGGCGGAGCGGCTGGCCGCCTTCGGGGCGCCGGCCGCGCCGGAGGCGTCGCTGCTGGCGGGCCGGATCGCGCTGGGGCTCGGCTGGGCGGCGGACGCGGAACGGCATCTCGCGGTCGCCGCGCGCAGCCGGCACAGCGGGCCGCCGCTGGCGCGGATGACGGGCTGGGCCGCGCAGGCGCTGCGGGCGGGATCGGCGCGGGGTGTGCTGGAGGCCTGTCGGCGGGGTCTGGACGTCCTCGACGACCACCGGATGACGCTGGGTGCCTCGGAGCTGCGGGCGCGGGCGACCGCGCAGGGAGCCGAGCTGGCGGCGCTGGCGCAGCGGGCGAGTCTGGTCTCGGGCGGGCCGCGGCGGCTGCTGGTGTGGAGCGAGCGCTGGCGGGCGACGGTGCTGTCGGCACCGCCGACCCGGCCGCCGGCCGATCCCGCACTGCTGAGCGGTATGACGGCGTTCCGCGAGATCGCCGCCCGGGCGGAGGAGGCCAGGAGGGACGGCGGCCGTCCCGTCCCCGCGCTGGAGCGCGAACAGCGGCGTCTGGAGCGGGAGATCCGCTCCCGCACCCTGCACATGCGGGGCGAGGCGCCGGACGACGGCGACCGGTTCGATGTCGGGCGCCTGCTGGAGCGGCTGGGCGACGACGTACAACTGGTCGAGCTGGCCGTGCTCGACGGGCGGGTGCACGTACTGCTGTGCGGGCGGGGGCGGGTCCGGCGGTTCGAGGCGGGTCTGCTGGCCGACGCGGAACGGGAGGCCGAGCACGTACAGGCCGGTCTCCGGCGGCTGGCCCACCCGGGGGCGGAGGCCAGGCTGCCGCTGGTGGAGGCGGCGGGCGCGCGCCTTCAAAAGCTCCTGCTGGGCCCCGCGGCGGCGCACCTCGGCTCCGGGCCGGTCGTCGTGGTCCCCCCGGGCCGACTGCACCGGGTGCCGTGGGCCCTGCTGCCCGTGCTGCGCGACCGGGTGCTGAGCGTGTCGCCGTCCGCGAGTAGCTGGCTCCGCGCGAAGGAGACCGCGCCCCCGCCCGGCGGCCGCGAGGTCCTGGTACGCGGGCCGGGGCTGGCTAGCGGCGGCGCGGAGGTGCCGGTGCTCGCCGACCGCTACGGGGGAGCGCGGAGTCCCGGCTCCCCGGCGACGTGGGCGGGGCCGCCGGTGGGCGGGTACGGGGAGACGACCGCGGGGCCCCCACACCGAAGGGCCGGGGCCCACGACACCGGCAAAGGCGACGCACGGGACGACGCGACGCACGACGTGTACAGGAAGACGACCGCGGGGCCCCCACACCGGACGGCCGGGGCCCACGACACCGGCGAAGGCGACGCACGGGACGACGCGACGCACGACGTGGGGGACGGCGCAGGGGCTCCCTCCTCGTCCGCCGGGCGGGGCGGCGCCGCTCCCGCGCGGGACGGCGGCGTGCGGGCGGCCGGAGCGGCGGCCGGTGGCCGACGGGACGGGCCCACCGTGCTGGAAGGGGACGAGGCACGGGTGCCGCGGGTGTTGCGGGAACTGGACGGGGCCGCGCTGGCGCACATCGCCGCGCACGGGACGTTTCGCGCGGACAGCCCCTTGTTCTCGTCGCTGCGGATGGCGGACGGGCCGCTCATCGTGCACGACTTCGAGCGCCTGGACCGCAGCCCGTACCGGATCATCCTGTCCTGCTGCGACACCGCCCGGTTCGCCTCGGTCGGCGCGGACGAACTGCTCGGGCTGGTCACCGCGCTGCTGCCGCTGGGCACGGCCGGGGTGGTGGCGTGCAGCGCGCCGGTCAACGACGCGGCGGTGGTGCCGCTGATGCTGGCCCTGCACAAGGGCCTGGACGCCGGACTGTCCTTGGCGGAGGCGCTGCGCGACGCGCGGGCCGCGCTGCCGGACGACGCGATGCACCAGGCGACGGGGTGGGCGTTCTCCGCGTTCGGGGCGGCCTGAGGGCCCGGCCGCCGCGCCGTCAGGCGGGCTGGGGCTCGGGCAGCTCCATCAGCCAGGGCAGGGCTCCCCGGTCGCCGGCGCCGAGGCGGGTGTAGGCGCCGTAGAGGTGGTTTCCGACGGTGCGGACGGACAGGGTGAGTCTCTCCGCGATCTGCCGGTTGCTCAGGCCGGCCGCGGCGAGTGTGACGATCTGCCGCTGGCGGGCGGTGAGTTCGCCGAGCACCAGACCGGACAGGGCGGGCGTGCGGGCGCCCTGACAGCGCCGGGCGAGGGCGACGGCTCGGGTGCGGGCGGTACGGGCGGCGCCCGGGTCGCGGTGGACGCGGACGGCCTGGGCGTGTGCCTCGGCCGCGAACAGCAGGAACCCGCGCCGTGCCAGCTCCCCGGCCGCCCGGTCCAGCGCCTGCCCGTCGCCCCGCGCGAGGGCGTCGGCGTGCGCGGCGAAGACGCCGGTCAGCCGGCCGGCCGCCCGCTGGGGGGCGCCGAGCCGGACGGCGTCGTACGGGTCCCCGCCGCGGGCGGCCGCCCGGACCGCCGCGTCGAGGTCGCCGCGTGCGGCGGCGGCCCAGGCCGCGGCCGCCCCGTGGCTTCCCGCCCTCGCGTCACCCGACTGGGCGGCGGCCAAGGCGAGTTCCTCGCGGCAGGACGCGTCGTCGGGGTTGGTCCGCAGTCCTTCGCGGGCCCAGGCGGCGGCCTCGCGCAGTCGGCCGCGCAGGCGTGCGAACCTGGCGCGCAGCGCCGCGTACCGCGCCGGCAGCGGAGCCCCCTCGGCCACCAGCCACTCCCCCACGGGCGTCTCCCACGCCCGTACGTCGGCCTCCTCGATGCGCAGGGCCAGCGTGTCGCTCTCCTCCATGAGGGCGGACCCGCACTGGTCCGGGGTGCGGGCCAGGCGCCGCGCCCGCAGCCTGCCGGCGGCGGCGCGCAGCACCGGACCGTGCAGGGGGTGGGCGAGGCGGGTGGCGCCGTGGTCGTCGACGGCGACCAGGCCCTCGGCCTCGAGACGCTCCAGGGTCCATACGTCGAGGACGTCCAGGCCGAGCGGAAGCGGCTCGGCGAAGGCGAGGCGTTCGAGCGTGTCGCGCTCCTCGGCGCGGGCGCGGTCGAGGACGTGGGCGGTGCGCTCCCGTACCGTCGCGGTGACCGGCACCCGCCCGCGCCAGGCCCGCTCGTCCGTGCCCGGGACCGGGCTGAGCAGACCCTGCCCGCTCACGGCGGTCAACAGCTCGCGCAGCAGCCGCAGATCGCCCTGGCTCAGACGGTGCAGCCGGTCGACGGTGAGCGGCTCCAGCGCGGTGCCCGCACCGGCGGTGAGCAGTTCGGCGGTCTCCTCGCGGGGCAGCGGCTCCAGGGACAGGCGCGGCAGCAGCTCCCCGGACCACAGCCTGGACACCGCGCCCGGCACGTCGACGCCCTCGGTGACGACGACCAGGAGCCGGGTGCGCCCGTGCACGGCGAGCTGGTGCACGAGGGCGGCGGAGGCGTCGTCGAGCAGGTGAGCGTCGTCGATCAGCAGCAGCCGTACGCCGGACAGGAGGTGTACCGCGCGGTGCAGCGTGACGCTCTCGGGCAGCAGGTGGGCGAAGGCGGCGAAGGGTACCCCCCGGGCCTCGGGCGTCCCGGCGGCCCTGGCGCAGTCCGCGCCGCGGACGGCCTCCGTCACGAGCCTGGTCTTGCCGCAGCCGGCCGGGCCCGTCACCACGATGCCGTTCCGTCCGGCGGCCACGGACCGGCGTACCAGCTCCAGTTCGTCGGCGCGCCCGGTGAACGGCCAGGGCGTCCGAAGTGTCTTCGCGTCCCGCAGAGAAATCGTCACGGCAACAGGAGCCGGCATACTCATCCCTGATACAGGGCGACTTGAGTAGCCCCCGACTCAGGCGCCCGGACCGGCGCGGACGGCATTCTGGGGGCCATGACCGCACGCTACTGCTCGCTCGCGCAGCAGCCTGCCCCCGCGTTCGCGCCGGGGCTGGCCGCCGAGCGCCTCGCCGCGCTCGTCGGCGGGCAGCGGATGTGGGTCAACGGCACCGTTCTGCACTACTGCTTCCTCGGCGGCGACACCGACTCGTCCGTCGTTCCCATGCCCGGCACCGGCCGGCCCGCGCGGGTGTCGTGGGTGGGTACCGAGGAGCAGCGGGACGTGGTGCGCGACTGCTTCCGGGAGTGGCAGGACCTCGGTATCGGACTCGGCCTCACCGAGGTCGGCGACCGCTCGGAGGCCGAGCTGCGGATCGGCTTCCAGCCCGGTGACGGGTCCTGGTCGGCGGTGGGCAAGGACGCGCTACGGGTCGGTCTGAACGACCGTACGATGAACTTCGGCTGGGACCTGACCGCGTCCGGTGAGCGCGCGACGGCCCTGCACCAGATCGGGCACGCGCTCGGCATGCTGCACGAGCACCAGAGCCCGTTCGCCGGCATCCTCTGGGACGACGAGGCCGTCTACGCCGAACTGGCTGGCCCGCCGAACCACTGGAGCCGGGAGCGGACCTTCCACAACATCCTGCGCAAGCTCCGTACGGACGAGGTCAACGGGCCGGTCTGGGACCCTCAGTCGATCATGGAGTACCCGTTTCCGTCGGGCCTGATACTGGAGCCGGAGCACTACCGCTCGGGCCTGCGTCCGCCCGGTACCCTCTCCGCCGCCGACAAGGAGTTCGCCCTGCGCTGGTACCCGCCCACCGGCCGGCCGGGACCGCTGGTGCCGTTCCGTTCGGTGCCGCTCGGGCTCGGACCGGGCGAGCAGGCCGACTTCCGGGTGGATCCGCCGGAGACCCGGGAGTACACCGTGGGCACCTTCGGTGACAGCGACGCCGTCGTCGTGATCTTCGAGGAGCGGGACGGCGTGCCCCGCTACCTCGCCGGTACGGACGACGGGGGAACCCCCGACAACGCCACGATCAGGGCCCGTTTCGTCAAGGGCCGCCGTTATGTCGTCCGGGTGCGTCTGTACTCCGCGTGGGGTGCGGGCGAGACGGCGGTCATGTGCTGGTGACCGCCGGCTGAACTCATCCGGGCCGCAAGCGGCCACAGTCCGGCGCCGGGGGCAGGCGGCCGGGACGCCACCTTCGGGGGAGGGTGGCGTCCCGGCCACGCGGCGCCCGCCGCACGGGGGACGGCGGGCGCCGCCACGGACCGGCGCGCACGCGAGGGCGGCTCCGCAGGAGGGAGCCGCCCTCGCGTGTGCGGAGCGTCCGAGCGGCCAACCTGACCGGGCGCGCTCTCTGCGACATCACAGGAAAGGCCGGTCGCGGATTTCTCCGCGACCGGCCTCGACCCACGACCTCGAAAAGTCGGGACGACAGGATTTGAACCTGCGACCCCTTGACCCCCAGTCAAGTGCGCTACCAAGCTGCGCCACGTCCCGGTGCGCGTCCCACGTCCGTGTGTCCGGTTCCGTGTGATCGCGCAGGTCAACCCTACCCCATCGGCAGGCCTGGGCCGAGTCGCGGGCCGCTGCCGGTCAAGCGGCCGGTGACGCGGCGCATCTGCCGCGCACCCGTTCCGATGATCACATCGCGAGACGGCTTTGCGCCGCGCCGTCCAGCGGGCGTTTCCTCGCACGGTGCGAACCGAACGACCCGATCACCTCCGCAACGACACCACCGGAAACGACACCACCGGCGACCGCTCCGCGCGGCGCGCCGTCACCGTCTTCCCGATCCTCGTCCTCGCGGCCGGCGCCCTCGGCCTGCTGCTCCCCGGGAGTCTCACCGGATGGAGCGAGTCGGTGCCGTACCTGCTCGGTGTCGTGATGTTCTGCATGGGCATCACCATGACGCCGGAGGACTTCCGCGGGGTCGTCAAGCGGCCCTGGGCGGTGGCTCTCGGACTGGTCGCGCACTACGTCATCATGCCGGGGCTCGGCTGGGCCGTCGCCCATCTGCTCGATCTGCCCCCGCAGCTCGCCGCCGGAGTGATTCTCGTGGGCTGCGCGCCCAGCGGCACGGCCTCCAACGTGGTGACGTACCTGGCCCGGGGTGACGTGGCCCTGTCGGTCTCCGTCGCGACCGTCTCGACGCTCGTCGCCCCGCTGGTCACCCCGCCCCTGACGCTGCTGCTGGCCGGCGAGTACCTCCCGGTCGACGCCGGGTCCATGGTCGCCGACATCCTCAAGACGGTGCTGGCGCCGGTCCTCGCGGGCCTGGCCGTACGGCTGCTGGCGGGGCGGTACGTGGAGCGGGCGCTGCCGGCGCTGCCCTGGCTGTCCGCGCTGACGATCTCGGTGATCGTGGCGGTGGTGGTGGCGGGCAGCGCCGACGCCATCAAGTCGGCCGCCGGGCTGGTGTTCGTCGCCGTGGTGCTGCACAACGGCCTCGGGCTGGCGCTCGGTTACGGTGCGGGACGCCTCGGCCGGCTCGGCGAACCGGCGAGCCGGGCCATGGCCTTCGAGGTCGGCATGCAGAACTCCGGCCTCGCGGCCTCCCTGGCCACCGCCCACTTCAGCCCGCTGGCGGCCCTGCCGGCCGCGGTGTTCTCCGTCTGGCACAACGTCTCCGGCGCCGTGACCGCGGCGTGGCTGTCACGCCGGGGGCGGTGACCCGCGGTCGGCCCGCGGCGGTGGCCCAGAGCCCGCGCCGCACGTGGGCGCCGTGCACGACGCGACGAAGTGTCCGCGGGCCCGGGCGGATACCCCACACCCTGTCGCCCCCGGTGCACCGTGCGCCCCGGTTAGCGTCACGGCATGACCCAAAGCTTCCTTGTCCATGTGCCCGACGCCGAGCTCGCACCCGAACCCCTCTCCCCCGCGCAGATCGTGTCCGGCACCCCCGAGGTGACGGGCAAGGTGGTCTGGCGGTCGGCGGACGGCCGCCAGGAACGAGGCGTCTGGCAGATCACGCCGGGCGTCGTCACCGACACCGAGGCGGACGAGATGTTCGTCGTGCTCAGCGGCTCGGCCACGATCGAGGTGGCGGACGGCCCGACGCTGAAGGTGGGGCCGGGCGACCTGGCGGTGCTGCGCGAGGGCGACCGTACGACGTGGACGGTGCACGAGACGCTGCGCAAGGCGTACGCGATCAACCTCACGTAGCCCCCTGGGCTACGCGTCGTTCACCAGTCCCGCCTCGTAGGCGACGATCGCCGCCTGCACACGGTTGCGCACCCCCAACCGGTGGAGGATCGCGCTGACGTACGCCTTGATCGTGCCCTCGACCAGATGCATGCGCCGCGCGATCTCGGCGTTCGACAGGCCGGCCCCCAGCATGCCCAGGACCTCCCGCTCACGCCCGGACAGTACGGCGACCCGCTCGCCCGAGGCGGCCGAGCGGGGTGAGGGGGCCCTGCGCAGTTCGGTCATCAGCCGGCGCGCGACCAGCGGTGAGAGACACGCGCCCCCGGCGGCCACGGCGTGCACTCCGGAGATCAGGTCGCGCGGATCGGACGCCTTGAGCAGGAACCCGGCCACCCCCTGGTCCAGGGCGCGCTCGATGTACCTGTCCTCGCCGAAGGTGGTGAGGACGATCACCGCGGTGTCCGGGTTGGTGGTCCGCAGTTCGCCCGCGGCGGCCAGGCCGTCCAGCTCCGGCATGCGGATGTCCAGCAGTGCCACGTCGGGGCGGTGTCTGCGGGCCAGTTCGACCGCCTCGCGCCCGTCGGCCGCCTCGGCGACCACCTCGATGCCGGGCTCGGTGGTCAGGATGGCGCGCACGCCGGCCCTGACGATGGTCTCGTCGTCGGCGACCAGTACGCGGATCATCCGGTCCTTCCGTGGTGGTCTCTCGGTCCGTCGTCGTCCCGGCGGGTGCCCGCCGTCGGGCTCCGTGTGCTCAGAGCGTGTCCTTGGCCACCAGGACATCATCCGTGAAGCACAACCGGTACATGGTGTCCCCGAAGTCGAGCAGGTTCTCGCTCGCCCGGTAGTACTCGCAGGTGGCGCCGGGCGGCACGAGGGGTTCCGGGATGACCGGCGGTGGCCTCCCGATCCGCCGTGCCGGGAGCAGCGGCTCCAGATCCGCGCGCGTCTCCCCGAGCCGTATGCGCGCGTAGTCCTCGGACGTGACCGACGTGGTCGTCGAGGTGGCGGCGTAGAGACCGGCGAGCAGTGCCACGATCCCCGCGCCGAGCAGCGCCGGCAGCAGCGCGGCCCGCCGGGCGTCACGGCGGAGGCGGGTCCTGGCCCGCAGCAGCGCCGACGCCGACGCGCTGCGCTCCGGCGGGGGCGCGGTGCCGGACGCGGTGCGGGGCGCGGCGCCGGACGCGGTGAAGGGCGCGGCGCCGGACGCGGTGCAGGAGGCGGCGCCGGGCACCGGTCCGGTGCCCGGTACACCGGTGGCCGGGTCCACCGTTCTCTGCGGGACCCGCGGGGTGTGCGGCAGCCGGGCGTGCACCTCGAAGCCGTCCGGCCCCGGGCCGGTCCGCAGGGTGCCGCCCGCCAGGCGGACCCGCTCGTCGAGGCCGATCAGTCCGGCACCGCTGCCCGTGGCGGACGGGCGGTCGGCTCCCCCCGGGCGCTCGTTGACGATCGTCACCACGGTCTCGTCCGGTCGGTGCAGCACCCGGACGGCGACCGGGGCGCCCGGCGCGTGCTTGGCCGCGTTGGTCAGCGCCTCCTGAACCACGCGGTAGGCGGCGAGCTCGGACGGAGAGGGCGCGGCCTCTCCCCGTCGGGTGTCCCGGCCGGAGGGTGCACCCGCCCCGGGTGGTGCGCCCTCCTCGTGGAAATCCACCGGCCCGGCCGATCGTTCGAAGCGGTCCACGAGCTGGGCGACCGACTCGTGGGCGGGCACCAGAGCGGGGGCGGTCTCCTCCCGCAACAGCCCGATCGCCTCGTGCAGCCGTTCGGTGGCGAGCGAGCAGCGCTGCCTCAACTGTCCCAGCACGTCCCGGTGTTCCTCGGAAAGGTCCTTGGAAAGTTCCAGTCCACCGGCGAGCAGGGCCATCACGCTCAGCTCGTGGCCGAGGGAGTCGTGGATCTCCTGCGCGATCCTGGCGCGCTCCTTGAGCCTGGCCTGCTCGGCGACGGCGCGCTGCCTCCACTCCAGTTGCTCGGCACGCTGCCAGCCGGCGTGGGCCAGTGCGGTGCGCTGCCGGCGCCAGTCGCCTGCCCACCACGGCAGGACGCAGGACAGGAACTGGATCATCAGCAGGCTGAGCCCGTCCTTGGCCTCGGCAAGAGCGCCGACCACGAGGAGCCCGGCCGCCGTGGCCCCGAGGAACACCGCGTGCGCGGGCCACAGCCGGGTCAGGCGGCGGCCCGCGCCCCAGCTCAGAACAGCGGCGGCCACCGCCGGCCACAGACTCGCGCCGAACCACGGGTAGAAGAGCGCGAGGAGAGCCGCGAGCAGCAGGGACGGCAACGGCGCCGTACGCCGCACCGCGACCGCGGCGGTGATGGCCAGGCACGCGGTCAGCCAGACGGCCGGGGCGGTCGCGGGCACCTCCGTGTCGAAGGCGGAGGGCAGCAGGAGCGCGAGGAGCAGGCCGTGGTCACCGAGCCGGGAGAAGGGCCGGTCGGCCCGCAGAACCCGCAGGGCCCGCTCAACCCGCGGAGCCCCCTGAACCCGCGGAGTCCGCGGAGTCCGCGGAGTCCGCAGAGTCCGCAGAGTCCGCAGAGTCCGCGTGAAGGTACCGCTTCGTCCGCGCACGGTCCGCCATCGCTGCATGCCGGCACGCTACAAGAGCGGGTACGGCCTGGGACCTGCCGAAAGTCGATGCGGTCGTTGCCGTTCGCCAGATGCTCCGGGGCCGGCGGCTCCCTAGCGTGCTCGGCATGCGTGCTGGACACGCCTCTGGAAGGAGCCACCGCACAATGATCACTTCGGACCGGCTGACCAAGCGGTACGGCGACAGGACCGCCGTGTCGGACCTCTCGTTCACGATCAACCCCGGCAAGGTCACGGGTTTCCTCGGCCCGAACGGCGCCGGCAAGTCGACCACCATGCGGATGATCGTCGGTCTCGACGCACCGACCTCGGGACAGGTACGGGTGGGCGGCCGGCGGTACCCGCAACTGCGGCACCCCCTGCGCGAGGTGGGCGCGCTGCTCGACTCCCGGGCCGGGCACCCCGGCCGCTCGGCCCACCACCATCTGCTCGGGCTGGCCCGGAGCAACGGCATCCCGTCGTCCCGGGTCGGTGAGGTCCTGGAGACCGTCGGCCTCACCGAGGTCGCGAGGAAGCGCGTCGGCTCCTTCTCCCTCGGCATGGGCCAGCGGCTCGGCATCGCCTCGGCGCTGCTCGGCGATCCGAAGGTGCTGCTCTTCGACGAGCCGGTCAACGGTCTCGACCCGGACGGCGTGCGCTGGGTGCGGGAGTTGATGCGCTCGCTGGCCGCGGAGGGCCGTACGGTCCTCGTCTCCAGCCACCTGATGAGCGAGATGCAGGAGACCGCCGACCACCTGCTGGTCATCGGCCGCGGCAGGATCCTCGCCGACGCCCCGATCGAGGAGGTCCTCGCGGGCAGCTCCCTCACCGCCGTACGCGTGCGCACCCCGGAGCCCGACGTACTGGGGCGGGAACTGCGCGGGCACGGCATGAAGGTGGAGCGGGACGCGGAGTCCGAGCCCGACGAACTCATCGTCGTCGGCGGCACCCTGAGGGAGATCGGCGACCTGGCGTTCACCCACGGCGTCCCGGTCCATGAACTGACCCTGCGCAAGGCCAGCCTGGAACAGGCGTACATGGAACTCACCGCCGCCAGCGTGGAGTACGGCTCGCCCGTACTTTCCCAGGTCATCGACGCCACCCGGCACGAGAGGGCGTGACCCGGCATGACGACAGTGACGACAGTGACGACAGCCGCTCCTCCCCGGCTCACGGGTCCCGTGCGGGGCGGCGGGTTCAGGGGCGCCGTCGCGTTCGAGTGGACGAAGCTCTGGAGCGTCCGGGCCACCTGGTGGAACCTCGCCGTCGGCCTGCTGCTCACCGTGGGCTTCGCCGCGATGGTGGGCGCGTCCGCCGACGCCAGCGCGAAGAAGGGCATCGACGTCGCCGTGCCGGCGCCGCACCACGCCTCGCAGGCCTTCCTCATCTCCCAGTTGACCGTGGTGGTGCTCGCCACCCTTGCCCTCACCGGCGAGTACTCCAGCGGTTCCATCCGCACCACGCTGCAGGGCGTGCCGGCCCGCGGCCGGATGCTCGGATCCAAGACACTGGTCGTCCTGGCGGTCGCGGCCGCCGCCGGCAGCGTCTTCAGCGTGCTGGGGACCCTGGTCGCCGCCCCGTTGATGAGAGGACACGGCGACTACACGGGCGGCCAGATGCTCGGCAGCGCGCTCGGCGCCGGCGTGTACCTCGCGCTTCTCGCGGTGATGTCCGTCGGCCTCGGCACGGTACTGCGCAGTGCCGCGGGAACCATCACGACCCTCATCATGGTGCTGCTCGCACTGCCGCAACTGATGGGCGTCGTCGGCGCCCGGTGGCTGGAGACCGCCGCCGACTTCATGCCGAGTGTCGCCGGCACCGTGCTGCTGACCCAGGACCACGATCCCTACGGCGGCGGCACCGCGCTGCTGGTCCTGCTGCTGTGGTCGCTCGCCTGCTACGCGGCCGGGACCGTCGTACTGCGCCGCCGCGACGCCTAGCGCGATCCGGCGACCGCTCACCTCGGCGCGTTTGTCCTGTCAAAAGGTTGACATGATGCCGCTGCTCCGCCCAGGGTGGGCGGGACAGAGCAGGGACGGTCCGAAGAGGGGCTTTCATGGTGGACGCGCTGGGTGTCGCCGTCGTCGGTTTCGGCTGGATGGGCCGGGTGCACACCCAGGCGTACGCCCGTGTCCGGCACCACTACCCGCAGCTCGCCCTGCGCCCGGAGCTGGTGACGGTCGCCGAGGAGGTGCCGGGGCGGGCGGAGGAGGCCGCCGCGCAGTTCGGATTCGTGTCGACGACCCGGGACTGGCGCGACGTGGCCGCCGACCCGCGGGTGGGGGCGGTCAGCATCACCGCCCCGAACTTCCTGCACCGCGAGATCGCCGTCGCGATGGCCGAGGCCGGCAAGCACATCTGGATCGAGAAGCCGGTCGGCCTGACCTCCGGGGACGCTCGTGCGGTGGCGGACGCGGTCGCCAAGGCCGGTGTCCAGGGCGCGGTGGGCTTCAACTACCGCAACGCCCCGGCCGTCGAGACCGCCCGCGAGCTGGTCGCGTCGGGGGAGATCGGCGCCGTGACGCACGCCCGGATCCGCCTCTTCAGTGACTACGCGGCCCATCCGGAATCCGCGCTGACCTGGCGCTTCGAGCGGGAGCGCGGCGGCAGCGGGGTGCTCGGGGACCTGGCCTCGCACGGCGCCGACCTGGCCCGCTTCCTCCTCGGCGACATCGCGTCGCTGACCGCGGACACGGCGGTGTTCCTGCCCGAGCGGGCCCGTCCGACCGCCGCCACCGCCGGTCACTCCCGGGCCGCGGGCGGCGTACCGGGCCCGGTCGAGAACGAGGACTACGTGAGCTGTCTGCTGCGCTTCGCCTCCGGCGCCCGCGGTGTCCTGGAGGCCTGCCGGGTCTCGGTCGGCGAGCAGAACAACTACGGCTTCGAGGTGCACGGCACCAAGGGCGCGGTGTTCTGGGACTTCCGCCGGATGAACGAACTGGGCGTCAGCCGCGGCACGTCGTACCAGGACCAGCCGGTCAGCACCGTCTACGTCGGTCCCGCGCACGGCGAGTTCGCCGCCTTCCAGCCGGGTGCCGCGAACGCCATGGGCTACGACGACCTCAAGGTGGTGGAGGCCCACCGCTTCCTGCGCTCGATCGCGGAGGGCACCCCGCACGGCGCCACGCTGCCGGACGCGGTGCACAGCGCCGTCGTCCTGGACGCGATGACGCGGTCGGCCGAGCACGGCACCTGGGTCGAGGTCCGGCGGGAGGAGTGAGGGCAGGACGGTCGCGGGAACACCCGCGGCAGGACCGCCGGAACCTGCCCCGCACCGGTTGACGCTCGCGCCGCGTCCCCGGTCCCCACACCCCCAGGCCCGGCGATCGTGCGGCGGGCGGTGCGCGAGGGGCGGACACCGGAGGCAAGGCGCGAGGAACTGCGGACCGGCCGGAAACGGCGAGAGAGCCGAGGGATGTGGCAGGCGGGGTCACGGGCTCGGTGATCGACTGGGACCAGCACGTTCTCGGTGGCCTCGACCGAGCACCGACCACGGCAACCACGCACAAGGAGCAGCGAAGAACATGCGTATCGGAATCCTGGGCCTCGGCCGCATCGGAGCGTTCCACGCCGAGACCCTCTCCGGTCTCGACGCCGTCGACTCAATGGTCGTCGCCGACCCGTTCGCGGACGCCGCGAAGACGGCCGCCGAGCGGTTCGGCGCCGAGGTCGCGGACTCGCCCGGGGCGATGCTGGCCGCCGGGGTGGACGGGGTGGTGGTCGCGGCGGCGACCGACGCCCACCCGGGGCTGATCCTGGCCGCCGTCGAGGCAGGCGTCCCCGTCTTCTGCGAGAAGCCCGTCGCCCGCACCATGGCGGAGGGTGTCGAGGTGCTCAAGGCGGTCGCGGGTCATGACGTGCCGGTCCAGATCGGCTACAACCGCCGCTTCGACGCCGGATTCGTCGCGGCACGGGCGGCGGTGCAGGGGGGCGAGCTCGGCGCGCTGCACACCGTGCGGTCGACCACGCTGGACCCCGCGCCGCCGCCCGCCGCGTACATCGCCGCGTCCGGGGGCATCTTCCGTGACTGCTCGGTGCACGACTTCGACATCATCCGCTGGGTGACGGGACGCGAGGTGACCGAGGTGTACGCCGTCGGCGGCAACCGCGGGGCCGGCTTCATCAAGGACGCGGGCGACGCCGACACCACCGGGGCGATCCTCACCCTGGACGACGGCACCATCGCCGTGGTCTCCAACAGCCGCCACAACGCGCGTGGTTACGACGTCCGCATGGAGATCCACGGTTTCGCGGACTCCATCGCCGTCGGTCTGGAGGACCAACTGCCGCTGCGCTCGGTCGAGCCCGGCGTGACCTTCCCGGGCGGCACCCCGCACGACTTCTTCATGGACCGCTTCACCGCCGCCTACCGCGCCGAGCTCACCGCGTTCACCGAGGTCGTCGCCGGTGCCCGGCCGTCCCCCTGCACGATCGAGGACGCGCTGGAGGCGGGCTGGATCGCCGAGGCGTGCACCCTGTCCCTGCACGAGCACCGCCCGGTGACGGTGGCGGAGGTACGGCGGGGCTGAGCCCGGTGACGGTGGCGGAGGCACGGCGGGGCTGAGCCCGGCGGACGGATCGGCGGGCCGCGCGGTCAGCTCGCCGGCTCGCTGATGTTCACCATCCAGGGGACGCCGAACCGGTCCGTGCACATGCCGAAGACGTCGCCCCACATCTGCTTCTCCAGCGGCACGGCGACGGAGCCGCCGGCGGACAGCTTCTCCCAGTAGCCGCGCAGCTCTGCCTCGTCATCGCCGCTGAGGCTCACCGAGAAGTTGTTTCCCGGGCTGTGCTCCATGCCGGGCGGGGTGTCGGCGCCCATCAGGGTGAACCCGCTCGGCGTCTCCAGCATGCCGTGCATGATCTTGTCGGCCTGGGGGGCGTCGGACTCGCCGACCGCACCGAAGGTGTTCAGCGCCAGGGTGCCGCCGAACACCTGCTCGTAGAACTCCATCGCCTGTCGGGCGTCGCCGTCGAAGCTGAGGTAGGGGTTGAGACGTGAGGTCATGACTGCCTCCGGAACGGACGAATTGCCAGTGCTGTGCACGCTAGCGCGCACCACTGACAACGGCCCGCCGAGTGGCGCGCCGGCGGGACCCCGTCCCGCCGGCGCGGTCGGCCTCGGGTCTGAGGCGTCTAAGGCGTCTGACGCGCCTGACGCGCCTGACGCGTCTCAGAGTCCCACGCCTCTCGGACGCCGCAGATGACGCCTCATGCGCCGCAGGAGCGCAGGAACCTGCGCGTCCTGACGGCGATGGGCAGGGGCTTGTCGGGCTCGCAGGGGTACATGTCCTGCTCGACGATGGCGAACAGGTCCACGCCCAGCTTCTGGGCCGCCGTGAGCACCGGACCCAGCTCGGGCACGCCGGCGGGCGGTTCGCACATCACCCCGCGCTGCACGGCCGGCCCGAACGGCACCCCGCCCGCCCGCACCTCGGCGAGGATCTCCGGGTCGACCTGCTTGAGGTGCAGGTAGCCGATGCGCTCGCCGTAGGTCTCGATCAGCTTGACGCTGTCGCCGCCGCAGTAGGCGTAGTGCCCGGTGTCCAGGCAGAGGCCGACGAGGTCGGAGTCGGTGGCGTCGAGGAAGCGCTCGACGTGCTCCTCGGTGTCGATGTGGGTGTCGGCGTGCGGGTGGACGACGATGTCCAGCCCGTAGGCCTCCCGCACCTCGTGCCCGAGGCGTTCCATGCCCTTGGTCAGGTGCGCCCACTGCTCACCGGTCAGCTCCGGCGGCTCCAGGATCTCGGCGGTCTTGTCGTCGCGCCAGAAGGACGGGATGACGACGAGGTGCTTCGCGTCCATCGCCTGGGTGAGGGCGGCGACGCGGCTGACCTGCTCCCAGGTGGCGTCCCATTCGGAGGGGCCGCGGTGCAGGCCGCAGAAGATGGTGCCCGCGGAGACCTTGAGGCCGCGCCGGGTCACCTCGTCGGTGAGCCGGGCCGGGTCGGTGGGGAGGTAGCCGTAGGGGCCCAGTTCGATCCACTCGTAGCCGGCCCCGGTGACCTCGTCGAGGAAGCGTTCCCAGGGCACCTGCCGGGGGTCGTCGGGGAACCAGACGCCCCAGGAGTCGGGGGCCGAGCCGACGCGGATGCGGTCGAGGGCAGCGGGCATGTCAGGCCTTCCCTTCGGCGGTGCCGGGTGCGTCGGCGCCGGGCTCGGCGGGGTCACAGGCGGCGCTTGCGGAGACGGCGGTGCGGGCCGCCGCGGGGCCGACGGCGCCGGCCTTCGCGGGGCCGGGCGCGGGAGCCCCCGGCTCGTCTTCCGGCAGTGCCTCCACGTCCACCCCGCCGACCTGCGCCAGCTCGTGCTTGAGGGCGGCGAGTTCGGCGCCGCCCGCCATGTGGTTGGTGAGTTCCCCGAGGGTGATGTCGGCGCGCGCGGCGCTGAGTTCGAGGGTGCCCAGGCGCAGCACGCTGAAGTGGTCGCCGACCATGTAGGCGTGGTGCGGGTTGTGGGTGATGAAGATGACGCCGAGGCCGCGTTCGCGGGCGGCGGCGACGTACTTGAGGACCACGCCGGACTGCTTGACGCCGAGGGCGGCGGTGGGCTCGTCGAGGATGAGGACACGGGCGCCGAAGTAGACGGCGCGGGCGATGGCGACGCACTGGCGCTGGCCGCCGGAGAGCGTGCCGATGGGCTGCTCCAGGTCGTCCAGGACGATGCCCATGTTGCGCAGTTCCTCGTCGGCCGTCTTCTTCATGCGGGCGATGTCGAGGCGGCGCACGGGCCAGGGGCCCTTGGTCATCTCGGAGCCGAGGAAGAAGTTGCGCCACACCGGCATCAGGGGCACGGTGGCGAGATCCTGGTAGACGGTGGCGATGCCCCGGGCCAGGGCGTCGCGGGGGGTGTTGAAGCGCACGGTCTCGCCGTCGACGAGGAACTCGCCCTCGGTGTGCTGGTGCAGCCCTGAGATGATCTTGATGAGGGTGGACTTGCCGGCGCCGTTGTCACCGAGTACGCAGGTGACCCGGCCGGGGTGGACGGCGAGGTCGACGCCGTGCAGGGCGCGGATGTTGCCGTAGGCCTTGCCGGCGCCGCGCAGTTGGACGATCGGCCGGTCGGCCTCGGGGGCGGTGTCCGCGAGGACGGCCCCGTGGGTGCCGGCGGTCTTGCTGGTCATTTCCGATCACCTCCGGGTCGCCGCGCGGCGGACCCACAGATTGATGAGGACGGCGCCGAGGAGCATCACGCCGAGGAAGGCCTTGAACCAGTCCGGGTTCCAGCCGGCGAAGACGATGCCCTGGTTCACCATGCCGAACATGAAGGCGCCGAAGACCGGGCCGATGGCGGAGCCGTAGCCGCCGGTGAGCAGGCAGCCGCCGATCACGGCCGCGGCGATGTAGATGAGCTCCTGGCCGACGCCCTCGCCGGACTGCACGGTGTTGAAGGAGAAGAGCTGGTGCATGCCGACGAACCAGGCGCCGAAGCCGACCAGCATGAACAGCGAGATCTTGGTGAAGGTGACGGGGACGCCGACCGCGCGGGCGCTGTCCTTGTTGCCGCCGACCGCGAAGATCCAGTTGCCGTACTTGGTGCGCAGCAGCACCCAGGTGGCCAGGGCGGCGAAGACCAGCCACCACACGACCGTGATCTTCACCTGGACGCCGCCGACGTCGAAGGACGAGGCGAAGAGCGCCTTGGCCTGCTCGAAGCCGTCCATGTCGCTGATGTCGTCGGTGGCGACGTTGCCGGTGACGAGCTTGGTGACCGCGAGATTGACGCCCTGGAGGATCAGGAAGGTCCCGAGCGTCACCAGGAAGCTCGGCAGGCCGGTCTTCACCAGTACCCAGCCGTTGAACGCGCCGACCGCGAGGGAGACCACGAGGGCGACGATCACGCCCGCCCAGACGTTCATGGTGAGCTGGTAGCTCAGCATGCTCGCGGTGAGCGCCGAGGTGACCACGGCGACACCTGCCGACAGGTCGAACTCGCCGCCGATCATCAGCAGGGCGACCGGCAGCGCCATGATGCCGATGGTGGACGACTGGTACAGGACCGTCGCCATGGAGCCGCCCTCGCGGACCGCGGGGGCGGCGATCAGGAAGAAGACGAACACGGCGACGGCGCCGAGGAAGACCCCGACCTCGGGCCGGGCGAGCAGCCGCAGCGCCAGGGAGCGCTGCCGGGTCCGTCCGTCGGCCTGCCCCGGGCCGGGGGCCGGCGGTGTGCTCACCGCCGGCTCAGCCTGTTGGGTCACGCTCATCACCGGGTGCCCTTCGCGGCGAACTCGGCGACGGCCTTCACGTTGGACTTGTCGACGAAGGCCGGGCCGGTCAGCACCGGCTGCTCACCGCCGCCGCTGTAGTTGCCGTTGTTCTTGTAGAGCCACAGGCCGTCGACGGCCAGGTAGCCCTGGAGGTAGGGCTGCTGGTCGACGGCGAACTCGATGTCGCCCTTCTCGATGGCGCCGGTCAGCTCCTTGTTGAGGTCGAAGGTGGCGACCTTCGCCTTGCTGCCGGTCTCCTCGACCGACTGCACGGCGGTCATGGCGAACGGGGCGCCGAGCGTGACGAGGTGGTCGATGGAGTCGTCCTGCTTGAGCTTGGCGGTGACGGTCGACTTCACCGAGGGCATGTCGGTGCCGTTGACGTAGAGGTTCTCGATCGAGCCCTCGAAGGTCTTCTTCACGCCGTCGCAGCGCTGGGTGAGGCCGACGTTGCCCTGCTCGTGGATGACGCAGACGGCCTTCTTGGCGCCGTCCTCGTTCAGCCGCTTGCCGAGCGCCTCGCCGGCCACGGTCTCGTCCTGGCCGAAGAACTCCATCAGGCCGAGCTTCTTCCAGTCCGCCAGACCGGAGTTGAGCCCGACCACGGGTATGCCGGCCTTCTCCGCCTTGCCGAGGACGCTCCGGAGGGCGTCCGGCTTGGCGAGGGTGACGGCGATGCCGTCGACCTTCTGGTCGATCGCGTTCTGCACCAGGTTCGCCTGGTCGCCCGCGTTCGGGTTGGCGGAGTAGACGAGCTTGATGTTGTCCTTGGCGGCGGCGGCCTCGGCGCCCTTGCGGACGATGTCCCAGAAGGTGTCACCGGCGGCCTGGTGCGTGACCAGGGCGACCGTCATGCGGGGGGTGTTCGCCTTGCCCGCGGAGGCACCCGAGCCCCCTTCCTCGTCGGCCTTCTTGCCCCCGGAGCTGCTGGAGCAGCCGGCGAGGGTCAGGGCCGCGGCGGCGGCGAGGGCCAACGCGGGGGCGAATCCGCGGGAGCGGGCGTGCGAAGAGCGGTCCATCTTTCCTGCACCTCACTGTGGGACTGTGCGACGGGGAGCCGTGTGCCAGACCAGAGAAGAACGGCTGTTGCGCTGGGACCGGATACAAGTCCTTGGGACGTCCGCTGTCAATACTTTGTTAAGACATCATTTCACAAGCAGGTCCGAATGTAAGTACAAAGTATTGACATGGTCGGCCGGGAGTCATACACCTGGGAGGCGGCAGGCCCCCGCCCAGCCCGAGGAGCGTCGCACATGGCCGAGTCAGTCCCGCATTTCGATCTGATCACGATGGGCCGCATCGGGGTCGATCTCTATCCTTTGCAGACGGGTGTACCCCTGGCGGAGGTTGAGACCTTCGGCAAGTTTCTCGGCGGTTCGGCCGCCAACGTGGCGGTCGCCGCCGCGCGTCTCGGCCGCGCCACGGCCGTCGTCACCCGCACGGGCGACGACCCGTTCGGCGGCTACCTGCACGGGGCGCTGAAGGAGTTCGGTGTCGACGACCGCTGGGTCACCCCGGTCGCCGCGTATCCGACGCCCGTCACCTTCTGCGAGATCTTCCCGCCGGACGACTTCCCGCTCTACTTCTACCGCCGCCCCAAGGCCCCCGACCTGGAGATCCATCCGGAGGAGCTGGACCTCGACGCGATCCGCGCGGCCGCCGTCTTCTGGATCACCGGCACCGGGCTGAGCGAGGAACCGAGCCGTACCGCGACCCTGGCCGCCCTGGCCCACCGTGCCAAGGCCGGCACCACGGTCTTCGACCTCGACTGGCGCCCCATGTTCTGGACCGACCCCGGCCAGGCCCGCCCGTACTACGCGCAGGCGCTGCGGCACGCGACCGTCGCGGTCGGCAACCTCGACGAGTGCGAGATCGCCACGGGCCTGCGCGAGCCGCGCGCCTGCGCCGACGCGCTGCTGGCGGCCGGCGTGGAACTGGCCGTCGTCAAGCAGGGCCCGAGGGGCGTCCTCGCCGTGCACCGCGACGGCCGGAGTGCCGAGGTTCCGCCGGTGCCGGTCGAGGTGGTCAACGGGCTCGGCGCGGGCGACGCGTTCGGCGGCTCGCTCTGCCACGGGCTGCTCTCCGGCTGGGACCTCGAGCGGACCATGCGGTACGCCAACGCGGCCGGCGCCCTCGTCGCCTCCCGTCTCGCCTGTTCCTCCGCGATGCCCACCGTGGCGGAGGTCGACGACCTCCTCGCGCGAGCCACTCCCTGAACGGAGCTTCGTCTTGTCCCTCAGCATCCCCGACCTCACCGCGGTCAGAGCCCGGCACCCGGAGGCGATCGCCGAGGCGGCGGCCCGCCGGGTACGCCGACCGCTGATCGGCGACTCCGGCCGCCTGATGATCGTGGCCGCCGACCATCCGGCGCGCGGCGCGCTCGGCGTCGGCGACCGTCGGCTCGCCATGGCCAACCGGGCCGACCTGCTGGAACGCCTGTGCACCGCACTGTCGCGGCCCGGCGTCGACGGGGTACTCGCCACCGCCGACGTGCTGGAGGACCTGCTGCTGCTCGGGGTGCTGGAGAACAAGGTCGTCATGGGCTCGATGAACCGCGGCGGCCTCGCGGGCGCCGCCTTCGAGATGGACGACCGGTTCACCGGCCACCGCGCCGAGGACATCGCCCGCCTGCGCTTCGACGCGGGCAAGCTGCTGCTGCGCATCGACTACGACGACCCCGGTTCGCTGACGACGATGGAGTCCACCGCCCGCGCGGTCGACGCCATGGCCGCGCACGGACTGCCCGTCTTCGTCGAGCCGTTCATCTCCCGCCGCGCCGAGGGCCGGGTCCGCAACGACCTGTCCGCCGAGGCCGTCACCCGGTCCGTGGCCATCGCCTCGGGCCTGGGCGGCACCTCCGCCTACACCTGGCTGAAACTGCCCGTCACCCACGACCCGGACGACATGGGCGAGGTACTGGAGACCTCCACACTGCCCGCCGTCCTGCTCGGCGGTGACATAGGGGGCTCCCCCGCGGACCAGGCCGCCGCCTACGAACGCTGGCGCAAGGCGCTGCGGCTGCCCACCGTGCAGGGCCTGGTCGTCGGCCGCTCGCTGCTCTACCCGGCCGAGGGCAGCGTGGAGCAGGCGGTGGACACGGCCGTCGGACTGCTGTGACCGACCAGGAGACGACGAGAGAGGACGAGGGGATGACGTACCACCTTCCGGCGGGCAAGGCGGCAAACGGCGCCCATGCCGTGGACGTGACGCCCGAGAGCGCCGGCTGGGGCCACTCCGCCCTGCGCGTGCTCCGGCTGCCGCCCGGCGGCAGCCACACCTTCGACAGCGGCGACAGCGAGTGGATCGTCCTCCCGCTCAGCGGCGGCTGCACCGTCGCCACGGCCGACGACTTCGGTCGGGAGACCTTCGAACTCGCGGGCCGCACGGACGTGTTCAGCGGCGTCAGCGACTTCGCGTATGTGCCGCGCGACGCCCGGACGACCGTGACCTCCCACGGCGGCGGCCGTTTCGCCCTCACCGGCGCCCGCTGCACCCGCCGTCTGCCCGCCCGTTACGGCCCGGCGTCGTCGGTGCCGGTGGAGCTGCGCGGCACGGGGAACTGCTCCCGCCAGGTCAACAACTTCGGGGCCGCCGGGGTCTTCGAGTGCGACAAGCTCATCGCGGTCGAGGTCATCACCCCGGGCGGCAACTGGTCCTCCTTCCCACCGCACAAGCACGACGAGCACCGCCCCGGCCAGGAGTCGGTGCTGGAGGAGATCTACTACTTCGAGTTCGCGGACCACGACGGCACCCCCGGCCTCGGCTACCAGCGGGTCTCCCCGTCCGGGCAGGGGCGGGGCACGGACGTGCTGGCCGAGGTGCGCGACGGCGACGTGGTCCTCATCCCCGACGGCTGGCACGGGCCGTCGATGGCCGTCCCCGGCCACGACATGTACTACCTCAACGTCATGGCCGGCCCGGAGGCCGAACGCGCCTGGCTGATCTGCGACCACCCCGACCACGCCTGGATCCGCGACACCTGGCCCGAGCAGCCGGTCGACTCCCGGCTGCCCCTCTACACCGCACCGGAGAGGTCCGCATGAGCGCCGCCGCCACCCGCCGACTTACCACCGCCCAGGCCCTGGTGCGCTTCCTGGCCGCCCAGTACACCGAACGCGACGGCGTACGGCACCGCCTCATCGCGGGCACCTGGGGCATCTTCGGCCACGGCAACGTGGCCGGCCTCGGTCAGGCCCTCGTCGAGTACGCCGACCTCATGCCGTACCACCAGGGACGCAACGAACAGGCCATGGTCCACGCCGCCGTCGGCCACGCCCGCCAGCTCAACCGCCTGTCCGCGCAGGCCGTCACGACGTCCATCGGCCCCGGCGCCACCAACCTGGTCACCGGCGCCGCCCTCGCCACGATCAACCGTCTGCCGGTGCTCCTCCTGCCCGGCGACTACTTCGCCTCGCACGCCGCCGACCCGCTGCTCCAGCAGTTGGAGCACCCGGTCGAGGCGGACGTGTCCGTCAACGACACCCTGCGCCCCGTCTCCCGGTACTTCGACCGCGTCACCCGCCCCGAGGCCCTCGTCGCCTCCGCGCTCCAGGCGATGCGCGTGCTCACGGACCCGGCCGAGACCGGGGCGGTCACCCTCGCGCTCCCGCAGGACGTGCAGGCCGAGGCGTACGACTGGCCGGAGGAGTTCTTCGCCGACCGCGTCTGGCGGGTGCGGCGCCCGGCACCCGACCCGGTGGAGCTGACCGAGGCGGCGCGGGCGATCCGCGCGGCCGGGCGTCCGCTGATCGTCGCGGGCGGCGGCGTCCACCACAGCGAGGCGGAAGACGCCCTCAAGGCCCTGGTGGACGCCACCGGCATCCCGGTCGCCGCCACCCAGGCCGGCAAGGGCGCGCTGCGTCACGACCACCCGGCCGACCTCGGCGGCATCGGCCACACCGGCACCGCCGTCAGCGACGACCTCGCCCGCACCGCCGACCTGGTGATCGGCGTCGGCACCCGGTACACGGACTTCACCACGGCGTCCGGCACCCTCTTCCAGCACCCGGGCGTCCGCTTCCTGAACCTGAACATCACCGCCTTCGACGCCCACAAGCTCGCCGCCCGCACGCTGGTCTGCGACGCTCGGACGGGGCTCACGGCGCTGACCGGGGCGCTGTCCGGCCACCGGGTGGACGCGTCGTACGAGGCCGAGTACCGCGCCGGCAAGGCCCGTTGGGACGAGACGGTCGAGGCCGCCTACCGCGCCGACGACGACAGTGCGGTGCCGACCCAGACACAGGTGCTGGGCGCGCTCGACGCGGTCGTCGGCGACCAGGACGTGGTGATCAACGCGGCCGGCTCGCTCCCCGGCGACCTGCACAAACTCTGGCGGGCCCGCTCCCCCCGCCAGTACCACCTGGAGTACGGCTACTCCTGCATGGGCTACGAGATCCCGGCCGCGCTGGGCGTCCAGCAGGCCGCGCCCGGCAGGAGCGTGTGGGCGCTGGTCGGTGACGGCACCTATCTGATGAACCCGACCGAGATCGTCACCGCCGTCCAGGAGAACCTGCCGGTCAAGCTGATCCTGGTCCAGAACCACGGCTACGCGTCCATCGGCGGCCTGTCCGAGTCGGTGGGCGCCGAGCGCTTCGGCACCGACTACCGCCACCGCGCCGCCGACGGCACCTTCACCGGCGCCCCGCTCCCCGTCGACCTCGCCGCCAACGCGGCCAGCCTCGGTATGGACGTACTGCGCGCCAAGACGGTGCGCGAGTTGCGCGAGGCGCTGGTGACGGCCCGCGCGGCGACCCGCCCCACCTGTGTCCACGTGGAGACCGCCCCGGCGGCCACTCCCCCGGCGGCGGCCTGGTGGGACGTGCCGGTGGCCGAGGTGTCCGCCCGCGAGGCCGCCACCGGCGCCCGCGCGGAGTACGAACGCGCCGTCGCCGACCGCCGCCGCCACCTCTGACACGCCGTCATCTACGTAAGGGAGGTACGTCCATGGCGAAGTCCGGCGACCCCGCACGTGCCGTGACCGCCCCCGCGCTCAGCACCCTGGACTTCGCCCTGGACCGGGGCAGTCCCGTGCCGCTGTACTACCAGCTCGCCCAGCAGTTGGAGGCGGCTATAGAGAACGGTGCCCTCGCCCCGGGCAACCTGCTGGGCAACGAGGTCGACCTCTCCGTCCGCCTCGGCCTGTCCCGCCCCACCGTCCGCCAGGCCATCCAGTCCCTGGTCGACAAGGGACTCCTGGTCCGGCGGCGCGGGGTCGGCACGCAGGTCGTGCACAGCCAGGTCAAGCGCCCCCTGGAGCTGAGCAGCCTCTACGACGACCTGGAGGCGGCCGGACAGGGCCCCTCGACGCGGGTGGTGCGCAACGAGGGCGTGCCGGCCTCCACCTGCGTGGCGGCCGCCCTCGGCGTCCCGGAGGGCGGCGAGGTCACCGTCCTGGAACGGCTGCGCCTCACCCACGGCCAGCCGGTGGCGCTGCTGTGCAACTACCTGCCGACGGCCCTGCTCGATCTGGACCGCGCCCGGCTTGAGTCGACCGGCCTGTACCGGATGATGCGCGCCTGCGGCATCACCCTGCACAGCGCCCGCCAGACCGTGGGCGCCCGCTCGGCCACCCGGGAGGAGGCGGACCGCCTGGACGAGGAGGAAGGCGCCGCACTGCTGACCATGCAGCGCACGGCGTACGACGACACCGGGCGGCCGGTCGAGTTCGGGACGCACATATACCGCGCGTCCCGGTACGCGTTCGACTTCCAACTGCTGGTCAGGAGTTAGGTGCCGTCCCGCAGCGGCCGGCGGGCCCGGAACAGGGTGTGCCCCACGTCGCCCTCCGGCACGTACTCCTCGTGTTCCACGGTCAGCCCGGCCTCGGTGATCCACTCCCGGTATCCGGCGGCGTCCGTGTGGCTCCACCACATGGGGGCGCCGCCACCGAGCCAGTCCTCCGCGACGCCGGTCCAGGCGCCGTGCCCGGCGGTGGCGACGAACCGGCCTCCGGGACGCAGCCGGCCGGCGATCCGGCGCAGCAGCGGGGGCTGTTCGGTCAGCGGGAGGTGGATGAGGGCGTAAAGCAGACCACCGCGTCGAAGGAGCCGGGTTCGAAGCCGACGTCCGAGAGGTCGGCGCGGTGGAACACGGCGCCGGGCACCCGCTCGCGCGCCCGGCGGATCTGCACCTCGCTGATGTCCACGCCGGTGACCGGGTGCCCGGCGTCCGTCAGCGTCCGGGCGACGGGCACTCCGCCTCCGCAGCCGAGGTCCAGGACCGGGCCGCCGGCCGGGAGCCGCCGGCGCAGGTCGTCGAGCCAGGGCCCGTACTTGGTGCCGCTGCCGTACGCCTCGTCGTAGCGCGCCGCCACGGCGTCGTATCCGCGCCGCACGATGTCCTTCGGGTTCCCGGTGCCCACGCTCGGCGACGCTAGCCAGTTGGGACGGGACCGGGCCAGCGCTTTTTGGGGTGAGTGGGACGTGGCCGGCCGGGCCGCGGGCCGCAGCGCCGGCCGAGACGGCCGACGGTGATCGCGGGCAGGCGGGTGACGGACCGCCCACGGACCCGCCCGACGGCACAGAGCCTCGCATGAGGACACAGGACGGCACAGAAGGGCCACGGCAAAGGGCCTTCACGGGAATCGCGCCCGTGAAGGCCCTTCACACCGTCGGGACGACAGGATTTGAACCTGCGACCCCTTGACCCCCAGTCAAGTGCGCTACCAAGCTGCGCCACGTCCCGGTGTGCTCACACGCGGCGAACCGCGCGATCACGCGAACAGTACTTTACCCCACACCCCGGGCCACGCCTAAGCGGGTGCGGGAGGGGGACAATCGGTCCCATGGACAGCCCTGCCGACAACCCCATGGACAGCACGGCCGCGAACCGGCCGGTGGACGCGCGGGACCGCGACGACGAGGGGCGGGCGCGCAACGCCCGGCCCCGGGACGGGCTCGGCCGCCCGCTGCCGTACGGCGCGGACGGCGTCCCCCGCCAGCCGGAGGGTGTCGTACGGGCACCCGGGGAGACGGTCGCCGAGGCGCAGCGGCTGCTGGACGCGGGGCGGCCGTTCCACGCGCACGAGGTGTTCGAGGACGCCTGGAAGTCCGGCCCCGAGGAGGAACGGCAGCTATGGCGGGGGATGGCCCAGCTCGCCGTGGGGCTCACGCACGCGGCCCGCGGCAACGTGACGGGCGGCGCCAGACTGCTGCGGCGGGGGGCCGGGGCGGTGACGGAGTGGGCGGCCTCGGACTCCGGGCGGGGGCGGCCGTACGGCATGGACCTGGGGCGGGTCGCCGGGTGGGCCCGGCAACTGGCGCGGGACGTGGAGGACGGCGAGTCGGTGGACGCGGGCGCGCGGGCGCCCCGGCTGCGGGGCTGATCCGGCCACGCCGCGGCACCGGAGACGGCCACGCCGCGGCACCGGAGACGGCCGCACCGCGGCACCGGGGGCAGCCCGGCCGGGGCGTTGTCGGTGGCGTACGGCAGACTCGTGGCGTGCGGATGATTCATGTGATCGGTATCGGCGCGGGCGACCCCCGGCAACTGACCCTGCAGGCGGTCGAGGCGCTGCGGAGCACTGACGTGTTCTTCCTCCTGGACAAGGGCGAGGTGAAGGCGGACCTGGTGCGGCTGCGCCGGGACATGCTGGAGACGCACGTACCGGAGGGGACGTACCGGATCGTCGAGGCGCGCGACCCCGAGCGGGACCGGAGCGCGGGCGGCTCGGCGTACTCCCCCGCCGTGGGGGACTGGCGCAGTGCCCGAGCCGGTGTCTACGAGCGGATGATCGCCGAGGAGCTGGCCGAGGACGAGAGCGGCGCCTTCCTGGTGTGGGGCGACCCCGCGCTGTACGACAGCACGCTGGGCATCCTGGAGGAGATCCTGGAGCGCGGCGCGGTCGATTTCGAGTACGACGTCGTGCCCGGTGTCAGCAGCGTCTCCTCCCTCGTCGCCCGGCACCGTACCGGGCTGAACCGGGTGGCCCGGCCGGTGCAGATCACCACCGGACGACGACTGGCGGAGGGCTTCCCGGAAGGGGTGGACGACGTCGTGGTGATGCTCGACGCCCACCAGGCCTTCCGGCGGTACGCGGACCAGGACATCGACATCTACTGGGGCGCCTACCTGGGCACTCCGGACGAGATCCTCGCCTCCGGCCCGATCGCCGAGGCCGCCCCCCGCATCGAGCGCCTGCGCGCGGAGGCGCGGGAGCGCAAGGGCTGGATCATGGACACGTATCTGCTGCGGCGCGATCCCGGCGACGGCTAGCCGGACCTCGCCGCCGACCGGACCGATGGCCGCACCCGGGCAGGCCGAAGGCCACGCTGACAGCCGCACCCGGGCAGGCCGAAGGCCGCACTGACGGCCGCGCTGACAGCCGCACCCTGGCGGACCGTCCCCGCATGCGTGGCCCGTGCACGGGTGTGATCGTGACCGTGTGACAGTCGCCGAGGAACCGCCACGGACCGCCGCCGCCCAGCCGCCCGTGCTGGACAAGCGCCGCCGCAACGTCGTCTTCGTCACGATCATGCTGGGCATGCTGCTCGCGGCCCTGGACCAGACGATCGTCGGCACCGCGCTGCCGACGATCGTGTCGGACCTGGGCGGCGGCGAGCACATGTCGTGGGTGGTGACCTCGTACCTGCTCGCGGAGACCGTGGCGACGGTCCTGGTCGGCAAGTTCGGCGACATGTTCGGCCGCAAGGTCGTCTTCCAGGTCTCGGCGATCGTGTTCATCACGGGCTCGTTCCTGTGCGGTCTGGCCACCAGCATGCCGCTGCTGATCATCTGGCGGGCGATGCAGGGCATCGGCGCGGGCGGTCTGATGGTCACGTCGATGGCGCTGATCGCGGACGTCATCCCGCTGCGGGAGCGCGGCAAGTACCAGGGCGCGATCGGCGCGGTGTTCGGCGTGGCGACGGTCATCGGCCCGCTGCTGGGCGGGCTGTTCACCGACCACCTGTCCTGGCGCTGGGCGTTCTACGTCAACGTGCCCATCGCGATCGTCGTCGTCATCGCCGCCGCCCGCACCATCCCGGTGGTGAAGTCGGCCGCCCGGCCCGTCATCGACTACCTGGGCATCGCGCTGGTCGCGGTCGGCGCGAGCGCGCTGATCCTGGCGACGAGCTGGGGCGGAAACGAGTACGCGTGGGGCTCGGCCGTGATCGTCGGCCTGTTCGCGGGCGGGCTGATCGCGCTCGGGCTGTTCTGCCGGGTGGAGACCCGGGCGGCCGAGCCGATGCTGCCGATGCGGCTGTTCTCCAACCCGGTGTTCACGGTCTGCTCGATCCTCAGCTTCATCGTCGGCTTCGCGATGCTCGGCGCGCTGACGTATCTGCCGACCTATCTGCAGTACGTCGACGGCGACTCGGCCACCGTCTCGGGCGTCCGGACGCTGCCGATGGTCGCCGGGCTGCTGATCGCCTCGGTCTTCAGCGGCAACGTGGTCAGCAGGACCGGGCGGTACCGGCTGTTCCCGATCGCCGGCACCCTCGTGATGGGTGTCGGCCTGTATCTGATGTCGCTCATGGAACCGTCGACGGGCGCCTGGCCGGAGTCGCTGTACATGTTCGTGCTCGGCACGGGCATCGGCCTGTCCATGCAGGTGCTGACCATCGCCGTGCAGAACACCGTCGACTACGCCGACCTCGGCACCGCGACCTCCGGCGTCACCTTCTTCCGCACGCTGGGCAGCTCCTTCGGCACCGCCGTCTTCGGCACGATCTACGCCAACGCCCTCGGCCCCAACCTGCGGGACGGCGTCGCCGCGGCCGCGGGCACCGGCGCCGCCGACCCGGCCGTGATCGGCAGGGCGGCGACCAGTCCGGACGGTGTGCACCGGCTGCCGTCCGAGGCGTCGGCGCCGATCGTGGGCGCGTACGCCGACACCATCCAGACCGTGTTCCTGTGGACGGTGCCGGTCGCGGCGCTCGGCCTGCTCGTCGCCCTGTTCCTCAAGCAGGTGCCGTTGCGCGACAGCGCCCGGCTGGGCTCCACCGACATGGGCGAGGGCTTCGCCTCACCGCACGACGCCGACAACAGACGGGCGCTGGAGGCCTCCGTCGGGAAGATCATCGGCAGTACCGAGCTGGACACCGCGCGCCGGATCATCGCGGACAGCGACACCCGGCTCGATGTCGCCGGCGCCTGGGCCGTCATGCAGGTCGACCTGTTCACGCGGCTGGTCGGACACGCCGGCCTCGGCCTCATCGCGGCGCGCCGCCGGGTCCCGCCGGAGGTGCTGCTGCCGGTCTTCGACCGCATGGTCGAGGAGGGGTTCCTGACCCGCCACGGCTCCCTGCTCTCGCACACCGAGGCGGGCGCCCGCGAGGCCCTGGTCATCGGCCGGGCGTGGTCGGCCTGGCTGGAGGACCGGGTGGAACAGGACATCGGCCGGCCCTCGGACACGGAGCTGCGCGCCGCGGTCGACTCGATCGCCAAGCGTCTGCTGGTCGAGGACCTGAGCAGCGGCCTGCCGGACCGCGTGCGGCAGCCGGTCACGGCCCGCTGAGGCCCAGTCGCTCCAGTCGCTCCAGTCGCTCCAGCCGCTCCAGTACCGCCGGCACGTCGGACACCACGTCCGCGCCCGGCGGCAGCGGAGGCCTGCGGACGACCACCACCGGGAGGGCCAGCTCCCGGGCCGCCGCGAGTTTGCCCGCGGTGGCCGCTCCCCCGCTGTCCTTGGTCACCAGTACGTCGATGCGGTGGTCGCGCAGGAGCGCCGTCTCGTCGGCCACCGTGAACGGGCCGCGGGCCAAGAGGACGCGGGTGTCCGGTGGGAGGGGCGGCTCGGGGGGCTCCACCGAGCGGGTGACGAAGTGGAGGCCGGACAGGTGGGCGAAGGCGGCCAGGCCCAGGCGGCCGGTGGTGAGGAACACGCGGCGGCCGAGGGCCGGCAGCAGGCCGGCCGCCTCGGCGAGGGAGGCGGCGGGATGCCAGTGGTCGCCGGGGCCGGCCTGCCAGCCGGGACGGCGCAGGATCACCGCGGGGGTTCCGGTGGCCGCCGCGGCACGGACCGCGTTCGCCGTGATGGTCTCGGCGAAGGGGTGGGTGGCGTCGACGAGGGCGTCCGCGTGCTGCTCGCGCAGCCAGGCGGCCAGCCCTTCCGGTCCGCCGAAGCCACCGGTCCGTACCTCGCCGGCGAGGGCGCCCGGCCGGGTCACCCGCCCCGCGAGGGAGGTGGTGACGCGGACGCCGGTGCGCGCCGCCAGGTCGGCGGCCAGTCGGCGGGCCTCGGTGGTGCCGCCGAGGATCAGCACGTGCGGCGCCGGGCGGGGCGGCGTCGGGCGGGACGAAGTCGGCCGGGACATGCGTCGAGACTACGCACCGTCAGGGCAGGAGGAGCTCGAGGCCCCCGATCACCGTCGCCGCGATCACGAGCCGCTCGAACAGGCGTTGGTTGATCCGGTTCACCGCCCACTTGCCGATGAACGCGCCCGGCACCACGAACCCCACGAGCGCGGCGTCAAGGAGCAGCGAGCTCTCGTCGATCAGGCCGAGGCCGGCGCTGAAGGGCAGTTTGGAGACGTTGACGATGAGGAAGAAGAACGCCGACGTGCCCAGGAAACCGAGCTTCCGGAAGCCCGCGGACAGCAGGTACATCGACATCACCGGGCCGCCCGCGTTGGCCACCATCGTGGTGAAGCCGCCGAGCACGCCGTACGAGCGGGCCTTCAGGCGACCGGCCCGAGAGGTGATCCCGTCCCCCTCCCCGGCCGGCCGTCCGTCCGCGTCGGTCCGCCGCCTGCGCCAGATCGTCACCCCGGCCATCAGCAGCAGGATCGCGCCGATCGAGGTCCGTACGACCGCGTCGTTCGCCCAGAGAAGGAACACGGTGCCGACGACCACGCCGGCCCCCACCGCCGGGAACAGCCGCCACAGCGTGGGCCAGTGGGCGTGGCGCCGGTAGGTGAGCACGGCCAGGATGTCACCCGCGATCAGGACCGGCAGGAGGATGCCGGTGGAGGCGCGGGCGGGCAGTACCGCCGCGAAGATGGCCAGGCTGACCGTGTTGGCCCCGCTCACGGCGGTCTTGGAGAAGCCGACGAGGAAGGCGGCGAAGGCGAGGGCGGCGAATTCCCAGCCGGTGAGGTGCCAGAGCGTCATGGTGTCCATTGCGGGCACTGATGCTATGCGCACCCAACCGATGCCCGTAAGCACCGTCTCGGCAGGTGGCCCCTGTGGTGCCCTAGCCCGCCGTGTACCGCACCCGCAGTTCCCGCTTCAGCACCTTCATGCTGGGTCCCAGCGGCAGCGCGTCCGCGAACTCCACGCGGCGCGGGTACTTGTACTTGCCGAGGTACTGCCTGGACCACTCGGTGACCTCGGCGGCGTCCGGCGCCGCGTCCGGCGCGGGGACGACGACGGCGCACACCTCCTCGCCGTGCAGTTCGTCCGGGAGGCCGATGACGGCGACCTGTGCGATGCCGGGGTGGCGCATCAGCACCTCCTCGACCTCCCGCGGATAGACGTTGTAACCGCCGCGGATGATGACGTCCTTCTTCCGGTCGACGATCCGGAGGAAGCCCTCCTCGTCCTTGGTGCCGAGGTCCCCGGTGCGGAACCAGCCGTCGACGAGCGCCTCGGCGGTGGCCTCGGGGCGGCCCAGGTAGCCGGAGAAGACGTTGTGGCCGCGTACGACGACCTCGCCCAGCGCACCGGGCGGCAGCAGTTCGACGGTGCCTTCGACCTCCGCGCGGGCGATCTCCACGTCCACGCCCCACAGGGGATGGCCGATGGTGCCTGGCCTGGCGCCGAACACCGGCTGGTTCACGGCCGCCGCGGGGGAGGTCTCCGACAGCCCGTATCCCTCGTAGACCCTCGCGCCGAAGGCGGCCTCGAACCGCTCCAGCACGGCGACGGGCAGCGACGCGCCGCCGGAGACGCACACCCGCAGGCCGGGCAGGGCATCGGCCCCGGCCGCCGCCGCGGCGAGGGCGACGAACATGGTCGGCACCCCGTGGAAGGTGTTGACCTTCTCCCGCACCATCAGCTCGATCGCGCGCGCCGCGTCGAAGCGCGGCAGCAGGACGAGGGTGGCGCCCGCCCGCCAGGTGGAGTTCATGGAGACGGTCTGGCCGAAGGCGTGGAACAGCGGCAGCGCGCCGAGCGCGACGTCGTCGGGCCTGACGTCGTTGGCGTCGAAGGCGTTGACGGTCGCGTTCATCACCAGGTTGAAGTGGCTGAGCACGGCGCCCTTGGGGACACCGGTGGTGCCGCTGGTGTAGAAGACGACGGCGGGGTCGTCGGCGTCGCGGGTGACGTACGAGGGCAGTGGCTCGGCGTCGGCCGCGAGCTTGCCGAGCTCGTCACCGAGGGTGATCACCCGGATGCCCGCCTCCCGCGCGGCGGCCGCCGCGGTCTCCGCCTGCGCCGGGTGACACAGCAGCAGGGTGGCGCCGCTGTCGCGCAGGACGTGCTCGACCTCCGCCGGTGACAGCAGCAGGTGGACCGGGACCACGACGCCACCGGTCGCGGCGATCGCGTAGTACGCCTGCGGGAAGTCGGCGGTGTTCGGCGCCATCAGCGCGACCCGGTCCCCCGGCCGGACGCCCAGGCCGGTGAGGGCGCCGGCCTGGGCCCGGGCCCGCTGCCACACCTCGGCGAAGGTCAGCCGCAGGTCGCCCTCGACCAGCGCCTCCTTGTCGGGGCGGCGCCGGGCGTTCTCGGCGAGGACGGCGGCGACGGAGAGGGTTGCCATGGGGTGTTGCTCCGTTCCTTGCTGCGGCTCTGCGGAGGGGGTGGGTGGCGCTCGGCGGGGGCGGAGACCCTCAGTGCCGCTCGACGAGCAGCGCGCTGCCCTGCCCGACGCCGACGCACATCGTGGCGAGCCCGCGGGCCGCGCCCGTGCGGCGCATGCGGTGGAGCAGGGTGGTGAGGATGCGGGCGCCGGAGCAGCCGAGCGGGTGGCCCAGCGCGATGGCGCCGCCACTGGGGTTGACCAGGTCGGGGTCGATGCCGAGCTGGTCCACGCAGGCGAGTGCCTGGGCGGCGAACGCCTCGTTGAACTCGGCCTCCGCGAGGTCGTCGACGTTCCAGCCGGCCCGGGCGAGGACTTTGCGGGTGGCGGGGACCGGGCCGATGCCCATGACGTCCGGGTGGACGCCGGCCGAGCCGCCCGCGACATAGCGGCCGAGGGACTCCAGGCCCAGGTCGTTCAGGGCCTCCTCGCTGACCAGGAGGAGACCGGCGGCGCCGTCGTTCATCGGGGACGCGTTGCCCGCCGTGACGGTGCCGCCCGTGCGGAAGACCGGCTTGAGGCGGGCGAGCTTCTCGACGGAGGTGTCCTCGCGGACGCACTCGTCGGTGTCGACGACCACGCCGTCGGGGCGCTCTACGGGAAGCAGCTCGTCGTCGAAGTGGCCGTTCTTGCGGGCCTCGGTGGCCAGTCGGTGGCTGCGCAGCGCGAACTCGTCCTGGCGCTCGCGCGGGATGCCGTACCGCTCGGCGACCTCCTCGGCGGTCTCCCCCATGGCCAGCAGTCCGTGCAGTTCCTTCATCGCCGGGTTGACCAGGCGCCAGCCGAGGCGGGTGTCGGCGGTCTCGATGCGGTGCGGCAGGGCTTCGTCGGGGCGGGGCAGCACGAAGGGGGCGCGGCTCATCGACTCCGAGCCGCCCGCGAGCACGACGTCGGCCTCGCCCGCGGCGATGGTGCGGGCGGCGGTGGTGACGGCCTCCAGGCCGGAGGCGCACAGGCGGTTCACCGTGGCGCCGGGCACGGAGTCGGGCAGGCCCGCCAGCAGGGCGGCCATGCGGGCGACGTTGCGGTTGTCCTCACCGGCCTGGTTGGCGGCGCCCCAGTACACGTCGTCGACGCGGGCGGGGTCGAGCGCGGGCACGTCGGCGACCAGGCCCCGGATCACGGCGGCGGCGAGGTCGTCGGGCCGCACGGTGGACAGGGCGCCGCGGAGCTTGCCGATCGGGGTGCGGCGGGCGGCCGCGAAGTGGACGGGACGCACGAGGGGACTCCTGACCGTCACTCGGTCGCCGACGGCGGCGAACGAACACTTAATTAGCACTGCTAGTTTTGGACTATAGACCGTCGGACGGCTCCCTGGGAAGATCCCCCGGTGACCGTCACCGACGCGCTGGAGGAGACATGACCGAGGCCCGCGAGCACGTCCTGACCGGAACGCGCGGTCGGCTCACCGCCCGCGCGTGGCCGGCCGGGCGGCCCACCTACGTGGCGCTGCTGGTGCACGGATACGGCGAGCACATCGGCCGCTACGACGAGGTGGCGAGCGTTCTGACGGAGCACGGCGCGGCCGTGTACGGCGTCGACCACGCGGGACACGGGCGGTCGGACGGCGAACGGGTGCTGATCGAGGACTTCGAGGACGTGGTCACCGACGTGCACACCGTGGCCGAGCGGGCCCGGGCCGCCCACCCCGGCCTGCCGGTCGTCATGATCGGGCACTCCATGGGCGGCCTGATCGCCTCCCGCTACGCCCAGCGCCACCCCGGCGGGCTGACCGCGCTGGTGCTCTCCGGCCCGGTCGTCGGCGACTGGGAGCTGCCGCGCCGGCTGCTCGCCCTCGACGAGATCCCCGACACCCCGATCAGCCCGGCCTCGCTCTCCCGGGACCCGGCGGTCGGCGCGGCGTACGCGGCGGACCCGCTGGTGTGGCACGGCCCGATGAAGCGGCCGACACTGGAGGCCTTCGTACGGACCCTGGAGACCGTGGCCAAGGGCGGCGACGTCGGCCGGCTCCCGCTGCTGTGGGTGCACGGCGACGACGACCGGCTCGTTCCGCTGCCCGGCAGCCGGGTCGGCGTCGAGCGGTTGAGCGGCGGCGACCTGACCGAGCGGATCTACCCGGGCGCCCGGCACGAGGTCTTCAACGAGACGAACCGGGCGGAGGTGTTCGCCGACGTCACGCGCTTCTTGGACCGCGTACTCCCCCGCTGACCGGCGGGGGCGGTGCCCCGGCGGGGGCGTTCGCACCCGGTGCCCCAGCCGGGGGCGCGAGCCCCGAGCCCGGCGGGTAGGGGCACGAGCCCCAAGCCCGGCGGGTAGGAGCGCGAGCCCCGAGCCCGGCGGGTAGGAGCTTGTACTCCGCTGCGCCCGCGGGCCTCTGGTCCCGGTACCCCCGGCGGGGCGTTTGCCCCCGAGCCCCATGGGCACCCGCGCCCCCACGGAGTGGTTGCACCGCGCCGCCTGTGGACGAGGACCCCGAACCGTCCTCCCCGTGGGCACCGCCGGCCCGACACTGCGGGACACCGGGCCGCCGAGGGCGTACGCGCCCGGTGCCCGGTGAGCGCGCAGTGCATGGCGTTCGCCCTGGACCCCGGCCGGACGTCGGGCGTGTGGGGAGGTCCCGGCGAGGACGAGTGCGTCCGCCTGCTCCGTACGACCGCGCAGTACGCACATACGCACGACGAAATGAGGGGCACCTCATGGCCGACGCCCTCGAACTCGACGCGCTGTGGGAGGACTTCCACCGCGTGGTGAACATGACCTCCGCGGAACTCTCGGACTGGCTCCGGGTACGCGACTCCGGCGAGCTGACCGAGCCGATGCCGGACGACGCCGGCCCACCACTGGGACAGCACGTCCTCGCGATCCTGCAGAAGCGGCGCACGGACCTGACGGAGGACGACCTGGAGGCGATGCGCAAGGTCGTGGACACCGTGACATCGCAGGCCGACCTGGAGAACGAGCCCCAGTCCGCCGACACCCGGCTCAGGCACCGGCTGATGACGGTCGGCCACGACCCACTGAAACCGTAGCCGTGAGCCGTGACCAACGGCGGGTGGTACGCGAACTCGTCGGCGCGCACGGGCAGACGTACGCCGAGGAGGCGGGCATCCGGCTGAAGGACACCCCGCAGCCGCTGTACCGGCTGCTGGTCCTCGCCCACCTGCTCAGTGCCCGCATCCGCGGCTCGGTCGCCGTGGCCACCGCCCGTGCACTGCACGAGGCCGGGCTGCGCGATCCGCGCCGCATGGCCGGCGCCGACTGGCAGGAGCGGGTGGACGCGCTCGGCCGGGGCGGTTACCGGCGCTACGACGAGCGCACCGCCTCCCAGCTCGGCGACGCCGCCGAGCTGCTGACCGAGCGATGGGGCGGGGACCTGCGCCGGCTTCGAGAGCAGGCGGACGGCGAGGTGGCCGAAGTACGGCGGCTGCTCCAGGAGTTCCCCGGAGTGGGTCCGACCGGCGCGGACATCTTCCTGCGGGAGGTCCAGCGCGTCTGGCCGCAGACGGCCCCCTACCTGGACCGCAAGGCGCTCCAGGGCGCGGAGCGACTCGGCCTGCCCAGCGACCCGGACCGGCTCCTCGACCTCGCCGGGGCGACGGAACCGGCCGTCCTCGCGGCGGCCCTGGTGCGCGCGTCGGTGGACGGGGAGGTCGCGCGGGACACGCTCGACCGCTCCGGGTGAGCCTTCGCGGTACCAACGGCCGGTCACCCGGACAACCCCCGTGCGCTGGTGCGTCCGCGGGTGCGGTGATGCGCTGAGGGCACCGTGTCACATCCCAGGAGGCATCCGCGATGAGCCGTCGTCCGTCCCGCCCCGTCCGTCTCATGACCCGCGCACTGGCGGCGGGGGCGTTGGTGACCACGGCCGCCTGCTCTGCGGACGGCGGCGAGCCGGCGGCGGCCTCGGACACCGCCGCCGCACAGGCCCGGTCGGCGTCCCCCGCGGCAGAGCGGCGCGAGGCGGGCGAGGTCCCCGCGGGCCAGCCCACCGGGTCTCCCAGAACGCTCCCCTCCACCCTCACCGAGTCCGGTGCGAAGGCAGCCCTGCTCACCGAGGCCGACCTGGAGGGCGACTGGAACCAGGTCCAGGACGCGGACAAGTGGCGCGACCGGCTGCTCGTCGGCGAGGTCGACGTCTCCGACTTCCTCACCGCGAGGACCGACGCCGCCGACTGCCAGAAACTGCTGGACTCCCTGTACCGCGACGACCTGCTGGGCGAGCCGTCGGGGCCGTCGGCGCTCACCGGCTTCGAACAGGGCGACTCCCGGCTGCTGGAGCAGGTCGCCGGCTACGACCGCGCCGGGCTGGACGACCGCCTGAAGTGGCTGGACTCCCTGCCGCGGAAGTGCGATCGGTTCACCGCGACCGACGACGCGGGCGAGAAGCGCACGGTCCAGGTCACCGAGGCATCGGTGCCCGAGGTCGGCGACGCGCGTGAAGGCCTGCACGTGACCGTCCGGGGCACCGCCGCGGACAACCCGGCCACACTCACCCTGGACCTCGTCGCCGTACGCGTCGGCACCTCCGCCCTCACCGTCACGGGCGGCGGCCTGGACGGCGGCGAGGCCTCGTCCGTGGAACAGGCGGTGCGGCAGGGCACCGAGCGCCTGAAGACCGTCCTGGACGGCGGAACGCCTTCGCCACAGCCCACCAACCCGTACTGACGGCCCCGCCGGGCAGCGGCAGTCCCCCGGCACCACGCCCCGCGCAGCCTCCCCGACGCGGCGCGGGCGCCGCCGTGTGCGCACCTCGGGCGAAACCCGGACAGCGTGATCACCGGACGGCACAATGGTGCGCGACGGACATCGCACGCGCGAAGGAGCCCAGACGTGAGCGACAGCGATCCCGTTCCCGGCGGGCGTCCGGGCGAGGTCGAGCGGGCCGCCGCGCTCGGCGGTGAACTGTCCGGGCAGGGCGTGCACGGCGTCGTGCTGGCGTACGTCGACACGGCGGGGATCGGCCGGGTGAAGACCGTCCCCACCGCGAAGCTCGCCGCGGCCGCGGCCTGGGGCGTCGGCATGTCACCGGTGTTCGACACCTTCCTCGCGAACGACTCGATCGTCGCCACGGACGTGCTCGGTTCCCCCGACGGAGATCTGCGCCTCTACCCCGACCTCGACCGACTGGCCGTACTCGCGGCGCAGCCCGGCTGGGCGTGGGCGCCGGTCGACCGGATCACGCAGGAGGGCGAGCCGCATCCGGCGTGCGGGCGGACCGTCCTGCGCCGGACCGTGGCGCGGGCCGCCGAGCGGTACGGCATCGTCTTCAAGGCCGCGATCGAGATCGAGTGGGCCGTGGGCCGGGGCGACGCGGCCGGTGACGACTTCGTGCCGGCGGTGTCGGGACCGGCTTACGGTGCCATCCGGCAGGTGGAGCTGAGCGACTGCGCCGCCGACCTGCTGGCGGCGCTCGCGGCGCAGGGCGTGGACGTGGACCAGCTCCATCCCGAGTACGCGGCGGGGCAGTTCGAGATCTCGGTGGGGGCGCTCGACCCGGTGGCGGCGGCCGACCGCAGTGTGCTGGTGCGGCAGACCATCCGGGCCGTGGCCGGGCGGCACGGGCTGCGGGTCTCCTTCGCCCCGGCGGTCCTCGGGCAGGGAGTCGGCAACGGCGGGCACATCCACCTCTCCGCCTGGCGCGACGGGAGGAATCTGCACGCCGGTGGTACGGCCCGGTACGGGATGACCACGGAGGCCGAGTCCTTCGTGGCCGGGGTGCTGGACCACCTCCCGGCACTCACGGCGATGACCGCGCCGAGCCCGGCCAGCCGTCTGCGGCTGCGCCCCTCGCAGTGGGCGGGAATCTTCACCGCCTGGGGCCGGGAGACCCGCGAGGCCGCCCTGCGCGTCGTCACCGGCACCACCGGGGAGCGTGGCCGGGCGGCCAACCTGGAGGTGAAGCCGGTCGACCTCGCCGCCAACCCCTACCTCGCCCTCGCTTCGGTGATCGCCGCCGGACTGGACGGGCTCGCCTCGTCCGCGCCCCTGCCCGAGGAGATCACCGGCGACCCGGCCCGCTTCGGCGCGGACGAGGCGGCGGCCCGGGGAGTGCGACGGCTGCCCGGCTCGCTCGCCGAGTCGGCCGAGGCGTTCCGCGCCGACGACGTGCTCCGGACCGCGCTGGGGCCGGTCCTCGCCGACGCGGTGACCGCCGTACGGCGGGGGGAGGTCGAGGCGGTCGACGGGCTGGACGACGACCGGGTGGCGGCGGCCTACCGCTGGAAGTACTGACGTGGCCGCCGGACCCGTCCACGAGAGGCTCGCCGCACTGGAGCTGGTGGACCACCACTGCCACGGCGCCGTCACCACCGGCCTGGAC